>JAFGLD010000066.1 GCA_016928235.1 Anaerolineae bacterium | reverse complement strand
GGATTTCATTGAGCGTCGTTTAGCTCTTGAGGATCCCATTCCTATTGCCTTTGTCCCGAACTTCTGTTCAGTGTCCGGTAGCTAGTTCATCGATATGGGATTCGTGCCCGTTGGTTCCCGGCTTAATCGGGAGAAGGCGTCGCCAGGATTGTTCGGCCGGCCTGCCGAACTTCTTGAATACTTCACTCACAACAATAGCATCTGCCATCTTCTTCTCTCCTTAAGAATTATGAACCTGATATCCAACGACAAAAAGCCACGGGTTTCTTTTGACCCCATGGCAGATGGACAAATAAAAACCGCCACGGGGTTTGGAGCATGCCCGTGGCGGTTTGATTTTCTAAACCGGTTTACAAACGATCAGCAGGCGCACTCCACCCACAACAAGGCAACACCAGCACCGATATCGGTGCGGAGCCTTATTGCATAAAGATGAAGTGTGTTAGTGCTCATCAAAATCTCCTGCTGAATGATGTTCGTATTGTAGCATGAAGTGTGGAAGTGTCAAGAAATTGGTGGCGGGTAGCGTTGGTATCCTGCTTGACTAATTTAGTACGATATAGTACTATTTGATACAAAATAAAAAAACAACGAGAAAGCAACAATGAACATTGACAACATGAAGCAAATATGTGTAGCACTGATGGAAAAATCGAAAGCGGTGTATTTGACGACCCTGGAAGATGGTTACCCTTACACCAGGGCAATGCTGAATCTGCGGAACACCAAACGGTATCCCGATCAGGTTTATCTGTTTGCCGAGCACAACAATGATCTGATGATCTATTTTTCAACCAACACCGCATCGGGCAAGGTGCGCCAGATCAAGGCCAATCCTCGAGTATCTGCCTACTACTGCGATCCGAGCCATTTCCATGGCTTGATGCTGGGTGGGGATATCGAGATTGTCGACAGTTCTGAGTTACGTCATGCGCTCTGGAGCAAGGGATGGGAAATGTACTACCCTGGTGGCCCCGACGATCCCGATCATACAGTCTTGCGCTTATTTCCTAAAATTGCCATGGGTTGGTATCGGGCCGCTCGATTCGAGTTTAAACCATGAGAATCGAACGGCGAGGCGGCTTCTTGATCTCGCAAATCCATCACTTGAGCGGCAGGATCTTTGCTCAGAAGCTTCAGGAATATCAGATCGAGATTAACCCGGCCCAGGGACGCATCATGTTTGTGCTGTGGGAAAATGATGGTCTTCCCATCAATGAGCTGGCAAAGAAGACATCGCTTGCCAAGTCGACCCTGACCAGTATGCTGGATCGATTGGAGGAATCCGGCCACCTGATGCGTGCCCCATCACAAGAGGATCGGCGACAAATTCTGGTCCACCGGACAGAAAAGGACCGTGCCTGGCAAGCAGCATACATGGAGGTCTCGCGGAAGATGGGCGAGTTGTTCTACAGTGGGTTCGAGGAGAGTGAGGTAGATGTCTTTGAGAGATCTCTACAACGTATTCTCGACAATTTGACTGAACACGAATCTACTGTAGCTCCGATGCGGGAACCTTGACAACTGGAATCGCTTAAGCAGATCGATCGTCTAAGAGTCGGTTTTATCGATCAGTCTGGTCAGCCAGCAGCGAAGACGATTTCTGTATCTCTATCAGAAGCAGTTCCCGTTGCTATGGCAGAGGATCGATCCAGTATTCCTGGTTTGCGTAGCCTTCTGATATCCAACCCGTTATGCCATTGGGCAGCTGGACAAACCAGGCATTGAGGTGTCCATGACGCGCTGCCACGCAGACTGGCCCCTTTAGCACGCTAAACTCAGTGCCTGGCGCTAACCTGGCAACTTCCGGCTTTGTGTTGGGCTCGGCCCACAGCGAAGATGAATCCTCAGTAAGGCTTACGCGACCCTTGCCGCCTATCTGCATGCGTGGTGCAAGTGCACCAGGACAGTTCGGATCATTCGCTTCGACCATGGTGGGGGTTGGACTGGAGACTTCGCCAATATCCGCAGTCAGGATGTCGGTCGTCGCTGGGGATATCTCCATAACCATTGGCGGGATGGGGGTATCATCGACTGTTCCAGACCAATACCCTGACGTTCCCCATAAGGCAAACAAGATCACCAAAATCCCAATCACCGCTCCGGCAGCAATGACCACTCCCCCCACCCAGAACCAGGATCGCATACCACGATGTCTCTTTGGCTGGGATATCCGGACAGAGCCTGACGAGTCGTAGATTTGACTATCCGGTGGAGGAACAAAGGGGATAGACTCCACCGGTAACGCTGGTGTCCTAGATAGCCTGGCTGTGTCTTGGAACCCGCTTTTATTGGTTTCCTCAACTGCCCTTTTTAGCTCGGTAGCCAGAGAGCCCGGGCTTTGGATGCGTTGATAGGGATCCTTCGCCATGGCCCGTTCGACCACCCGTTGAACAGCGTCTGCCAAACTTGGTCGATAAACACGCACATCAGGGATTGGTGAATTGATGTGAGCCATCAAAATGCCCACAGGAGTCTCAGCCTGGTAGGCGTGTCTTCCGGTGAGCAGCTCAAAAAGCGTGACACCCAATGCGTAGACATCGACCAATGGTGTCATGCCACCCTTTTGGGTCAACTCAGGAGCCATATAGGTAGGTGTTCCCACCATTCCGCTGTCGGTTAGATGTGCCGTGTCTTGGGCAATCTTGGCAATCCCAAAGTCGGCCAGGTAGACATTGCCCTTCTCGTCTAGCAGAACATTGCTGGGCTTGAAGTCGCGATGAATGATGCCCTTCTCGTGTGCAAAATCCAACCCGCTGGCGATCTGCTCTACCAAACGCACAACCTCACCGAGCGGTAAGCCGCCCTCACGGCGGATACGCTCGGCGAGTGTGCCTCCAGTCATATAGGCCATCACAATGTAGGGGAGGCCGTCCTCCTCTCCGAAATCGTAGACCGGCAGAATGTGAGGATGTTGGAGGCTGGCAATAACCTGCACCTCGCGCGTAAACCGCTCGACGAAAATGCGGTCCTGGAGGAAATATGCCGGCAAAATCTTGATCGCTACCTCGCGGCCAATGGAGGGCTGGATGGCGCGGTAGACATCTGCCATCCCGCCCCGTCCAATCTCATCGAGGATTTGGTAGGGCCCCAAAGTACTTCCAGCAAGACCTGACATGGCCGCTCTCTCCTGAAAACAGCAGTGAGTCAAATGCCCAGATATATGCCTTCGGTCAATCGCATGTAAACGATTGGCTGATATAGACAAAACTGGTGCCTTCTGTGTCTGCCATTATGCTATTAGACGGAGATTAGGCGCAAGTGGAGACTATTATATGGGAAACAGCAGTAAATTCAGAAAGCTTACACTTTGCCCTCGCGGAAGCGAGAGCGGGCTCGGCAGGTGGGATGTGTGACAAACCAGGCGCATGTGAGTGGATTCCCGCTTTCGCGGGAATGACAGCGTTGAGATGAACAAGACTTTTTGAATGTCGCCGCTTGACCATGATGTTAGACTTCATCGCCAAGATCGTTATCAAGGGAGGATCCCACAACGCCGGCACATGTCCCCATTGGTATTTGAATACCTGTCAAGGTTGTGCTACACTGCCGAACATTACAGATAGCCAAACTCAAGGGTGAGCTATGTCCACAGCATCAGAATCATTTTTGCGTGTCTTACGGATGCATGTCATCTGGCGCGATACGTTCATCGTCGATCGCTCGATGGCAGGCTCACATCAACCATCGAAAAACTTCCTGGAAAGTACCCGTGAACACCTCACAGGACTGCCAATATATGTGGCTGACCGCTTTCTCAAACGCTACGAACAAACCGACCTGCTCAGAGTAATCGAGAGGGCGTCTCGAAGTGTGGCCCGCACCGGTTACGAGAATCTGCTCCGTTTTCAATTCGCTCCGCTCATGATGGCCAACCTGCAGCCAACCCTTTCCAGATTGCGCTGCAAGCCGGATGCATTGACGCCCTCTGAAGTTGAATCTGCGGCAGATGAAGCACAAGAACTGGATCGCTGGATCGAGATCACGCCTATGCTGTTGATACATCGGGCAGGGGTTGGGATCATGGAATACCTGGCCACCTGGCATCATTCCGGCGAGGGCTACACCCCCGATGAAGCTATCGAGCTTGTACGGTTGGGGATCAACACGCAGTTGCTGTGCCTGCCAGACGAATGGCACAGCTTGCTTCCATCGAGTCTGGCCGATTGGGCCATTCACTGTGTGGTTGATTCCTCACCTGGTCGTCATCTGGTGGTGGCCGGGCTGCGCGATCTCTCGCAAATTCTGGCAGCACAGCTGAATATGTCACCCGTTCCACGCCGCCTGGGCAGGAGACATTCAAAATCGCCAGGTGAAAAGCCGATGCGCCCAACAGGCTCCGCCACGGTGGTTTTGGAGGACATTACTCCCAAGCCGGATGACAACTTTGTTGCTTATGTGGCCAGATATGCCGGGCCGCTGCGCGGCATTGGCTCGATGGATACCTATTACCGGGAGCGGGCAAGCTGGATCGTAGAGCGCGAGTTGGCAGACAACTTGAGTACCGATAGCGAAGTGGCAGTCTATTTGCTGGGTAACAGCGAGTTGATTCTCTTCAACGATCACCTCGACTCAGTGATTGCCTCCTCGCGCCAGAGACTGGGTTTGCCTTCCAATGATCTGGTAACTATTTATCTGTTTATGCACTACCAGGTGCTGATGGAGTGGACCTATCTTCAGGAGGTCCTCCTGCGTGCCTATATCCAACGGCTCGACGCGCTGGTTGCCTCAACAACGCCACAGCGATCACTGATGATTGGGACATTGCAAGGCGCGTTGGCTGACCTGGTCCAGTATCAGGAAAATATTACACCGTTTGCTACCCGCGTTGAGTTTCTGGAGCGCGCCAGGGTTTATCACAAGCTCGACGAGCTGGCCGAGCGATTCGAGCATAAGCAAGAGATGCTGCTCAATTACGCCTCGGAATACTACGATTATCGCGAGACACGAGCCACCGAGTTTCTGAACTGGCTGGCGTGCATTCTCACCGGAGCAGCACTGGCCGACTTGATTATTACGCTGGCAGACATCTCTCCCGTCGATAGCAAAGGACTGTACCTGGCTATCATGGGAGGAAGTATCTTGCTGGTATTGGCCATTCTGGCGGCAGTGCAGCGATTTCTGTAGCCGTCAACTTGCAGGTTCGATACTCGAATAAATCACAATAGGGGACGTCGGACTAAAGGCTGCCCCCTATTGTGTCGGATGTAATGGAAAAACTTGAGACCCTTTAGTTGTTCTCATCCAGCGGCAGCATCGCCAGCCCTGCGATGATCTTAGGGTAAAAATCTGTGCTCTTCTGGGGCATTGTCTCGTGATGGGCAACACAAGCCCGGACATCCTTCATCCGCGTCGGGCTGAGGAAAAAGACAAAGTTTGCTTCTCCGCGGTCGATGCTCTCGACCGCACGCTGGGGATCGCGACGGTAGCGTATCATTTCACGACTCTCGATGCCTGAATAAGGCACCTCTGCGATCTGAGCCAACAGGATCTCGTGCAAGACACTGACGGTAAGCGACTTCCAATCGTTGGAGTGGCCACCATCGATCATCGAGTAGATGACATTCGTGTCTTTGAGCGATAGGGTGTGGAACCCGATCGCCGGTCCGCCATAGAAGCCGAATGTGTACCCTCTGTCATCGGCATTCACCCGATCCATGCATGTCTTTAAGTCTGACACCTGGCCGATCTCGAAGTAGCTATCGGCGCGCTCCAAAATCTCAGTGGGCGAAGTAGCAGTGAAGTTGCAAATCTCTCGATGTGTCGGCAGGATGACCAACCCGGGATCGTCCATGCTCACAAGGGTCGCCGCGATATAGTTGAATCCGGCATCAGGAGACGCATCAGGGTGGGCTTCTTGCTGGAGCTTGCGATAATTCAAGCCGGTTGTGAATCGATGATGACCGTCAGCAATGACCAGCCCACGCTTGGCTGCCATCTCATCCCGGATAGCCTTGACATGCACCGGATCGGTAATCACCCACAATCGCTGCCTGACCAGGTTTTCGTACATCTCCGTCGTATCGACATCAGGCTCATGACCGTTGATGGCCTGCCGGATCAAAGTATTGATCCTGTTTTCAGAATCGGGGTAGAGGACAAAGATTGGCTCAGCACTGACCGATAATGTATTGAGCAAATTGAGACGGTCGACTTTGGGGCCGGAGTGAGTCTCTTCATGAGGAAGAACGATGCCTTCTGTAAAATCAGTCAGCTCTAAAGCAGTCAGTAATCCCATGCGAATGTAAGTCTGCCCATCGATGGTAAAGGTCTGCTCGTGAGCATAAAACGCCGGTTGGCTTTCACGGATTAAGGTTCCCTCTTGAAGCCACTGCTCATAGTGCTGCCTGGCGCGTGCGTAAACACTGTCCTCCACGGGTATCGAGCCCCGATCTTCATCGGTTCGCACCCGGATGATGCGGACGATATTGCAGGGACTCAAAGCCTGATACTGTTCCTGTCGGACCCGGTCGATGCGGTCATGTGGCTGGCTTATGACTGCATGCATATCCTCAATGCGCTTTGGGTTGTAACGAACACCTCGAAATGGTTTTATGACAGCCATAGACGGTAAATTCCTCCAGGGTGATATGGATTTTTGCGTGATGCGCGCTGGGCAGTGAAAGACAACCGGCCATTCCACTCAACCTGGAGCAGCCCCCTCACTACCAATATCGTCTGGCAGCGTATCGGCCACCTGTGTCTACACCGCAATGAAAGGCTTGTTTAATTGCAATTCTCGATGAATTTGATATCGACAAGCCCTCAATTCAATCAGAGATTCGGCAACAGAATGTACGGCTCAAAGGCTTATCTGTCAAATTTTCGTGGGGTAGCGCGTTCATCTTCTGCCCGATTTTTCCTGTAGTGGCTTGACCCATCCTCATCCCATCGCTACAATCCCTCACAGGTTCCCCGTACCAGCTTGAGGAGAAAATTGACATGACGCCTATGATCGAGATTCAGAATATTGCCCGCTATGACGGCCAGGAAGTGACGCTACGCGGCTGGCTCTATGACCGCACCGATAAAGGCAAGCTCCAGTTTCTAAAGGTGCGAGATGGTACAGGCATCGTTCAGTGTGTTGTGTTCCAGAAGGATGTACCGGAAGACGTCTTTGCTGACGCAGCCGCCCTGACCCAAGAATCATCGCTGATAGTAACTGGGACCGTCCGCGCGGACACCCGCGCACCGGGCGTGCCGGGTGGTTACGAGATCGGCGTCAACACTATCCGGACGATCCAGATCGCCGAGCCCTATCCGATCACCCCCAAAGAGCATGGCGTCGAGTTCTTGATGGATAACCGCCACCTGTGGCTGAGATCATCGAAGCAGTGGGCGGTGCTGCGGGTACGCGCGACGGTCATCAAGGCCATCCGCAACTACCTGGACGATCATGGCTATATCAACCTCGATACGCCGATCATCACCCCAACAGCCGGGGAAAACACCACATCATTATTCGAGCTCGATTACTTTGAAGAGCCGGGATACCTGGCGCAGACGGGGCAGCTTTACAACGAAGCCAATATCATGGCCTTCGGCAAGGTCTACTGCTTTGGACCAACCTTCCGCGCAGAGAAATCGAAGACACGCCGACACCTGACCGAGTTCTGGATGGTCGAGCCGGAGATGGCCTTCTTTAGTCTGGAAGACCTGATGAGCATGGAAGAGGAGTTCATCTCCTACATCGTCCAGACGGTGCTCAAAGAGCGGGAAGAGGAACTGAAGCTGCTGGAACGCGATATCACGATGCTGGAGAAGGTGATGCCGCCGTTCCCCCGCATCTCGTATGACGATGCGGTAGAACGCCTATCGAAAATCCGCGAGGAGGTCACAGACTCGGAGCAGAAGGAGCTTCTCCAGATCGATTGGGGGAACGATTTCGGCTCACCGCATGAGACCGAGCTGACCAAGCAGTTCGATAGGCCGGTGTTCGTCTACCACTACCCAACCGCGGTCAAGGCCTTCTACATGCAGCCGGTCGATGGGAGACCGGAGGTTTGCCGCAGCGTCGACCTGCTGGCGCCGGAGGGATACGGGGAGATCACCGGTGGCAGCGAGCGCATTGCCGACCACGACCTGATGATGCAGCGGGTGAAGGATTTTGGCATCAATCCGGATGCTTACCAGTGGTACCTCGACCTGCGGCGTTTTGGCAGCGTGCCGCACGCCGGTTTCGGGCTGGGTGTCGAGCGGACAGTCTCGTGGCTCTGCGGCATCGACCACCTTCGTGAGGCAATTCCCTTCCCCAGGATGCTAAAGCGGATGTATCCATAGGGAGAGCGGTGGCTGTTGGCATATCATGAGCGTCAACTTAAGCAAAAAAGATGTAACTATCCAGTTATTGGTGCCGGCTGCCTGACAGTTTTGATTGACGGACGACTTGCGGTCGTTTGAGTGACGAGTGTTGGTTTGCAGCTAACCGCTAACCGCTGAATAGTTACGTTCCTCGAATGATTGAGAAGATACCCAGGATGGGCGGATGGGGACAGGACACAGGGTGGCGAGACCAGGAGTATGGTAGGAGTATGGCAGCAGTATGGCAGCTATAGCGTGTGTAAGGAGCGCCGTGTGACCTCACCCCCACGGTGCCGACGTATCTTCTCAATAACCCGTCAAGCTCATTCTTGGTGATCAGTGATCAGTTTTTAGACGCAAATCACAGGTCGAAGGTCAAAAAATCAAGAACTACCCCAAGTTATCGAGAAGATACATTTTGAGTGACGAGTGATGAGTGACGAGTTTTAGGTTACATCTAACCACTGAATCGTTACTGCGCAACAATGAAAAATGGGCGAAGGTATTGATTGAGAAGATCCAATTCTCTGCAAAAACCGGTAGTCACAGAGCATCTGTAAACGATAAAATTGCCTCTTGCCTACTTGACGACCTCGCAGTATGATGCATAATGTTGTCCAGGTTAGCACAAATGGGGGAGTTAGAATGCAGCAAATCAAACTATCTGTTTTATGTTTCGCGTTAATGCTGTCTGTCAGCGGATGTGCTGACCTGATCGGAGAAATGCCGACTATTGCAGCGCTGCCGACACTCACGCCCAGCCCGGTTTTTACCAACACACCGGCTATCAGCGAGCTCAATACACCAACCCCCATTACACCGACGCTCACGCCAACCATCACATTGACCCTGCCCTACACATCGACGCCGCTCATTCATGCCTCTTCGACGCTCTCTCAGGATGAGATGACCGGTGGATACAGCGATACAGTCGCTGGGCCTAAGCCCAGAATCGGTTACTTTGTAGCCTTCCCGGCCGAAGCCGGCCCAGGAGAATCGGTACTGCTGTTCTGGTCGAGCGACGGTGGAACATCGGCCTCGATTACCCGTATTAACAGCGACGGATCGAGAGGGCGTGCCTGGCAGGTCGATACAGAGGGTTCGTTGACGGTCACCTTGCGTGGTGATGCGCGACATGAGGAATACATGCTGTCGGTGACCAACGGCATTGCGACGGTTCAAAAACACACGCTCGTGACTGTCACCTGCAAGGTGGGCTGGTTCTTCCAGCCCCCGCCGGAGGAATACTGCCCGGCTGCCGAACCGGTCAGTGTACAGGCCAGCGCGCAGGAATTCGAGCGGGGACGGATGTTCTGGCTGGGAGATACCAACCAGATTATCGTGCTATTTAACGATGCCCCCCAGGATCCCAATGCAGCCAAGCCGGCCTGGCTGATGGTGGCCAATCCTTGGGCCGAGGGAATGCCGGAGGATGATCCGTCATATGTGCCACCGGAGGGATTAAAGCAGCCCCGACGTGGATTTGGATTAGTGTGGCGAGACACCAGTGGGCTGGCCGACCGGATTGGTTGGGCCATCAACGATGAAGTTCCCTTTAATATGACGTATCAAAAAACCCCTGGCGATAAGCCCCGCCTCTTTTTCAGTGATTACCTGGGAAAGACCATCGCGCTGGAGCCTGACGGCAAGAGTTGGCTGTCAGTTGGAGCCGTGGCAGGGCCCTAAAGGCCCGGGGCAAGGATCGATGCAGCTTACAAAAGTCACGACAATTCAACTGGCGCCGACCGCGCCATTCAACTTTGATGCCACCTTCCACAAGCCCGATCATTTCACGACGGGCGATAATTACTGGGAACCGGGTGTTCGCCGGCAGACATTCCACTGGCTGGGTCGGACACTCGGGTTGACGTTTTCTGACGCAGGCAGCGTCGACCACCCGGCCATCCGGGTCGATATTCATTATGACAGCCAACTAGAGGAACACTACCTGGAATCGTTGGCAGCCGAGATATGCTATCGTTACAACCTCGATCTCGATCTGACCGGGTTTTACGCGGCCTTCGGCAGCGATGCCGTGCTCGGCCCAATTCTCTCCCGATGGCGTGGAATGCGGCCCGGCCACCCAAGCTCGCTGTATGAATATCTGATCATCGGCATCGTGCTCCAGAATGCAACGGTGAAACGGTCAATCCAGATGTTTCAGGCATTGCTGGAGCATTATGGGACGCTGCTTTCCTTCGATGGTCATGATTTATGGTGTTTCTGGCCACCAGGCCGGCTGGCGTCGATCAGCGAGGAGGATCTACGAGCGATCAAGGTTGGGTATCGAGCCAGATCCATCAAACGCATCGATGATGCCTTTGCGTCCGGACAGCTCGATGAGCTAACACTGCGGCAGCAGGATCGCGAGACACAACGCCGGGAGCTGCTCAAACTATACGGAGTTGGCCCGGCGACGGTCTGGTACCTGCTAATGGATGTCTTCCACCACTGGGATTTCTTCGATCATATCTCGCCCTGGGAGCAAAAAATCTATTCGAAGGTGTTCTTTGACCGAGACCCGGAAGACCCGGCACCGGTCGATGATTTGTTGGCGCACTTCGATCGCTATGGCGGCTACAAACAACTGGCGGTCCACTACATCTGGGAAGACCTATGGTGGAAGCGCAAGAACGAGCCTGTTCCCTGGCTGGAAAAGCTGATCAGAACATAGCAGATAGATGACCAGTGCCACAACAAGAAAGTCGAAAGCATGATGAAATACCGTTTCCGGATTGTGTTGATGATCTTCTCGATCGCTGTTGTTCTGGCCTGCAATGCTCCTGTCTCAGACACGCCTACACCCAGTCCAACTGTCACCCGGACTCCATTATCCACAGCATCAAGCCTGGCAACGGTTGAACCATCGTCCACCACATCGACCGATGAACCGGCTCTCAAGACGCCAACTTTCCAGGCCTCCGTTACACCATCCTCATCCCCCCAGCCCGACACCGTACCGACCTCTGCCGGCATCGACCGGGTGAACATCTTTCTGATCATCGTCGATGATCAAGGCAAGTCGGGTGATCCAATCGGCTGTGGGGACAGCATCGTTGCCGTCGAGCGCAAAATCACCCCGACACGGACACCGCTGCGAGCCGCGCTGGAGGAACTGCTTTCGATCCGTGAAGCACTCGTTGGAGAAGCAGAGTTGTACAATGCCTTGTACCAATCCGCGCTAACAGTCGGGGATATCACCATCGACCAGAACGGCAAAGCAATCGTCCATCTGTCCGGGACGCTTCTTTCTGCCGGAACCTGCGACGATCCACGTCTCATCGCCCAGCTAACTTACACAGCCATGCAATTCTCGACGGTCAAGGATGTGGGAATCTATGTCAATGGAAAGCTGATTCAGGATGTGCTCTCATTGGAATAGGGAGGCCCTGCTGCTCTGGGACAAATATTGCTTTCCGAGAGGACGTTCATCTGGCGGTTACTTCTGGTACCGGCGATGCTCGCGTTTCATGATTGAGAATCATGCCCTGCGCCCTGAACAATTTGGAGTACCTCAGAGATGAATTTCCTGGGCTCAAATGGCTTGGCGATATGAGCAGCAAAACCAGCAGACAGAACCTGATCCCTGATATTAGGGAGCGCATGAGCCGTCAAAGCGATAACGGGAATGCAGGCTGTCATGGGGTTGTGTTTTAGTGCCTGTTGCATCTCCCAGCCGTCCATCACAGGCATCGAGAGGTCGGTCAGGATCAAATCGGGTCTCTGTGTCATGGCTACCTCGAGCCCCAATTTCCCATCGTTGGCAGTCAGCACCGAAGCCCCAGCCAACTTGAGCCAACGTGCTGCAACTTCCAGGCTGTCCGGCTCATCGTCCACTAACAGGATCAGCCAACCTCTCATCTGAGCATCGAGGAAATCAGGCATATCAAAGCTTTCCTTTTGCTACGCGGGAGATAGGCTCGGTCGCCAACCTCAGCGGCAGATCGACCGTAAAGATGCTGCCTTTGCCGGCATGGCGCGATACTTTGACACCACCCCCCATCAGCACGGAGAGCCGCTTAACAATAGACAGCCCCAGCCCGGCACCACCATATTTGCGAGCCGATCCGCTGTCGAGCTGAGTAAATTCATCAAAGATAATATCCTGCTTGGCGGCAGGAATGCCAATCCCCGTGTCGGAGACCTTGATCTGTAGCCGTTCCCCATCTTTGCGTAGTATCAAGCAAACCTCACCTTGATCGGTAAACTTGATCGCATTACCCAGCAAGTTGGTGATGATCTGGGTCAGCCGCTCTTCGTCATGGAAGATCGGCTCCGGCAAAGCGGGATCGACCTCCACCCGGAAGGCCAGACCCTTTTCCTTAAACTGGAGCGCCATGTCCCTTTGGATGGTCTCTGCTATCTCGGTAAAGGACATCGAAACCGGTGTGATCTCCAATCGCCCTGAAGCGATGCGCGATAGATCGAGGATGTTGTTGATGAGACTGAGCAGCCGGTTCGAATTGGCCATAGCCCGGTTGGCCATGTGTGTGTTATCGGCATCAAGCTGCTCGCTATAGAGCATGAGACCCAGAAAGCCGATAATGGCATTGAGCGGTGTGCGCAGCTCATGACTCATAGTCGCCAGAAAGAGATCTTTCAGACGGTTGGCTTCCTGAGCTTCGCGCCGGGCCTCGCGCTCACTTTCCAGGGTCTTCTGAAGCTGCTCGGTCATACTGTTGAAAGACTTGGCAAGCTCACCTATCTCGTCTCGGCTGCCGATCTCTACTCGCTGGGCAAGATCGCCTTTTGCAATCAGATGGGTCACAGAGGACAGGTACTCAATGGGACCAATGATGTGTGGAACTGTCACGGTCACCAATCCAATGGCAAAGGCCAACGCTATCACTGTCACAATAGCTGTAATGGTGATAGTGTTCAGCGCAAAGGCTGCCGCCTCCGTAAAGGGCCGCTCTGCTATAACAATCAACCGTTGGTTGCCAATCTGAATGGTATCGGTTGCAAAGATAACATCCGCTCCTGACAGACCGGTTATGCGTCCTTCTGTGCCCTCATACCGGAATATCGTCTCTCTCAAAACCACCGATGGATTCCGGTGTGCTACGACATTTCCTCGACCGTCGATCATGAAGATGTCTTCTTGACCACGATAGTCTATTCCGGCAAACAAGTTCCAGATCGGCTTAAGCCGCAGATGGGCAGCCAAAACTGCCACCACATTGTTGCGTTGGGCGTCGAATATGGGGATAGCGATTGTGATCAAAGGCTCGTGAAGGGCATGATCGAAGCAAACACTGCTGTAGTAAATTTCTCCTGTTGTTTTTGGATAGTGAAATGTCTCTGTATCCCCACGGTTGATAAGAGCATCGTCGCGAACCGGCTCCGTGCGCGAGACTCGCGCAATCTCCTGTCCAATGCTATCAAGCAGAGTCAATTCCTGAAAGCTGGGATCGGCTGCGAGTAGACTATTCAGTAGTAGCTTCTGCTTGATCGTATCAAGATCGGCTATTCCACCCACCTCACCCAGATTGTGCAGCTCGGTCTCCCGCTCGTGGATGAATGATTCAACCTCTATCCCAACAAGCCGAACCCTATCGATCTGAGATTCGAGTGCCTCCTGCTCCAGATAACTAAAGCTGCGATATCCCAGGATAAAGCTGACCACGATCAAAGGAGCCACAGCTAATCCAATGAAATTCAACAGGAGTCGTGTTCGTAGGCTGTGAAACATAGCTTGTCCTTTAGAAATCAGGTTGAAGCGGTTCCAGGGAACCAGGCAGTCAAAAACTCAATCGGATAAAAGCGGAACACGAAAGCAATTTGACGAATTTGAGACCCTCTCACTCACAGACAGCACCGGATAGCTGAACAGCTACCTGTTTTACATGATCATGCAAAGCATATCACAAGCATTCAGCCTTTGCCTGACAACTGACACTCAGCTCTTGTTGCTCCCGAATGGGTCTTGGATGCTGTCGGTGAATACAGGTTTGGTTCTCCAGGGGGACCTTGGATTCGCCGACAAGATCTTCCTCAGAGTAGAATCTGAAAGGAGTGGCTCATGAGCCAGGATGCGCCAATGGGGACAACAATAGCTTTTTGGGGGATGGTTCATTAAGTTGTGACAAAAGACGAGATATTTGTGGGCTACGCCAGTGCAAAAGAATACACTTCTCCAGGCCGGCATTCGGAATGCTTTGTGGGAGTGCTCTGTGGACAAGTGGATTCCCGCCTGCGCGGGAATGACATACTGGTCTGGGAATGCCAT
>JAFGLD010000065.1 GCA_016928235.1 Anaerolineae bacterium | reverse complement strand
GTTGAAACAGCCCAGGTCTGGGTAAGTGGTTCATCGATATTGCTCCAGCTACCTGTCGGAAGGTTTAATTATTTTCACATCCCTAACCTGCTAAGGTGATGTCTGTTGGCGATTCAAAACCCGCAGCAACTACACTTCTAACTCATCATCATAATTACCCATTGGCCT
Source organism: Anaerolineae bacterium (assembly GCA_016928235.1). Taxonomy (GTDB): domain Bacteria; phylum Chloroflexota; class Anaerolineae; order Aggregatilineales; family UBA3940; genus JAFGMS01. The sequence continues at coordinate 6,885 of JAFGLD010000065.1, read as the reverse complement.
CGTCCCGAATGTCCTCTTCGCTATCATGCTCATCTACAACTGTCACAACTGTGTCGGAGAGGATATTTTCATGTGCATTATCTTTGTCCATCATTTTGCCCAGGTACTCCGGCAGCTCGAAGCCCGCCATCTCAGAAATATCTTGCAGCGGCGGCAGGCTTCTGAAAAGACTGGAGATAAAATTGGAGGTCGATGAGCCGTCGCCGCTTCCACCAGAATCCCATACCGTGATCCGGTCGATCTTCAGATTGCTGATTGCTTCAACTTGCCGCGAGACCAGTTCTTCCAGTTGTTCAACCATCAGCAAAGTGGCCGCAGCTTGGGTATCGCCGCCGACGCTATCAACTAATTTCTTGTATCCCTCAGCCTTTGCTGCCAGCAGCTTGCGCACGCCCTCAGCCTCAGCTTCGTACTTGAAGAGGATTCCGTCTGCAATACCCTTTGCTTCTCTCCTCACACGCTCGGCTTCAGCCTCGGCTGCAATTTCCACTTTATTCTTCTCGATTTCTTCGCGGACGATCTCTTCTGCTTTCAAGCGTTCTTGCTCTGCCTTGTAAAACGCCTGTTGAATGGCCACCTGGGCATCGAACCTGGCAACCTCAGCTTGCTGTAATGCCGTTGCCCGCTTGACTTCCAACTCGGCGTTGTAATCGGCAATCTTGGCATTTGCGAGATTCTCGCCCTGGACAGCGTCGGCTTCCTGCTCTTGAACACGCTTACGTTGATTTGCTAAAGCGACCTTCCGTCCGATCTCAGCTTCGGCCAGCGCTTCGGCGACTCTGATCTCTTGTTCCCGTACGGACTGCGCCTCGCCGATCGCGCCAAGCTTCGTTTGTTCAGCAACATCGATCTTGGCCTGGTTGATAGCCTCGGCTGCCGCCTTCTTCCCGATGCTTTCGATATAATCCGAGGCATCTGTGATGTCGGTGATGTTGACATTGATGAGGTGAAGGCCAATCTTGTTGAGCTCAGGCTCGACGTTACGCCTGATGGATTCCAGGAAGCTCTCACGATCCTGGTTAATCTGCTCGATCGTCAACGATGCGACGGTCAAACGCAACTGGCCAAAGATAATCTCCTTAGCCATTTCTTCTATGGCAGATTGCTGCAAATGAAGAATACGCTCGGCCGCGTTGCCCACCACCTCAGGCGCAGTACTCACACCAACAGTAAAGGTACTCGGTACGTGGATGCGGATATTTTGCAGCGACAGTGCATTCTGTAGCGGGATGTTGATCGTGATAGGTGTCAGACTTAAGTAGGCATAATCCTGTATGAGAGGCAGTACAAAGGCACCACCACCATGCAATGTTCTACTCGATCGTCCTTTTGCTACACGACCAAAAATCACAAGAACCCTGTCCGATGGACAACGCTTATAGCGGCTGGCCAGGAAAATCATCGTAAAGAAAACCAGAAAGATAAGCGCCATTATACTCAGTACCCAACCCATTTTTATCCTCCTTAGGATGTTAGAACACAGAAATAAAACCAGGTCAGCGAGTTTACTTTTTCACGGGTTCCTGGTGAGCAGCTATTCTTTCAACTATCAACGTATTGTTGTCTACGACACCTGTTACGGTAATTTTTTCCCCCGTCGGGATCGCCTGTTCGCCCTTTGAGGCTGCGTCAAATATTCTGAGCAAGCCCTGTACTGGAACCTGCACCTGCCCCGTACCTTGACCCGGAATCGTCAGGTAGACCGACCCGCTCTGGCCGACAGCGTTTTGAATATCCAAGGTCCCGTCCGACTGCAAGTGCTTCATCTGTCCAAACAGTAATCCCAAGAGCCGTACGGTGAGTACGCCGGCCAGACATCCGCCTGCCAGTGTCACGATGATGTGCAGCTTCGATTGGAGCAATGTCAGCCCTACCAGCCCAAACATCATCAGGAAGGCTGTCAGCCCCTGGAGAGACAAAAACTTGAAGCTGAAATCCGAATCGGAGTGGTCCGATGTGTCTCCATGATCTGAGACATCTCCGTGAGCCGAGTCGAAATGGATGTCATGATCGATGTCGCCGTCAAAGTTAGCATCGAAGTCGTGATGTCCCATTCCGACCAGCATCAGAATAGTGCGAAGAACGAAAAATGTTCCACCAACAATGGCAGCTCCCCAATAGATCATCTCAATCGTAGTCAAATTGTCCATATTGTGCCTTCCCAGTACTGTATAATCCGCGTGGTGCTGACTCGTAGCTACTCAAGAGAGCCGATTGTTTACAGAATTGATGCATGATCAGTATAGTACAACTATCACTCAGGTGCCATTGTCACAATCACACTACTCAGCTAACACTACACTGCTCTGCAATAGATTTTATATCGATAACAAGTGTGTTATGCACAACCTGGTGGTCGATAAAGTTTATTGATGTGACTTTTATCAACCATACCAAAATAAGGATATGATCCACAAGCCCAATTTTTGGGGTATTCGCTACCGGTGAGATAGAGTGTGCCGGCGATGTCCGTTGAAGATACCGCCGGGTTTTATCGAGGAGAGACTCCCGGTTTAACGCCAATGGTCCCCGGCCAGTCGAGCAGCAGGGCGGCGATGAGAGTAGCACTGGCCGGCAGGGAATCGATCAGGATGTGCTCGTTTTCGGAGTGGGCGCCATCGCCGGTCGGCCCAAGTCCATCGAGGGTAGGGGTGCCAAGTGCCGCTGTGTAATTACCATCCGATGCGCCACCCGATCCGGCTTCCTTCAGGGCGATTCCATGCCGGGCAGCGATCTCCTGGGCTTGCATGAAGGTCTGGAGCATCCGGTTGTTGCGCTCCATCGGTGGGCGATCAAACTTCCCTGAGACCTCCACTCTTGCGCCTGGTAATACCGGTTTGAGCGACCGAATCCGGCTGGTCATCCGCTCGATCTCGGTGACTGTCATGGCCCGCACATCGACCGTTGCCCGGCAGTGGTCGGGGACAGTGTTGCGAGCCGTGCCGCCACTGACCATCCCGACGCTAATCGTGCTGCCGGTCGTATAATCGGTCAGTTTCTGGAGGGCCAGTATCTGGTGAGCCATTTCCTGGATAGCGTTGACGCCAAGCTCGTGGGCGCCCCCGGCGTGAGCCGATACGCCGAAAGTGCAAATAGTGAACTCGCCGGTGCTTTTGCGCCATGTCTTCACCGCTCCATCGGGTAGGGCAGGCTCCATGATCATGGCCAGCGCGGCATCCCGGGCACGGTCTTCGATCAGGTCACGGGAATGGCTGCTGCCGGTTTCCTCATCGGAGGTCATCAGGACAATCACCGGACGAGGGGGGAAAAGGCCCAGGCTGAACAAACCACGGATAGCTACCAGCATCGTGGCAATGCTGCCTTTCATGTCATATGAGCCTGGTCCATATAGACGCTTACCGTCTCGTCGCAGGGGATTTCCGGAGATCGCTCCGATGGGGTGTACCGTGTCCATGTGACAGATCATCAAAACGGGGGCAGCAGATGTTTCGCCCGTGGCTGTATTCCAGCGTGCTTCAACGATGTCGCCAACCTCAGTGCGAGGGTGGATGGTCAGCGCCGCGCCCAGGCGAGCAAGCCCCTCGGCGATACGCTGCCCCATCCGGTCAACGGCTTCTTTGTTACTGGTCGGCGATTCGAGCATAACGAGATCGCCGACCAGATCGACCATGCTCTCAATCTGGGCATCGAAGTAAGAGCGCAGATCAGCTGTCATTCAGCGTCCTTCTTCTTAGAAGCGGCACGAGGCTTTTTTGGCTTTTCCTTCAATGGCGCCGTTGGCGCAGGGACAGGCGTGGGCCTGTCTTTGTCTGACGCCGATGGCCGATCGAGCTTTGGAGGTCTCTCTTGAGACGATTCAGACTGAAGCTCTGCATTGGTATGGTAGTAAGCCATACCGAACACCGTGCCCATGAAGACCTGTGAGTAGACCACCAACAGTGCCAGGAGAAACGGGTATAGGCAGCAGAGGACAACTGTATAGGCTGAGATTGAAATAATCATCGAAAGGCCCATCAGGACTCCCAGATAGACCAGGTAGGCGACGATGTAGTTCTTGAAACCTTTGCGGGCCAGCTGCCATACATTCCTGAATTCGAAGGCACTATTGAGAGAGCTTGTTACTGCCATGCGAGTCATGGCGACAAGCGACAGGTAGTTAAGCGGCAAGGAGATCAACATAATGATGCCCATCATCACAAAAAATACCGCGTAGCTTCCCATCACACTCACGATGGCTATTCCGGTCAACTCCTCGTTTGACATAGCCGGAATTGCCAAAAAGGACGGTATGAGAGCCAACATGGAACAACTGGTTAGAACGAAGACTGGCAGATTATAGACCAGGATGACAACCCAGCTCCGCAGGCCATCGGCAAACAAACCTCCCCAATCATCCCACTCCGGCAAAGCCGGCGGCTCGCCTTTTGCGTTGTGACGCATAACGCGGATGCCATAACCGTTCAGAGGAAGCATTAGAACAAACAGGGGCAATGAGAAATAGTAACCGGCAAAAGCCAACAGCCCGCCGATCAGGGCTTTGTTTTTCCATCTCGGATCGTCAAGTGGAAAGCGGAATAACTGCCAGTCGATTTTCATGATCCCACATCCTTCAGATAGTTTAGGAATGAGGATTGATTAACTTACCCTTCCATAATCCTTATTGCAGTCTCAAACGGGAAAGTTGTTTAATCGCCATTCCTTAGCAAATATGATGCCAGTTTAGCACAGGAGCCAACAGACAGGAAAGCGACGCCACATCATGATGTGGCTTTGAGCAAAGATAGGCTGAAGATTAGACTGAGCAGTACGGGAACCACGATTGTGCGAAGTTGAATTTGGCCTGTTGCAATGCTATAACGGATAGATGTTTCCGATTCGTCTCGCCGTTGGTTGATGCTAATGACGCATCAAGGTTATTCTCATCGATCAGCCCAGATTCGATAGTCTACAAGATCAGGTCCAGGCCACCGTTACCGGTAAACTGAGCGCGGATGGCATCTTTTACGCCGATGACCCGATGCTCAAATGCCCGGCTCGCTATGAGGAAATTACACTGGTGTAAGCTAATTTGTTGGCGTGTCGACACTGTCGCTGATGTTGTCATTCCCGCGTTCGCAGGAATGACAACGAGAGTCATGGCGTCATCCAAATCGGGTTCGGGGTTTCCGGACATCGTTTTGGTGCCAGGAAACAGTGGGGTAATTCCGATTGGCGCCGATGCAGCAGATTATCAACGGAGAAAGTGGCTGTTATCAGACGATTACAAAAATGCCGCGTTACGGCTCTATTGTGAGCCAATCCATGCCAGCCATTGTTTGTTGAGAGTATCCTTATCGATCCCCAGCACGGTTTCAAAGGCCTGATACAGCCTCTGTTGGAGTTCCGGTTCCATCGCATAGTCGTAGCCGCGGTTATAGCGAGGGTATTTCGACAATTCGAGCAATATAGCTTGCAGCTTATCCAGACCGTAGGCCTCCACAATGAATTCCACGACCATCGCAGCCATATCATTATACAGCACCCTGTTTTCCGCATCGGTAAGCAGGGTGAGGGTCGTGTCATCCAGCCAGCTGATAGGTTGTGACAGATCCTCAGCCGTAGACGACCCCAATTGCACTGGGTTGCCTCCCGCGAAAGGACGGTTCCCAAAGTACGCCGCAAGACCCTCTGACAGCCACGCAGTCTGGCTATCGGTGATTTCCAGTGTAATCTTGTGCACTAACTCATGGGCGATCAACAGTTCGGGTGAGCCCTTGCGGTATGCGTACATTTTGATCGACTCGCCGGCTTCCGCCCATCCGTTGTAGAGATAGGCCACCCGGATATCGCTGGTCTCACGCAGCATTTTCCGGTCAGTGTAGAGCTTGATCGTGGTTTTGCCTTGCGCCTCGAAACCAAGTCCATCAACCACACTGGCATAGGCATCTTCGGACGCCGTGCTGACTTCCATGGCCTTTGCCTCTGCGCTTCCGGGATACTTGATAATAAAATGCTCTGTTTCTATCCCTTTGAAGTTCAGATCCGCGTCCTTCCAACCATCCGGTGTCTTGACAAACCTGGCTTCATACTTGACGATTCGTTTTTCTTTCTCAGGGCCATACAGATATCGCTGGCAAAGCGTCGCGACGATGGTTGTATCGTCAACTTGTGTGGCCTTCAGCACTCTGATCGAGAAATCAGCAGTCTCGGAATCCTGGTAGATCAGGAACCAGTTTCGCTGCTCTGTGTAGTATTCTTTATCCGTCTCGTCGATCAAGGCCAGATAGCGATCGATATCTCTTGCTTCCATGGCCTCCAGTTTTGCGGTAATCCAATCATACACAGCCAGCTCAGCAAAACCGTCAGGCTCCTGCTTCATTAACTGGGCTATCTCACATTCGAAAGCCCCGCCTGAGATAGCATATATCAGGCCAAGAATGATGACCGCAACGATCAACACACCCGCCATAACATAGTACTTACGCATTGTGGTTCTCCCTTTGCTTTATGAGCTTGAACACCCTATTTCTCGATTGGGTAGAGGAGCAACAGCCATCAAAAATGACTGGACATACCATCGCAATCGTACTTCATCAAGTCGTAATTTGCACAGAATTCTCAAGTAACACTCGATGATCAAGTTTTTGTGATGGGTGATCAGGGGTCAGAACTTCCCGGTGCTGAGTCGTCAGTAGCGGCTCGACGATCATCGCGGGCACGCTGAACAGCATCGCGTCGACCCCCTTCACGCTCGATTTCTATGCCTCGCCGACCTGCGACGCTACCGCCTCCGAGACCCTCTGGGAATACGACCGCTTCGGCAACGTGCTCACCGACGCTAAGGGCAATACCCGTGAATGAAATCATTGTCTTCCTTGAAAATAGTGATGGGTGATGGGTGATGGACGACTTGCAGTCGTTTGGGTGATGAGTCAAAAAGCTATT
>JAFGLD010000064.1 GCA_016928235.1 Anaerolineae bacterium | reverse complement strand
GTTGAAACAGCCCAGGTCTGGGTAAGTGGTTCATCGATATTGCTCCAGCTACCTGTCGGAAGGTTTAATTATTTTCACATCCCTAAGATGCCACGTTGTCCCTTGTCGATGTTTTATGAGAAAGCCCTGAATGCTTGACACATTCCACTCCTTTCTCAGACATTTTTTGTGTTTACTCGTTCGGGGAAGTCCACTACAGAGAGATTGTATGTTGAATAAATGGCTCTTACCACTTATTGATATCCAACATGTTCGCACAGGCCTTCAATCATATTGGAACTATATGCGCAATTGGCAAACATATACACGAATGCCAGGCGCAGAATCTCTATCTCTTAAAAACGCCTATCCGTGCTTGCATGATCGCACATCTGCCACGGGTATTGACGCACATTATTTCTACCAGGGAGTTTGGGCCTTCAGACAAATTGAACAATCTGGTGTTCAATTCCATGTTGACGTTGGCTCACAGATTCTTTTCTCCGCTCTGTTATCCTCGGCTGCGCGTGTGGTTTTTGTTGATATCCGCCCTGCAAAAGTCCGTGTGGAGAATTTCTCTTCAGTAAACGGCAGTATATTGGCCTTGCCCTTTGATAGCAACACAGTGCATTCGCTTTCGTGCCTTCATGTTGCTGAACATATAGGGTTAGGGCGATACGGCGATCCCCTAGACCCACATGGCACAATAAAAGCCATTGGCGAGCTCGTCCGAGTGCTTGCACCAGGCGGAAATCTCTATTTCTCATTGCCAATAGGCAAAACAAAGGTTTGCTACAATGCTCACCGCATCCATTCACCTCAGCAGATCATGGATTACTTCCACCCGCTGCAGTTGGTCGACTTTGCGGTGGCTGATGATGATGGAGTGTTTCAGCAAGGCATAGAACCGGGCGATTACACAGACGCAGACTATGCTTGTGGTATGTTCCGTTTCAGAAAAAGAGGGCATTAGGAGTATGGCCAGTTGGTTGAAGAACAAGCTGGGAAACATTCTGTCCGGGGTAGTATCTTCAAGGAGTAATGTCGGAACCCACAATCTGGAGGTGCGGGAAACCTGGCTAAAAAACACACTGGCTTCTATCCCATCAGGACATCGGATATTGGATGCCGGGGCTGGTGAGCTGAAGTATAAACCATTGTGCAGTCATCTGGATTATGTCAGTCAGGATTTTGGACAGTATGATGGGCAAGGTGATGGTACTGGCCTTCAGATTGGTCAGTGGGATAACTCCAAACTAGATATCGTCAGTGACATTACCAATATCCCAGAATCAGATGCTTCGTTTGACGCAATTATGTGTATCGAAGTGCTTGAACATTTGCCTGCACCAATTGAAGCACTGCGTGAGCTGGTCCGACTGCTGAGACCAGGCGGTATTTTGGTTATCACTGCACCATTCTGCTCTCTAACCCACTTTTCTCCGTATTTCTACCAGACCGGTTACAGCCGTCACTTTTACGAATACTGGCTTAAAGAGTTAGGACTGAGTATTGAAACTATGCAGTGGAATGGAAACTACTTTGAGTATCTGGCTCAGGAACTCAGACGCTTACCTTCAGTCAGTATGCAATATGCAAGTGACGGATTGAACATCATTGAACAAATTCAGATTAACTTTGTGTTGCAGCTATTGGAAAGATTGTCTAAAAAGGATAATGGGTCAGAACAGTTTTTATCATTTGGTTTGAATATCAAAGCAAGAAAGTACTACGCAAACAGGAAATGAGAATATTCTATGCAGCAGGGTCTAGCCCTAATCGTTACCAACTGAGCGATTCAAAGTTGTGGAAGTACAACCTTCATGACTCATTGGTTGATTTAGGACATGAAGTTATCTCTTTCGACAAGGATGTCAAGTGGCATCTTGCAACATATCCTAATTATGAAACGTCAGATGAAGCATATTCGAAATTTCTAGCCTACAAATCAGAGCTACAGACTAGCTTGGTTGAACAGATCGATAAAGAACACAGAAAAAAGCCGTTCGATGTTTTTTTCTCCTATTTCTGGACGGCTATCTGTGATCCTGAGACAGTCGAAGAGATTAAACGTATGGGGATTACGACAATTAATTGGTATTGTAATGCTTCATACCAGTTTCACTTGGTGAAAGATCTTGCACCAGCATACCACTATTCACTGGTGCCCGAGAAATTCCGCTTGGATGATTATCGACATGCGGGTGCGAATCCGATCTATTGCCAGGAAGCAGCTAATCCCACCATCTATCACCCCTACGATTTACCTGTTACCTATGATGTTGTCTTTGTGGGACAACGTTATGGCAACCGTCCAATTTATATTGCGGAGCTAGCCAGGGCGGGGATCGATGTGCGTGCATTTGGCCCTGGATGGATACCAAACCCGGTTCCCAGGAGACCACTTTGGCGTGGAGTGGCGAGCGCACTAAAATATATGCTATTGGAACGATCGTTACCACCAAAACAATCATCACCAAACCACATTCACATTCCTTTGGCAAACTGTGGACCCTCTCTGACTGACGAGGAATATGTGCAAATGTACAGCCGTAGCAAAATAAGTCTTGGCTTTACTTCTGTTGCTGGTTGTCCACTAGAAAATGGGAAGGTAATTAAACAAGTGCGTCTGCGCGATTTTGAGGCCCCCATGAGTGGCGCATTTTATATGGTTGAGTATTTTGATGAGCTGGAGGAATTCTTCGAGCCGAATAAGGAGATCGTATTTTATTCCGATCCCAGTGATCTGGTAGACAAGGCACGCCATTATTTAAGCCATGATACTGTGCGAAACCGAATCAGACAGGCCAGCATGAAGCGCGCCAGGGCTGAACACACATGGCAGAAACGTTTCAAAATGGTCTTTGAGACAATAGGGTTCCAGTAAAATGTGTGGAGGTAAACTATATAACTCAAAGAGATGTTTGGGTATGTTACCTCAGATCAGCGTTGTGATGTCCGTCTACAATGGTGAACGCTATCTCCGCGAGGCGATTGACAGTATTCTGAACCAGACATTTGGCGACTTTGAATTTATTATCATCAACGATTGCTCAACCGATGGAACGGCGGCGATCCTTGATAGTTATGATGACGCAAGAATTGTACAATTGAACAATAAGCAAAACCTGGGTCTTAGTGTTTCACTTAACCGCGGGCTAGATATTGCTAGTGGTGAGTATATTGCTCGTATGGATGCGGATGATATTAGCCTACCAGAGCGATTTTCCAGACAACTGGCATTTATGAATGAGCATCCACATTGTACCGTTGTAGCCACAAGGATGGCGTTGGTTGATGGTGATGGCTGTTTCATAAGATATGCACCCGAAGATATGCAATCCATCACATGGGAAGAGATACAGAGTACAATGCCACGTATCAACTGCATCGGACATCCTACTGTGATGATGAGAACGATGGTTATTAAGGATTATCGTTACCGAAAAACTGCCCATTCACAGGATTATGATCTGTGGCTGAGATTGTGTTCAGATGGAAAAATCATCTGCAAGCTTGATGAAATATTGCTCCATTATCGAGTGCATTCCACTTCAATTACCAGTCTCAGTCGCATAAACAATCCGTTAAAAACGAGTAAGGTACGCACGAATTATTTGTTCTACCAACTAACCCACTTGCATTTGACATGCTTTGAGCTGAATGTCCTCAAATATATGCTACTTGACATAAAAACCTTTCTCCGTCACCGTGTCAAGACATCGCTAAAGTCAATTGGTAAACCACTCTTTCATGTATTAGCGTTGCTCATAGCATATTTTCTTGAAAGAAAATATCGCTCATCGCTCTATTTCTTTTTTCCTCACTGGAGTATGGGGGGGGCTGAGAAGGTTCATGCAGCCATCGTGTCATGTTTGGACGACCAAAAACCATATGTATTCTTTGAACGCCAGCCGCTCAATAACCTATGCAAACCACTGTTTCCTGACGAAGCAGTTCTTGTCGATCTCGGTTGGGTATTCATACCTAGCCGATATCTTCTAGCCTGCTTGTGTGTAAGGGTTTTGGCAGAAATAATTAACATGCAGCCTGGTTCCGTTGTTTTCGGATCGAATTCTCACTTGTTTTATCGTTTAATTCCCCATTTGAAATCAAGCATAAACACAATTGACCTGATCCACGCCTTTGGCACAAAAGATTTTCCTGCCTCTGAAAATACAAGTTTTCCACATATACGCAGGCTAAATCATCGTGTGGCTATTAACATTCAGACTTTCAATGATATTCACGAACAGTATATTTTGAATGGAGCCGATCTTGCCTTACTGGATCGGATAATGATCATTGAGAACAAAGTAGACATTCCTAACGATTATACAGAGAAACCGCTATCAGGATCTCTGGAGATTGTTTATGTTGGGCGAGGATCGCCCGAAAAGCGTATCCACTTGATAGAGGAAGTTGCCCATCGTTGTCACATGATAGGGTTGCCTGTGCATTTTACATTTGTGGGCGATGTAGATGCATGGCTAAAAAAACAGAAGCATCCTAATTGCACATTTAGTGGCCTAATTGGTGAAGCTGATACACTTCATTCATTTTATAGAGAGGCTCATTTACTCATTATGGCCTCAAACAAAGAGGGTTTTCCATTGGCTGTTATGGAAGCCATGTCATATGGTGTCACACCTCTCTGTACTGCCGTGGGTGGGATTCCCACTCATATCAAACATGATATAAATGGTCTTCTGGTTGCAAGCACAAATGAAGGCGAAATAGTCACTTCATTTGTAGAGATTATCCAACAACTTGTTAGTGATCCGGCACGTGTGGAGCGTCTGTCTCAGAGTGTATATTCTTATGCTCAGCAGCATTTTGCGGGTGAAAGGTTCTGTGTCTCGTATCGAAATTTAATTCTAAAGGCGCTTGCAGATTCGGTCGGACAGCAAGTATAGGGCGATGTAATTATGCCAAAAGTCAGTGTCATCATTCCCAGCCATAATCGTGCTCACTTTCTAGGCCGCGCTATCCAAAGCGTTCTCAATCAGACATATCACAATTTCGAGATCGTTGTAGTAGATGATGGCTCGACGGATGACACCCGAGAAGTGATTGAGGGTTTTGGTGCGTCTGTGCATTATTTTTACCAGCCTCACAACGGTGTATCCGCGGCTCGCAATTACGGAATCAAAGTTGCAAATGGCGAATATGTAGCATTTCTTGACTCTGATGATGAATTCATGCCGCTCAAGCTGGAAAAACAGGTCTCCTATCTTGATACGCATCCGAATGTTGGTATGGTCTATTCGTCATATATCATAGTGGACGGGGAGACAAATCAGAGTTTTTACTCATCACAGTCTTTATTTTCGGGATGGGTCTTTCGGGAACTGCTTTGGAAATGTATGCAAGGACCTTTAACAACACCTACTGTCATGGTTAAAAGATCTGTATTTGAACAGGTAGGATTATTTGATGAGACCATGGATCTAGCTGAAGACATAGATTTGTGGTGCCGGATCTCTCGACGGTTCGAAATTACTTCCTTGCCGGAAGCACTCAGCCGGATCCATCATCATCCTGGCAATATCTCTACGGATACACCGCCTAATCGCAACCTGGCTGCGTGGCTACATATAGTCGAGAAAGCTTTCAGAGAAGATAACCAACTTGATTTCGTCTACAAGCAGCGATTGTATGCCAGAATATATCAAACGACATGGCAGAAAACAATCTACAAGAAGAGATATTGGCAAGCGGCAAAATATCTACTGCGCGGATTGAGCTATTGGCCCTTCTCGCTTGACCTGCTTCGCTATCCTGTGTACTGTCTACGGGTAAGACATGATCGCGGCACGTGATAACACAGCAAATTGAGGTAGGAATGCCTAACAATACAGGACTCTCACAAGGGAATCCAATGTCGAAGTCTCCACTTGTCACTGTTATTACCCCAACTTACAACCATGCTAATTATCTTCCTGAGGCAATCGAGAGTGTTCTGAGCCAGGATTACCCCAATATCGAATATATCGTTCTAGATGATGGTTCAACTGATGGCACTCGTCAAGTATTGGAACAATATACGGGAAGACTCGTCTGGGAATCGCACTCCAATATGGGGGAGGCCCGTACTGTAAACAAAGGCTGGCAGATGGCTCGTGGTGAATTTGTTTTTACCCTAAGCTCAGATGATCTCATGCTGCCAGGCCTGATTGATACTTCTGTCAAAACTATGCTTTTATATCCAGAGGCACTGGTTACATATCCGGACTGGATAGTAATTGATCAGTTATCAAGGCAAGTAGGATACGATCCGGTTCCGGAGTTTAGCTATGCCAATATGGTTCGTTGGCACATGTGCTTTCCAGGCCCTGGATCATGCATTCGACGGAGAGCATTTGCTTTGGAGCCAATGCGTGATCCGTCACTACGATTTGTGGGGGATTTCGATTATTTTTTGCGATTAGGATTGCATGGACTTTTTGTTCACATTCCGCAGACGCTGGCAGCCTGGCGTGAACACCCAAGCTCAATCACAGTTTCAGAGCAAGGCGCCGTTATGGCAGAAGAGCATATCCGTATATTAAACAATCTATATCAGCAAGCTAATCTACCAAAAGACATTCTACGAATTCGAAACGAAGCTTACAGCGCTGCCTATTATGTCGTTGGAACTGGTTTGAGCGGCAAAGCTGCTCGGCAATGCTACTGGAAATCCATTAATCTCCATCTAAGTAGTCGCCCATTTGGTAAACCGCGCTCATGGAAAGTCATGCTTGCCACATTCGTTATGCCTGCATGTATTGTGCAGAATATATTGAGACGTCGACATCAAAGAAAACGAGAACGCGCCGCGCAGGACATCTCGAATGTCATCAAGATCTAAAACTGCTAACAATGGAGTTACCTGATTGCCAGAGAATAAAGTGTCGATTGCTCTATGTACCTGTAATGGTACTCCCTATATTCAAGCCCAACTCGAAAGCATCCTTAATCAAACACGACCTCCAGACGAAATTGTTATCTGTGATGATGCCTCGACTGATAACACAGTTGACATCATTAAAGCTACAATTGGCAAGCAATCTTGTGCTGTAACGCTAATCCGAAATGAGAAAAAATTGGGGGTGCGCAAAAATTTCTCACAGGCAATTGAGCGCGCAACAGGTGATATCATTTTTCTGTCCGATCAAGATGATATATGGTTGCCGGATAGAGTTGCTATTATGCTCCGTCCATTTTTGGCAGATTCGAGTGTAGGATTGGTCTACAGCAATGCTGCTATAGTCGATATTCATTTGCAGCCCACAGGACGTTCATTTCTTGATTTTGTGAGCTTATCAAAAATCGACAGTCCGAAAAGCAGCGATGTAGTACGCTTTAACGGAGGAATCCCAGGCTGTCTTTTGGCAATTAAGGCTACATTAAAACCATTTGTTTTACCTATCAGTTCGAAATGGTTTTATGACTACTACATTGCTTTTATTGCCCACGCTCTGAATAAAGTGATCAAAATAGATCAGTCTCTGATGTATTATCGTCGACATGACAAGAATGTGTCTAGTAATGATGTTTTCGAAGGTAATTTATTATTAGAATTTAGTGCGGCAAAGAATGCATCACTCCTTGATTTCTATAGCAGCGATAGGCTCCAATGGGAGTACATGTTGCAACATTTGAGAGAAGTTGCAAATATGCAAACCTTGCATAAATCAACGCAGTTGGTTGACTATCTTATTGAGTGTGAGCATCGCGTCAAATTCGCCAGAGAACGCGAAACTTTCAGGAAAAAGTCATTCCTCTTCCGTTTTGGCCCAGCTTTGAAATGTCTTTTGAGTGGGAAGTATCACCGGTATTTAAGAGGCATCAAGACCTTTGGTAAAGATTGGCTATTATGAGGTATCGTCAACAGGTTAGTTCATGGCATGTTGATAGAAGTGACTCTTCGAACAATCTTACCTTCCTCAACCGTCAATTCGATATCGGAGGCGCCGAGCGGCAGCTCATTGAATTGCTGAAGCACATCGACAAGCGCCGATTCAGGGTTACGGTAGTGACCTTTTACAACAATGGTACCTTGCAGCCGGAAGTGGAGGCTATCGAGGGAATACATCAGATCAACCTCAACAAGAGGGGTCGATATGACATCATCCCCTTTTTGTGGCGATTGTGGTGTGCCGCGCGGGCGAGCCGACCACACATTATCCATGGCTATCTTGATCTGGCTAACGTTCTAGCCTTGCTGATGGGGAGGCTATTGGGAACCGGAGTGGTATGGGGGATACTTTCCTCAAATATGCCATCGGGGCAATATGGCTGGGCGCTCCGGATGAGTCTGTATTTGCAAGAGATTCTCGGCCGTTTCGCCGATTTGATCATTCACAATTCGCATACCGGGTTACGGTACTATGCCTCGCGTGGCATTCCATCCGCAAGAATGATTGTCATACCCAATGGGATTGACATACGTCGATTTTGCCATAACGGGGATGCGAGACGGCGAATACGGGCAGAATGGGGTATTCAAAACGACCAGTGGCTAGTCGGTTTGGTAGGAAGGCTTGATCCGGCAAAGGATCATTCCACCTTTATTCGGGCGGTAGCTTTGTTCATTCGCGATATACAAGAGGTTCGATTTGTTTGTGTGGGTGATGGGCCAACGCACTATCATGAAGACCTGAAAAAACTCTCCCGTGATCTAAATGTGGCTGAGTATCTAATCTGGGCTGGTAGCCGAAGCGATATGCCGGATGTCTATAATGCTTTTGACATAGCTACATCTTCTTCTACAAGCGAAGGTCTTCCCTACGCGCTCGGCGAAGCCATGTCCTGCGGCATCCCTTGCGTGGTGACCGATGTTGGGGATTCGGCCTGGCTGGTTGGGGATACGGGCATCGTCGTTCCACCAGGCGATCCTCATGCGCTCATGGAAGGCTGGAAGGAGATGTTCGGCAAGCTTGACGCGGGGCTTCCTCTGGGGAATATGGCTCGTGAGCGGATCATCCAAGAGTTCAGCGCGGATAAACTCGCTGAGCGAACCATGGAGGCATTGGAAGATTTAGTCAAAGGCCAGTGACCGTGATTAACCTTAACCGGACAGTTCTACTTATCCGGTGGCCCTCCACCCGGCTTATCCTCCAGCTTCTGAGACTTGTCCTCTTTGTCTTTTTTGTCTGATTGATCTTTGCCCGGCTTGTCATCTGTTGGCTTTGCCGATTTGTCCTCTTTATCCGACGGCCCATTACCCGGCTTTTCATCCGAAGGCCCGCTGTCATCACTCTTATCCGGCGGCCCCTGCCCTGGGTGATCCTCGCCATGCTTGTTGATCGCTTCAATTGCTTTGTCGCGCCCGTTTTGCGATGCCTCCAAGGCCCGCTCGATGCCTTTATGGGCCTGCTCCGGCACCTTGTCCAACAGTGCTTCCAGCCGCGCCTGGTGTTTCGATAGGGATTGGTCAACCAGTTGGCTGAGAGCCTCCCGATCTTCGCCGTTGGCCACCTCAGCTAACCGGGTGATATCAGCTACAGCTTGATCGTAATTGTTGAGAGCATCATCGAGATGTTTGGTGTTTCCTCTGCCTGCCAGTGTCTCGGTTTCCAGCAAACGCTCGTCGGCAAATGTAACCTGAAGTGTGAGTTTCTTGTCAGAGTTTGGTGTTAGCGACATCCAGACTTGTTCAACACCCCGATCAACGCCATAGAGCGGGTCTCCCGGTGAGGCACTGTCGGAGGCATGGACGACACCTGTCGTGCAGGCTGAAAAAAGCACCACCAGACCGAGCGCGGCCGGTAGCGTACGCCACTTTCCCGGCGTGAATATTCGACGAATGGGATGGGTGATCGCATTCGCGCGGATGGTTGACCTGGCTAGGGGCGCGCGCCGGCTGGATTGCAGCCGCGATCTCAGCCGCTCAGAAGCCTCTGCCTTGAACCGGGCCGATGGGACGATTGCCTGTGCCTGCTGCAAGCGCACAGCGATACGCAAAGGTGGCTCAAGAAGATCCCTATAGGCCGGGTAGTGCGCCAGACAATCATCGACGCGCCAACCCTCGGTCCTGATCCTGGCGAGGCAGGTGTCCAGAATCTCGTCCAGCTCGATCGTGTGTTCAGCCATTGCGGTTGTGTTTACCCACCTAAATACTCATTGAGTGCTGCCAATGCGCGATGTTGGATAACACGTGACGCGGCTTCACTCTTGCCGATAATCTCGGCGACCTCTTTGTGTGATAACCCTTCGACAAAGCGCAGAACAATAACCATCTGTGCCTCTTTGTCGAGTGTTTGGATTGCTGTTGCCAGAATGCCGGCCTCCTGTTTGTGCTCAACGATATCCTCCGGTAGGGATGACGGCATCGCCGGGTTTTCTTGCAGATCCTCATCGGCAAGCTCTACAGGCTTTCGCTTGCGATGGTAGTCGACGATCAGGTTGTGAGCGATGCGGTACAGCCAACTCTTGAAAGGGTGCTGGGTAATCCGGTAATTCGGTAAAGCTTCCCAGGCCCTGACAAACACATCCTCGGTCAGATCTTCGGCCTCCGCCGCGCTTCCAACACGTAAGAAGACATAACGATAAATGGCCTCCATATAGAGTCCATACAAAACACCAAAGGCATCGCCATCGCCCTGAATGGCCCGAGCCAAAAGCCGGCTCTCGTCATTGTTGAATGCCCAATCTACCGTGAAAGCCATTATTCTACTCTTATAACGGAAAGCACACGGGTTCCGTTACATATCGAATGTCCATACCGGGACACTGTGCCCGGTATGCTCAAAGCCCAGGCTGGCATAGAGTCGCTGGGATACCACGTTATCTTCCTGTGTGTTAACAGTGATGGTGGTAATATTACGTTTGGCAAAGAAATGCAGCACATCGCCAACTAACAATTTGCTCAGCCCCTGTCCTCGCGCTTCTGGTTTTACCGCCAGCCGCGCCAGATGACCGGAATCGACATACCAGGTGCTGAGCTGGTAACCGAGAATATCCCCCTCCATCTCGATCAGCGTAAAGGTCGATGCCTGGCACTGCGCGGCTTCCAGGGCTGCGCGGTCATGCTGCCACAGCGGGTGAAATGAGACAGCATCCACCCGGACAATATCATCCAGATCGGCCTGGGCAACAGCCCTGATTTGCATGGGAGGAACAGGCAACGGCGGCATACGGCCAAAGTTTCGCTGTAAAGTCACTACTGCATTGGTGCGCCGGAATCCCCAGTCATCTGCGATGTTCTCGACCCACGGCTCGATGGCCAGAATGCCGATTTGCCCGACAGCCATCGATGCCAGGTCGTCTTGCAGGGCTTCCCACAAACAGTCGAAGCCTGGCTCACTACCATCGATGGGAGGAAGCGCCAGCCGCAGCCAGGCGACACTTGCGCCTGCCGGAGGGTTATAAACAGTGGCGCCCAGCAAAGCACGTATGGCCCCATCGTGGTGTAGCACCCAACACCGCAAGAGTGGATTGGCCAGCATGGCAGGCAGGCTCTGCCAATCGAGATGCATGTGGCAGAGCGGCGCAACGCCCAACAACTCGCCGATCTGTTGATGCTCATCCTCGACGAGGAGTAGCGGTAGGCTATTGCCTGATGAGCGAGATGTCAAACCGGATAAGAACCGACGACCTGGGGACATGGGGCCTTCTTCATCGCTATGTTCAATGGGAAAAGGATAGTCCGAACTGCCCACAAAGACAAAACACCATCGAATCAATGGTCATCCGGCATGGGGGCTTCTCCGTCATGACTTGTCGTTTGGGGAACCCCGTCTATGATAGAATCTACCCACTATGAGAACAAATATCGATCACTTCCGCCCTGTACTGGTGACAAATACGCCTGCTGAAACCGAGCACCTCGGCGAATTGCTCGGTGCCCGGCTGAAAGGAGGCGATGTCGTGTGCCTGTCCGGGACATTGGGTGCCGGCAAGACCTGCCTGGTGCGCGGGTTAGCGCGAGGCTGGGGAGCTGTTGAGCACCCGACCAGCCCAACCTTTACCCTGATCAACGAATACCGGCAAACTCAAGGCTCGCAACGGTTCTACCATGTCGATTGTTATCGCCTATCCGGGATGGTCGATGCCTGGACAACTGGCCTGGAAGAGCTGTTTAACCCGGTTGATGTGATCGTCATCGAGTGGCCCGAGCGCATTTTGGATCTCCTGCCTCCTGATCGCTTATGGATCGACATATGTGATCTGGGTAATACTTCACGCCGATTCACGCTGGCCGCTTCGGGACATCGAGCGCAGCTATTGGCAGCAGCAATGGCGCCCCCACCAAAGGCCTGACCAGGAATGTCGCCTTCTAGTTGACATCTGCCGTCAGCAAAACATCGGCAATGTGCTCGGCGGCGTGGCCATCACCAAACGGTGATACGGCATGGGCCATAGCCGTGTAGGCATCCTCATCGCGCAGCAGTCTCTCCGTTTCGGATACAATAGCCTGGGTCTCTGTTCCCACTAATCTGGCCGTCCCTGCCTCGATCGCCTCCGGTCGCTCGGTGGTGCTTCGCATAACCAGCACGGGTTTGCCGAGCGCGGGAGCTTCCTCCTGTATCCCCCCCGAGTCGGTGATCAGCAGCGTTGCGCGTTTCATCAGATGGACAAAGGCAGGGTATGGAAGCGGATCGATCAGGTGGATGCGCTCGATACCCTGGAGGATGCGATAGACCGGCTCTTGCACATTGGGGTTGAGGTGAACCGGGTAGATCAGGCGGACATCCGGGTTGCGCTCGATGATCTGCCGCAGAGCCAGGCAGATCGCCTCGAAAGCCGGGCCGAAGCTCTCCCGTCGATGACCGGTGACCAGGATCAGGTGTTCCCCAGGGTGTCCAACTGGCAGATCACTATCAAGTTGGTAGGGTTGAGCAGCCGTCCACTGGAGGGCATCGATGACTGTATTGCCGGTCAGGTGGATCGATGCAGGGTTGACCCCTTCGGCAAGCAGCGTGGCGCGTGCTGTCTCGGTTGGAGCAAAGTGGAGACTGGCCAATACCGAGATCAGATGCCGGTTGACCTCCTCGGGAAATGGATTATAGATGTCATGGGTTCGGAGCCCTGCCTCGACGTGCCCAACAGGGATCCGCAGGTAGAAGGCAGCCAGACCCGCAGCCATCGCCGTTGTGGTATCGCCCTGGACGAGCACGATATCCGGCTGTGCCTGCTCGATGACCCGGGTGATTGCTTCGAGGGCCTGGGCAGTCAAGCCGGCCAACGTCTGTCCTGGCCGCATCAAGCCGAGATCGTAATCAGGTGTAATCCGGAACCAGTCCAGCACCTGGTCAAGCATTTGGCGATGTTGAGCTGTGACACAGGTAACAACATTGGCACGAGGACGTTCTTGCAAGATATGAACCAGCCGGGCCATCTTGACGGCCTCCGGGCGAGTTCCAAAGATGAGAAGAATACGGGTCATGGCGATTTCCTTTGCGTGGATGGAATTGTGTCAAGTGATGAGGCTCGTGTCAAATATGCGCGGCGCTTGATTGCAGAGCGAAGACCGGTAAACGACAGAGGTTGGGAGATGGGGATTAGGGTCGACATCCAGGAGCCATTATGTAAAACGTCGGGATAGCACGCAACAATAGCATGGTTGGAGGTGAGCTTTCGGCTTCGTAGGTGTCGAAATGCGCAATTAGTGCTATTATCGCCTCTCTGTGCGCGCCGATACCTAAACTGATACGCGCTCTGACACAGGATCATCAAAAGCACATCGCTGAAGCCCCTGAGTTTAAGCTATGGGGCTTGAGGTTTGTCTGGACATCCTGTGTTCTGGGTATGGAGAAATGTTGTGATTATTCTACAAGCACTTTATGTCATCAGCGCGATTACCGTATCGCTGCTTGGGCTTAATGCGCTGATCTTATCCTTGATCTATCTGCGGCATCGCAACGACGATACCCCGCTGCCTGGTGTACGGGCGACTGAACTGCCATCCGTGCTTGTCCAACTGCCGGTGTATAACGAGCGTGACGTCGTCGAGCGGCTGATCGAGGCAGCCGGGCGGCTCGATTACCCGCGCGACCGGTTGACCATCCAGGTGCTGGATGACTCGACGGATGATACCTCTTCAGTGGTTGCTCTGGCTGTCGAGCGTGTCCGGGCATCCGGCATTTCTGTCGATTATATCCGCCGGGTTGCCAGGACCGGCTTCAAAGCGGGCGCGCTGGCCTATGGACTTGAACAGGCCAATGCTGATCTGGTGGCGGTTTTCGATGCCGACTTCGTCCCGGAGCCGGACTTCTTGCGCCGGACGATCCCACACTTCCTGGAGGATGATCGGCTGGGGTTGGTTCAGGCACGATGGGGACATCTGAACCGGGACTATAGTATTTTTACACGCGCGCAAGCCCTGGCGCTCGACCTTCATTTCGTGGTCGAGCAGACGGCGCGCCATCGCGGCGGCCTCTTGATGAACTTCGCCGGGACAGCGGGCGTGTGGCGCCGGTCATGCATCGAAGACAGCGGGGGATGGCACACCGATACCCTATCGGAAGACATCGACCTGAGCTACCGCGCGCAGATTGCCGGCTGGCGCTGCCTCTACCTGCCCGATGTTGTCGCGCCGGCCGAGCTGACGCCAGTGATGATGGCTTTCAAGCGGCAGCAGGCACGCTGGGCTACTGGAACGATCCAGTGTCTGCGCAAGTTTTGGTTTACTATTATTCGCTCTAACCTGACTATCCGGCAAAAGATCGAGGCATCAATCCACTTGGGGGGCTATCTCATGCACCCGGCCATGATCGTCTTGCTCCTGACAACGCTCCCGCTGATGCTCGGCGGCTGGCTCAGCCAGTTGCCCCTGGGCATTCTGAGCCTGGCGATGTTTGGCCCACCGCTGGCGTGTGTCCTGGCCCAATCCCGGCTTTATCCGGACTGGCTGCGCAGGATGGCCTACTTCCCATTGTTGATGGTGATTGGGTTCGGCATCTCCGCCAGCAACACGGTGGCTGTTGCGCGTGGCTTCTCGCCCCGCCCGCAGACATTCCACCGAACGCCTAAATTCCACATCAGGGATCGTGGAGGCAAGTGGGCAAGCAGTATCTACCAGGTTCCGCTGGATGCTACAGTTGGTTTCGAGTTGTTTCTGGCTGTTTACGCCGGTGCAACGGGTATATTGGCTATCAAACTTGCACCGTCTTTGGTCCCGTTCATGGCCCTTTATGCGCTCGGATATTTTTGCACGGCAGGTCTGAGTTTGTGGCAGGCCCGTACAGCCCGGCGAATGCGATTGAGTAAACGCCGTACCTGGAGCCTGTCCGGGCACAAGCCCTGAACAGGCGGAGGTTCTCTGAGTAACGAAAGCTGATTGGCGAGATCGATGGCCATCATCAGATCACATACAGCAGAGCACTCGTGTTGCCGGCCTAAATGGGCTAAACTATATGCTTGAAATGTAACGTTCCTATTTATGTTTTTTCGACAGAGACAAGCTGGAAACCTGTGTTGTCTGCCTGTCCGCTGAACATTTCATGCCGGCAACACAGGCCACAAACTTGAATGTTGGGTGAAAAAACAATCACACCACTCGTGAGCCAATGAGATGCCCTACGAATCCCTGACCCACAACAATATCACATGGGTTAACATCACTTCTCCCTCATCTGATGACATGGCTCGTTTGCACGAGGCTTACCCACACTTTCATCCACTCAACCTGGAAGATTGCCTTAACCCAAACGAACGACCGAAAATCGACGATTACGATGATCATCTATTTACCGTTGTACAGTTTCCCCTCTGGGATAAAGTCAACCGTATATCGAGGCCCAGCGAAGTGCATCTCTTTGTTGGTACAGGCTACGTGGTCACGGTCCACAGTAATGATCTAAAACCACTGATCGGCCTTTTCGACCGGTGCCAACATGACCCGGAAGCTCGTTATACCCACATCGGCACCAGCTCAGGGCACCTGCTGTACAGCATGCTCGATTGCCTGGTCGATTACCTCTCCCCGATCATGTCCAAAATCGACGCTAAGATACAGGCGATTGAAGAGAACCTGTTTGATGAGAACATCCGCCAGACTATTCAGGATATCTCATTTGTCCGGCGCGATGTGATTGCCCTACGTCGTATCATCCGACCTCAGCTGGCGATTGTCTCCAGCCTGGAAGATGAAGATCGGCCTTACATCAAGGAAGAACTGGATGTCTACTTTGGCGACATCCGTGATCACCTTGAAAAATCCTGTGACATCGTCGATGAAGACGCGGAGGTCATCACCAGCCTGGCAGACACAAACGATGCTC
Source organism: Anaerolineae bacterium (assembly GCA_016928235.1). Lineage (GTDB taxonomy): Bacteria > Chloroflexota > Anaerolineae > Aggregatilineales > UBA3940 > JAFGMS01. The sequence goes on along the minus strand of JAFGLD010000064.1, from coordinate 34,377 downwards.
TAGCCTCCTACCGAACCAACGAGGTCATCCGTATCCTGACCATCATCTCGGTGGTGATCCTTCCATTGACGTTGATTGCAGGGCTGTATGGCATGAATGTCCGGCTCCCACTCGATGCGCACCCATATGCTTTCTGGATCATGGTGGGAATGATGGGGCTCGTCACACTGGCGATGTTGTTGATCTTCCGGCGACGGCGTTGGCTATGACACCACATCGAAGCACCCAACCACTACCCGCCCTGCCCTCGCCTACGATGGTTGCAAAGCCGGAGCAGTTGACAGGTTTCCGGAAAGCCATACAAGGCAGCCTCCGTTTAGCTGTCGACACCGAATCGAACAGCCTCCATACCTACCGCGAACAGGTCTGCCTGATCCAGGTCTCCACCGATCAGGCAGACTTTTTGATCGATCCCTTGCAGTTGCGCCGGAAATCCGATCTGGACTTCTTTGGCGATGTCCTGGCCAACCCCAAGATCGAAAAAGTGCTTCATGCCGCTGAGTACGATGTCATGGTGCTCAAGCGCGATTTCGGATTCACTTTCGCCGGCATTTTCGATACCATGCTCGCCACGCGCATCCTGGGTCGGAAGCACACCGGTCTTGGCGCTGCTCTGGAGGAGCACTTTGGCGTGCATGTCAACAAGGCAAATCAACGCGCCAATTGGGGTCGACGCCCGCTGCCGGCCAACCTTATCCAGTATGCACAATTGGATACGCACTTCCTGTTGCCGCTCCGTGACAGGCTGCACAGTGAATTGGCCCGGATTGGCGCGCTTGAAGAGGCCTACGAGATCTTCGGCGAAGTGTCCTCAGCGGAATGGAATGGCGGGCACTTTAATCCGGATGGATACTGGCTTCTGAGAGGGGTACGTTCGTTGGCGCCCACTGCTTTGGCGATTCTGCGCGAGCTGTATTTGTATCGTGATGACCAGGCCAGGCAGCACGATCTGCCGGTCTTCAAGGTGATGAGCGATTCCATCCTGGTAACGTTAGCATCACTGGCCCCCCGCTCCATTGATGAGATGTATCAGCACAAGGTGCCCGGACAGCACATTCAGCAGTATGGCACCGGCATTTTGGCGTGTGTTCAACGCGGCTTGCAATCATCGCCGCCTACCCCACCCCACAAGCGCAATAACCATTACAATGATCTGGTCTTACATCGTTTCGAGGCCCTTCATGCATGGCGCAAAAAACGGGCGGAGCAGCGTGGAGTTCCTTCGGATATCATCATGCCAAAAGATGTGTTGTGGGAGCTGGCTGAAGTCGCCCCACGCACCGATCAACAGCTCGCCGCCATCCACACGCTTGGCCCATGGCGCCTCAAGACATATGGCGATGAGCTGCTGCACATTCTGACAACCGTCGATGATGCCCAGGCGGCCAATCAATGAGCCTGTCTTACAAACACGATTGGCGCCGATGATGGATGGACAATCTCTCCCCGATTCATTGACTCGTCACTCGTCACCCATCACTGTTTTTAAGGGAGGTATCAATGCAAGTTAGCTTTCATGGGGCGGCTCACACAGTTACAGGTTCGCAGCATCTTATCACGGTTAATGGCTACAAAGTCTTGCTCGATTGTGGCCTGTATCAAGGTAAGCGCGAAGAGTCGCGCCGGCGCAATCAGACGCTGCCCTTTAATGCTTCTGAAGTGGATGCCATGGTGCTGTCTCATGCGCACATCGATCACTCCGGCAACATCCCCAACCTGGTTAAGAGCGGCTTCAGCGGTCGAATCATCTGCACGAATGCAACGGGGGCTTTATGCAACACAATGCTTTTGGACAGCGGTTATATCCAGGAGAAAGATGCCGAGTATGCCAACAAGAAGCGAGCCAAACGCGGCGAGCCGCCAATTGAGCCTATCTACACTCAGGAGGATGCAGCGGAGAGTCTCAGCCACTTCGAGGGCGTCGAGTACAGTCAGCCATATCACCTGAACGATTTTATCACGGTAACACTGTATGATGCCGGACACATGCTGGGCTCGTCCATCGTTGTGCTGGATATCAAAGAGAGTAAGACGGGCCCCACTACCCGGCTGGTCTTCTCCGGTGACCTGGGTCGTCCTAACATCCCGATTTTGTGCGACCCGGCGATTATCGATACAGCCGATATTCTGTTGGTAGAGAGTACCTATGGCGGCAGAACCCATCCTCCAATTGAAGATTCGGCACAGGCGCTGAAAGAGATCATCACACGCACCTACCGGCGCGGCGGGAGAGTCATCATTCCGGCCTTTGCCGTTGAGCGCACCCAGCTCCTGGTGTACATGCTGAACAAGCTTTATCATAATGGCGAGCTTCCCGGTCAGCCGATCTATGTCGATAGCCCATTAGCGGTCAATGTGACAGAAGTCTTTCGCAAACACCCTCAGTACTTCGACGATGAGACAATGCGCTACTTGAAGCGGGAAGATCCCGATGGGGATATTTTTGGCTTCGATCGGCTGCAGTACATCCGGGATGTCGAACAGTCTAAGGAGCTGAATACACTCCAGGGCCCCTGCGTGATCATCAGTGCATCGGGTATGGCTGAAGCCGGACGCATTCAGCACCACCTGAAGAATAACATGGAGAATCCCAACAACACCATCCTGATCGTCGGCTGGCAGGCCCCCGATACGTTGGGTCGACGGCTGGTCGAGAAAGTGCCTAAGGTAAAGATATTCGGCGAGGAGCACTTCCTCAAGGCAGAGGTCGTAACCCTGAACGGCTTCAGTGGTCATGCCGATCACCAGGGATTGGTGTCCTGGGTACAGGCTTTCAAGAAGTGCCCCAAACACGTATTCGTGGTACATGGTGATCCGGAGGCATCCCAGGCATTAGCCGTCGATCTGCGGAATGTTGTTAAGTGTAAACATGTCCAGGTTCCGGGGTTGGGTCAGACGATCAAAATATCGTGAGCCGGCTGCTTTGACCGGCAAGGAGAGTTTTGAATGGCAGAGCGAACGCGGTGGCAGTATTGTCAGATCGAGGTGGGGATGAACAGTCTGGGAGTCTTGCGGCAGTTTTTCACCGATCGTGATCCTGTCCAGACGGATTTGCATCAGAACTGGCCGGCTATGGTAGCCAAATTAGGCGATCAGGGTTGGGAACTGGTGAGCGCCTTTCCCAGTGAGGGAGGTCGGCGCAGCCCGCTGACCTATGTTTTCAAGAGGCCTCTGTAACGACACCATCGGCGGGACACAGTCAGTTGTGTCCCGCCGATGCCTTCATTCAGTATTAAGCCAATCAGCCCACATTGCCCGTGGCGCATCGCTTATTCTTCGATGATCTCAACCGTGTGGAGTGCATCTCCGGGCATGGCATCCGTCTGCGGATCGCGGGCCCGGATCGCCATCAGTACATCCAACGATGCCTGATCGGCGACCTTGCCGAACACGCCATGTTTCCCGTTGAGATGTGGAGTAGCCAGGTGTGTGATGAAAAACTGGCTGCCATTGGTATTGGCGCCGGCATTGGCCATTGAGAGAACACCAGGGCCATCATGCTTGATCGCCAGGGCGCCTGCCTCATCGGCGAACTTGTAGCCCGGCCCACCACGTCCGGTACCGGTTGGATCGCCACCCTGGACCATAAAGTTGGGGATGACACGGTGGAAGGTGGTGTTGTCATAGTAGCCTTCACGGGCCAGGAAGACCAGGTTGTTGACTGTGATCGGAGCCCGGTCAGCAAACAGGTTGACCCGAATGTCACCTTGTTGGGTTTTGAAGACAGCGCTGTATTTCTTGGTGGGGTCGATGATCATCGAGGGTGGACTGTCATATTGTTTTGCCATGATTTCTCCTTTTAGAATTGTGGCAAGAGACTCACCCTGTGATCATAACTCAAGATAGGCGGATAGGCAGAATCCTTGTCAGTTGATGGCATCAGGACATTTTAGCCATTCACCAGTACAATGGGATTGTGCAAACTGCTCAATTGCCGAAAGGAGCTATCCGGGATATGCGCCTGCCACTGAGAAAAGCTGTTGCTATCGAGGTGATCATCCTGTTGGTTGGCGGGGCGTTGATTTTGCCCGGCGGGGAGGATCTATACTCCTTCTACCTGCCAATTGCTCGAGGCTGTCCGGAGTGCGGTTATAATCCCTGGTTCGCAAGCTGGGTTCTGTTTCCGATCCGTTTTGTTCCCGTTCGATACCTGTGGGCTGTCTGGGTACTGTTCACCGGTGTGGTTGTCTACTGGTCGGCAGAGCGGTTGCAAACCAACAGCGCATTTGTCCTGCTCGCATTTCCGATGATGGGGCAGATGTGGCTGGGACAGATCGATGCAGTGGTGCTCCTGGGCTTGATGCTGATTCTGTTCTTCCCTAACGCCTATTTGCGCGGCGCCGGGATCGTGCTTGCATCGATCAAGCCTCACATCACAGCACCGGCTCTGTTAATCTTGTGGTGGTATGACAAGGAGCGGTGGAAGACGTTGCTTGTCCCCAGCGCAGTCCTGGTGCTTAGCCTGGCGGTCTGGGGCATCGATTGGCCGCTTCGGTGGTGGCGCCTGCGCGATCTCGATGCGTCACTCCCGGTTTGGGGACATGCTGCCATCTTCCCCTATGGCCTGGCTGCCTTTCCGACCATTTTCCTGGTCAAGGATGTGCGCAAAAAAGTTACCGCTGCATTGCTGGCCATGGCGCTCAGTGTCCCATCGTTTGGTGTTTACTCCTTTGTTGTCTTCCTGGTTTTCATTGCCCCCTGGTGGGCCATCCCCCTCTCCTATGCCTGGGCCATTGCTTATCCCTGGTATGGTAATATGGCCCTGCGTTTTGCCTGGATATTGCCAGTGGGGCTGCTGATCTACTTGCTCCGGCCAGTCATCGAAGCGTATTGGACCAGGGTAAAAGTAGCCATCGAACGTCGTCGCGCCAATCCATGTTAGTATTTACAAAACCAGCCCTGTTCTCCAAATATGGTTGCGGCATTATGACCGTGTGTTACAATGGATATGAAAAGGGAAGGTAGTATTGGAGAAGAGTTTCTCCTGGAACGCTATGTTTAGACAAACCAGGATAGGTAGTACTGTACAGGAAATGCTGTTCCCCAACAGAGGCATGTGTGACTGAGGATCGCTCCTTGCACAAGCCAGTTCTACCCCTGTTTGATCGCCGAAATAGGCAAAACGAGAGCGAGGCACCAGACTACATTCGTTGGTCTAATCTGAGTGCCTGCGAGAAAGTATATGGAACAACATATCACAGATGATCTTTCCAGCCTGTTGGCAATCTTGCCACCGGAAATAGCTGATTCGCTCAACGAGATCAATCGCTATAACGACCTGCTTGAGATTATTCTCGACCTGGGGCGGGTTCCTACGGCGCGCTTCACGGACGGCGAGTACAACCTGCTTAATCGGGAGGTTACGCAAGACGACCTGGACTTAGTGGTTTTGCAGGTGGGTGACTTCGACGCGGACAACCGTGCCGGCATCGAGCGCACTCTGCACCGCATCTCCGGCATCCGAAATCGCCGCGGGGAGGTTGTTGGCCTGACCTGCCGTATCGGTCGGGCCGTCTTCGGCACCATCGACATCATCCAGGATATCGTCGAGTCGGGGAAGAGTATCCTCATTTTAGGCAAGCCTGGAGTCGGCAAGACGACGATGCTGCGTGAGGCGGCGCGCGTTCTGGCCGAAGCGAAGCGTGTTGTGATCGTCGATACGTCCAACGAGATCGGTGGCGACGGCGATATCCCGCACCCGGCGGTCGGTAAAGCGCGGCGGATGCAGGTGCCCACACCTAATCTCCAACACGAGGTCATGATCGAGGCTGTCGAGAACCACAACCCCGAAGTCATCGTCATCGACGAGATCGGACGCGAATTGGAGGCTCAGGCAGCTCGTACGATTGCTGAACGCGGTGTGCAGCTGATCGGCACGGCGCATGGTATCAACCTGGATAACCTACTCCTGAACCCGACGTTGTCTGACCTTGTCGGCGGCATCGAGAGTGTCACGCTTTCTGACGAAGAGGCCCGCCGCCGAGGGACGCAGAAAACAGTCCTGGAGCGCCGCGCGCCACCTACCTTCGATGTGCTCATTGAGCTCCAGGATCGCCATTCGCTCTATGTGCACAACGACGTCATGATAGCCGTCGATACACTGCTACGGGGGCGCCCATCGCTGCCTGAAGTCCGGAGCCGTGCTTCGGATGGGCAGATCGTTGTCCAGGCGCCGCCGGAGCCTCCGCCGGTGCAACGCGGGAACGGTCGAAAGACCAAAAAGGGTGAGGATGCCCCAGCCACACAACCTGAGATCGGTGGTGGACAGACCTGGTCGCCGCCTCCGGTAACTGTTGCTCATCCGGAGGAGAAACAGGTCGATCTAACTGGCACAAGGCAAATGCAGAGCGTCTATCCTTACGGGATTGCCCGCAACCGGCTCATCGAAGCTGCCCGGCGGTTCAAGCTGCCGCTGCGCGTGGTCGATTCACTTGACGAGGCCGACGTACTGCTGACGCTCAAAAACTTCTATCGACGCCGCCCGCGCCTGATCGCCGATGCCGAGCACCAGGGTGTGTCGATCTATGTTCTACGCTCAAATACCGTGACACAGATCGAGGATTTCCTGGTCGAGTTGTTCGAAGTTCAGACAAACAACTCAGACAATGGCGACGATCTGCTGAATCGAGCCATGCGTGAGGTACGTGAGGGCATTCAGGCTGTTATCGATGGGTTGCCGTCGATCGATCTGGCGCCCCAGAAAGCGTCGATCCGTCGGCAGCAACATGAGATGGCACGCCAGGCCAACTTGCAGTCCCACAGCTATGGCCGTGAGCCAGATCGCCACATTCGCATCTATCGCGGATAATCAGTTGACATGTTGATTACATTTGAAGGGCCTGACGGTTCAGGCAAGACAACGCAACTGACCCTGCTGAGCGAGTATCTCAACCGGCAGGGTTATTCGCTTTTCCATGTGCGCGAGCCCGGAGGCACTTCCATTGGGGAACAGGTTCGCAACGTCCTGCACGATATGGCCAACCAGGAGATGAACCCGCGCGCAGAGGTATTACTTTTCTCTGCGTCGCGGGCTCAACTGATTGCCCAGGCGATTCTCCCGGCCCTGAAAGACGGAAAACTGGTGTTGTGTGATCGGTTTTACGACAGTACCTTTGCCTATCAGGGATACGGGCACGGGTTAGCGTTAGAGGCTCTCCGACAGATCACCCAATTTGCCACCGATGGCTTGCGCCCAGACCTCACTATCTACATCGAGATTTCACCGGAGGAAGGGCTGCGCCGGCGCCGTCAGGATAAAGACGCCGAATGGAACCGCCTCGATGATCTCCCCACCGACTTTCACCGGCGTGTCCATGAGGGATATCGGCACCTGATCGCGGCGGAACCGGATCGCTGGGTTGTGATCGACGGCGAGCGTGACATCGAGGCGGTACAGACCGATGTGCGCGCGGCGGTAATGGCGAGGCTCACACAGTCTTAAACGATGCCACCTCCCATCGGCGAGTCGAGACTGTCTAAGGGCATTGACTGCTCGATAGACTCCGGACTTTCTCCTGCCTCCAGACGATCGACCACTTCACCAAATTCCGGGCCGAGGTCTTCGCCGGACTCGCTGGCCATCTGGCGCATCACTCGCCCCATCGAGCGTGGGTCGTTCTCGTCCAACCCCGCCAGCCGCGAAGGATCGGCCAGTCTCTCCATGCGCGTTTCTTCGGGCGTCATAAATGACACTTTACGGATCAAACGGCTCAAATCGGTAGACCGGCAACCTGGGCAGGCTGGAGTTGCCTGCTCGTAATCGTCATAACTGCCATAAGACAGGCTAAAAACACGGCGGCAATCTTTACAGCGAAATTCATAAACCGGCATCGTATCAAATTCCTCCTGATACAGCGAAGTATAATCGGCCTATTTCAAGTTGACAAAGAGATTCTCATGAATAATAGCCCACAAAAACCTGTCCATCCTCTCGATCAGCCGCCCACCCCGGTCCAGCCTCCACCAGAGAGGGCTGTGGTCAGGCGCGTCGAGTTTCCGCAAGTTACGCCCTACCTCTGCTACACCATCCTTGTACTCAACATCGTCATATTTTTGCTCGATATGCTGTCCGGTCACCGGTTGACAATGCTGGGCGCAAAGGATAACCAGATGATCGTGTCCGGACAGTTCTGGCGGCTGTTCACGCCCATGTTTTTGCACGGCGGTGTTTTCCACCTGGGGCTCAACTGTTATTCGCTGTACTGGATCGGGCCAAGGATCGAGCGTAGTTTTGGCCATTGGCGCTTCCTGGCAATTTACATTCTGTCGGGTATCGCAGGCACAGTTGCCAGCTTCGCATTTGGGCCTTACCCGTCAATCGGTGCCAGTGGCGCACTGTTTGGCTTGATCGGCGCGCTCATCCCAATGCTCTATCTGAACCGTAAAATCTTTGCCAATACCCAACAGCAGATCACCAACATCATCGTTGTCATTGCGATGAACCTGGTCTATGGGCTATCGGCCGGCGGCATCGACAACTGGGGGCACATTGGCGGACTGGTTGGCGGACTGATATTGGCCTGGCCGACCACGCCTCGCTACGTACTGCGGTTAAGCACACCCGATTCGGCGCGGATTGATGACGAATCAATGCCATTTGTTGCCTGGCTCGTCTACAGTGTATCGGCATTTGGATTGGCAGTCATCACATTTCTGGTGATCTATCTGCGCTCATTGTCCACCGGCTCCTGACGGATGTGTGGTACAATCTCTCTAGTAGAGATGGTATGAGAGATGGGGAAAATCTATGTCACAGCAAACCCAGGGCGATATACGTCCTTCTCCCATTGCCGGGCAATGGTATCCCGGTAATGCCGGAGAACTGGCGGCTACGGTCGATAAATACCTGGCCAACGCGCCGGAAACCTCGATTCCAGGCGAGATCGTGGGGTTGGTGGTCCCTCACGCCGGCTATGTGTATTCCGGCCGTATTGCTGCTCATGCCTTTCGATTAGTACAAGGCATGGTATTCGATCGCGTCGTGGTGATCTCACCAATGCACCAATATGCGTATGCCCCTGTGCTGACGACCGCTCATCAGCTTTATGGAACACCCCTGGGCACCATCCAGGTCGATCACGATCTACTGACAACCCTTAACAAGAATATAAGGGTTACCCCGCTGCATCAAGATTCTGAGCATTCGCTAGAGATCGAGCTGCCTTTTCTCCAACGAGCACTGAAAGGATCATTTGTGTTGGTGCCGCTCATGCTGCGCGATCAGAGCTACGATATTGTCTCCAAATTGGGGATATTGCTCGCCGATTGTATCCGCGAATCTGGTACCAGGACGTTGCTGGTTGCCAGCAGCGATCTTTCTCACCATTATCCGGAGTTGCAAGCCAAGGAGTTTGACCGGATCATGTTGCGAGCCGTCGAAGCCTTCGATCCTCAGAGTGTCCTCGATGTAGAGGAGCAGGGCCGTGCCTTTGCTTGCGGCCGGGCAGCCATCGCTACTGCGCTGATCACGGCACGGGCGTTAGGGGCTGATGGTGTGAAGCTCGTCGGCTATGGGACATCAGCGGATGCAGGTGGTGACCGATCCAGCGTGGTTGGCTATGGAGCAGCCGCGATCTACAAATCTCCATAATGTGTCACCGGCCTTTTGGGGCCAGAGAGTTGTCGCTTGAGGTAGATGGAATCTGAAGCAAGTTCAATTATCAACGATTTTATTGGGTTGGGGCTGGTTGTTGTACTGGTCCTTCTGAACGCCTTTTTTGTGGCAGCTGAGTTCGCGCTGGTCAGTGTGCGCCGTACTCGCGTCGAGGAGCTGGTTGCGCGAGGAGAGAGCAAAGCATTGGCACTTCAACAAGCTGTCGCCGATCCGGATCGATTTATTGCCGCTACGCAACTGGGGATTACGCTTGCCAGTCTGGGCCTGGGGTGGATCGGCGAGCCGGCCCTGGCGCACTTGATCGACCCGGTGGTGGCCTTGATCCCTATTCCTGCCGGTTGGGCCGATCTGACCACTCATAGTATCTCGGTGGCCATTGGCTTTGGAGTGATCACGTTTATTCACGTTGTTGTGGGTGAGCTAACCCCCAAATCGATTGCCCTCCAGCGCGCCGAGCAAACATCCCTCTATGTTGCCCCACCGATGATCGCAATTGAGTGGATCTTCAAGCCGGCTATCTGGTTGTTGAATGGCACAGGCAACCTGATTTTAAGAATGCTGGGCTTCCAGCCAGCGGCAGGACATGAACTGGTTCACTCGGTCGAGGAGATCAAGATGCTGATGGATGCCAGCGCCGATCATGGGATGCTGGATGATGCAGAGCACGATATGCTGGATGCTGTCTTCGACTTGCGTGAGATGATGGTGCGCCAGGTCATGATTCCGCGGACGGAAATGGCGGCGTTGGATACCGGTGATACGCTGCGCGACATGCTTGTGTTGCAGAGGAAATTCTCGCATGGCAAATTCCCGGTTTACGAAAAGGACATCGATCACATCATCGGCGTGTTGTACACACGTGATGTTGTGGAAGTGCTGGCCAAGGGCGATTTGGCCATCCCAGTCAACCGTTTCATCCGGCCTGCTATCTTCATGCCGGAGACGGCCCGTATCAGCGCGGTACTGACCACATTTCGCGATCAGCGTCAGCACGTCGCAATTGCCCTCGATGAATATGGTGGCACAGCCGGGTTGATTGCCCTGGAAGACATCCTCGAAGAGATTGCCGGGGAGCTTCCTGATCAGTTCGAGATGGACAACGGCCCAGAAATTGCCAGGCGGCAGGACGGCAGTTGGGATATCTGCGGCCTGGCACTGATCGAAGATGTGAATGATGCATTGGGTCTGACCCTCATCGATGAAAACTATGATACGATTGGTGGGTATGTCATGGGAAAACTGGAGCGCATCCCAAAGACGGGCGATGAGGTCGAAGTCGGCAAGGCGCATTTCCGCGTCGTTGAGGTCGATGGAATGCGTATTGAAAAACTGCGTGTCGTCGTCAGCGGTGAAACATAGCTGAAGACATCGAACCCGCTTCTCATAAATTACTCAGCCGGTCCGTGATACAACCACAGACCGGCTTTTGCGTAATACCATGCAGAACACAGTGCTTATTCCATGGTTTTACTATAGCTTTTCAGAAAACGTTCTGGACAGCTTTTTACTCACGAAAGACGCTGACTTTGTTCAGAGCATTATCTGAGAAGCTACACATCGCTTATGACTGTTTTCGAGGGAAATATGATGGAAACAAAAAACAACAAACAATCTTCTATTAGCCTGAACTGGCTGTGGGGTAGCGTCTTGATAGTGCTGGGTGTGGCCGCGCTGTTAGGTCAGTTGATCCCCGGTTTTGGCGGGCTCGTGTGGGCAGCGTTCTTTGTCGGGGGTGGCACCGTCTTCTTGACGATCTACTTACGAAACAAGGAGCAATGGTGGGCGCTCATTCCAGGCTATGCTCTAGCCGTAGTCGGGGGTATCATCTTGCTTGCAGAATCTGATCTTGATGGGAATATCACGGGTACATTTGTGATGTTTGCCATCGCGCTCCCGTTTGTCTACGTCTACATGCTCAACCGCCGGGAAAACTGGTGGGCGCTCATCCCGGCCTATGCGACATCCGCGATTGGCGCAGTGATTGCCGTCTCCGACATTTTGTACGATTCGCTGATGGCGTCTTTTATCATGTTTGCCATTGCCTTACCGTTCTTCTATGTCTATCTGCGTAACCGCCAGGAGAATTGGTGGGCGCTCATCCCAGGCTATGCAACGTCAGCCATTGGGGTGTTCCTGATCTTTGTAGACATTATGCCGGAAGTCCTGACAGCGCCTTTTGTTTTATTTGCCATTGCCTTACCGTTCTTTGTCGTTTATCTACAAAACCATAACCATTGGTGGGCGCTCATCCCGGCCGGGATAATGGCGACGATCGGAATTGGGCTTTTGATTGCAGAAGTTCAATATATAGTGCCGGTGGTGTTCATCATTCTTGGCATTTTCCTGTTGGGGCGCCAGGTGTCCGGCGGCAGGTCAAAGGAAGCCTCTAAGACCGGCCCGGATGCCGATAAGCCGCCGTCAGTTTAGCTGTTACGCGAGTAGGAGCATGGGTCACCGCCTGACTGTGCTTCCTACTCGCGTTCCAGCCAGATCGTGACAGGGCCATCGTTGTGAATTTCCACCAACATCCGCGCGCCGAAAACTCCCATCTCAACCGGGACACCTTCGGCGCGCAGCAGATCGCCAAAGCGATCAACCAACGGTTCTGCCACCTCCGGTAATGCTGCATCGACAAAGGCCGGACGGCGTCCCTTACGGGTATCTGCGTAGAGCGTGAATTGAGAAACAACCAGAGCCGATCCACCGGCATCCTGTATCGATAAGTTGAACTTGCCCTCAGCATCCTCGAAGACGCGCAGCCCGGCGATCTTCTGCGCCAGCCAGGCTGCCTGCGCCTCGCCGTCGCCATGCCCCACGCCGACCAGGAGAACATACCCATGTCCAATGGTGCCTACGATCTCACCATCGACAGATACCGATGCGTTCTTGACCCGTTGTAGTAATACACGCATGAAGACTGTTCCTATTTGTCCGTGTCAGATATCCATATTTTGACCCAACGCCTATTGTAATGGATGCCCCCCGGTTTGAGCCACATGTGTCCGGCGTCTGTCCTTGTGATAAAATACCTCGTTATGCACAATAATCAGCCTTCATACCAGGATCCCGGCCGAACACGGCTGCACAGACCGGATCACCTTGATATTACCCGGCGTTCACAACGCACGACAGCATCGCCGCCGCCTGTATTGCCTCCTCACAGAAGACCCAGACGCCGATCTCGCCTGGGGATCTACCTGGGTTGTGTTTTTCGGACGATTTTTGCCGGTGTCTTGTTTGCCATTTTATTCTCGCTTTTGATGATCGCTCTGTACATCATTGTCCCGCCGCCACGTACAACGGTCCTGATTCTGGGGCTGGATGCTCGCCCCGAGGAGGGCATGGTAACACGCTCCGACAGTCTGATCCTGGCAACAGTCGATCCGGCTCAACAGTATGCCGGTATGTTGTCGATACCCCGTGACCTGTATGTAGAGATACCCGGATATGGGCCGGATCGGATCAACACGGCTCATGTATTAGGGGAAAGCCGGTATCAGGGCGGCGGACCCGATCTGGCGGACGAGACGGTTGAGAGAACCTTTGGCGTTCGGGTTGACCGGACACTGCGGCTGAACTTTCGCGGATTTATTGCCATTGTCGACGCCGCGGGAGGTGTTACTATCGATGTTGAAAACGCAATCATCGATTACGAGTATCCAACAGAAAACTACGACACAATGGTGGTAGAGTTTCAACCAGGGACACAGCATATGAGCGGCGAACGCGCCCTTCAGTATGCTCGTACCCGTCACGGATCCAGCGATCTACTGCGTGCCGAGCGCCAGCAGCAGGTCATCGTGGCGTTGGCACGTCGGCTCGCGAACCCGGCCAACTGGGGTCATCTCCCGGATGTATATGTAGCTTTTACCCAGCATGTTGACACCAATTTGACCATCATCGACGTTGTCATGATGCTACCTACACTCCTGTGGGTGGGCCCCAACGGCATCGATAGACATGTTCTGGATAGTGACTACGTTACCGGTGCCACGACTGAGGCAGGAGCATCTGTTTTGGAGCTTCGATGGGAGGTCACGCAACAACTCTTGGATGAGATGTTCCGTTAGGACACCGGAAGACTCTGCTATCACAATAGTAAAAGTCCAAAACTCAGCCGTTTGCGGTATGCATTCATTTGACGTGCACAGCAAGGCGTTGCTATAGTTTGGACATGCGTCGATGGTTGCGGGTGAGATTGTATGTGTATGGATGCGGGCTTGTTTTGTCAGCCTGTGCATCTTCGGTGTTGGCCGATATCGAGCAGTCTGAAAAGGGCTTTCAGGATATCGCGCCGAGCCCGTCTTCTGTGATCGCCCTGATCGAGAGACCATCATTAGACCCCTCAGATTCCACTTTTGTGATAGTCTCAACGCAGACGCTGCCCGTTGCGCAGACACCTCTGCCTACCCTGAACTTACTCGCTGTTACACCCTACCCCAACGCTACCCGTGTTTCGATTGGCAAGTCATGGGAAAACCGTGATATCTGGGCCTGGCAGTTTGGCAACGGCCTCCATACCCTTGTCTTGATCGGCGGGATTCATGGTGGAGCCGAGGCCAACACCGTTCACCTGGCCGACCTGCTGGTGAGTCATTTCCGGCAAAATCCAGACGATGTCTTGCCGGGGATCCGTCTGCTCATCATCCCGGTAGCCAATCCTGACGGACTGGCTCGAGGCCAATCACTCGATGGACGTTTGAATGCGCACCAGGTTGATTTGAATCGCAATTGGGGCTGTGAGTGGGCCGATACCGCCTATCTGCACGAAATACCGATCTCTCCCGGCTCACAGCCATTCTCTGAACTGGAGACGATGGTACTCAGAGCGTTCTTCCTGTCCGTATCGCCAGATGCTGTCTTGTTTTACCACAGCGCGGCAGGCGGCATCTTTATGGGCCGGTGTGGCGACTCGGAACCGGGAGCCGACTGGATGGGGCCGTTGCTTGATGACGCTACGGGATACCCGGTAAGTCGCTTCACTGCTTACCCGGTGTCAGGTGATGCAACCAACTGGCTGGCTGAACAGAATATCCCGGCGGCAGTGATCGAGCTGTACAGCGACACGCAGCCTGAGTTCGATCGCAATCTGAGCGGCGTGATGGCATTGCAATGTCATTTTGCTCTGGATAGTATAATGAGTGTGCAACCTGATCAGGCGTTGCAGCACCGCTGTGATGCTTACGGATGGGGAGATTGATAAAAGTGGGACGACAACCGGGTTCTTGGATTGTAGGGCTGGGCTTGATAACGATCGGCGGTTGGATTATCGCGATGCAGTTTGGTATCAGGCTGGCAGGCATTAAATATATGTGGCCGGCTATGATCGCCATGATAGGCCTTGCCCTTATCGTTCAATATATTTTTGAGAAACGGAAGCATGGCGGGTTGATATTCTTGGGCGTGACAGGATTGTTGATAGGTGTTTTCTTGAACCTGTTCACCCTCCGAGTTGGCGGCCTGACCTGGTCGGCTATGACCTACTTCTGGCCGGTCATCCCGCTGTTCCTTGGCATTGCGATGTTAATCCTTTATCTGGCCGAGGGGATGCGCCAGCAGTCGCTGCTCGTTCCGACTTACATCTTCGGAGGGATTGGATTGTTTGCCCTGCCGGTGACCCTGAAAATGGTGCAGGGGCGGGTGCTCAATCAGGTTATTCAATTCTGGCCGCTTCTGGTTATCCTGGCGCTGCTGGCGATTATCGTGCGGCCGCGGGTGCCTCGGCAAGATGATGTCATCGAATAGACAGGTATCTGCCCCCTCATGCTGATTGCCATCGATGCCAGCCGGGCAACCCATCAGTATCGGACGGGTACGGAAGGGTACAGCCTTCAGATCATCCGAACGCTGGTCGCGCAGGGGCAGCAGCACCGGTTTCATCTATACCTTCGGGACGATCCGCCTCAGCATCTGCTGCCGGCTGGGGAGAACATCGACTACCGGGTGCTCAGGCGGCAGCGGTTGTGGACTCATACCGCTCTTGGTCCTGCCGTCCGGCGCGATCGCCCTGATGTGTTGTTTGTCCCGGCGCATGTTGTTCCCTGGCCGGGAGTTGGAAGCGTCCCGGCTGTGGTGACCATCCATGATTTGGGCTATCTGCATTACCCGGAAAGCCATCCTCTATCTAACAGACTTTATCTTGATTGGTCAACCCGGCATAGCGTCAAGACGGCAAAGCGCGTGATCGCGATATCGCAGGCAACGGCCGATGATCTCATCCGGCTGAACGGTGTCCCCAGACAGAAGATCAGAGTTGTCCATTTTGGCATAGGCAATGCCGGCGCGGAAGAAAATGGCCAATCGTTCAAAGAGGTAGGCAGGCGATTAGGGATACCGGGACCTTACATTTTGCATATGGGCAGTCTTCATCCGCGCAAGAATCTGGCCCGGCTGATCGATGCTTTTGCCCTGATCAAGGATACCGTCAACAATCTGAGCCTGGTCATGGCGGGACAACCAGGCTGGGGATATGACCAATTGTTGGAGAAGATCGCCGGATTGGGCCTGGCAGAGAACGTGATCTTGCCGGGTTATGTCTCAGATGCCGATCGGGCCGCTCTGTATGCGGGGGCCCGGGTCTATGCTTTCCCCTCGCTGTATGAAGGATTTGGCTTCCCGGTTCTCGAGGCAATGGCTCAGGGTGTGCCCGTTGTCTGCTCGAATACCTCATCGCTGCCCGAACTGGTCGGTGATGCCGCGCTGACCATCGACCCACTCGACGTGAATGGATTGGCCGATGCTCTCCGGCGGCTGCTGATCGATGAGGAATTGAGGCAGACATTGACCAAGCGTGGCTTTCAGCGCGTCAGACTCTTTAGCTGGGAAGCCTGCGCACAGGCCACGCTGGAAGTCCTGGCCGAGGCCGCCGACGCCGGTCAGTCGCATCGGTAACATTGACGGGGAGCGAAAAGAGCCCTACTATTATCTGGGCAGCACATATAGCGATCTGGGCATGTCAGTTGCAGCTTGTTGCCCATCGTTGGCTTGCCAATCACTAAAAACTCATTACCAAGAACTATTTCCAAAGGGAGGAACTCTGTCATGGCCGGATTTATGTACATTCCATTCTGGCGTGCTGGTGGTTGGGAGGAGATTACCTACCGCACCCAGCTCTATTTCACCCCGCTAGGCCGGGCATCATCTCGGCTGGGAATTTACCTGTTCGAGAACGGCGGCAAGCCCTGGGCCAATAAAACCTTCCAGGCAGAGATCGATCAGCAAGCGGGCGAGATGATGACCAACCAGGACGGGATGCTCGATATTCGGGTCGGCCCAGGCCAGACGCTGCGCATCGAGATCAACGTGATCGAGCATGAATATGGCACGGGTGAAGTTCACCTGCTGGGGGGCAATGAGCCTGTCTTGCTGTTAGCACGCGGTGAAATTGAGGTGTTTGCCACGGAGACCGGTGGTGGCGGCTTTGAGCTGAGCACATCCGAGATCTCGATCACGGGCTGCAATCCGGTGTTATTGGAACCCGGCAAGTAAGCGTACCCATTCTGCATCATTCAGGTGATCAGTGATCAGTCGTCGAACGCTGATCACTGATCACCGATCACCCGTCAATGTTAAAAACTTGATCATCGAGTGATAGGCGATTGTCATCGGACCATACCTCATTGTCTGATCCAGGAGGGAGTCTCGTGAAAGAAGAAGGTCATGTACTGGTCATCGGCGCGGCCAACCTGGATGTCAAATGTCGGCCCAGTATTCCTCTGACTCGTGGTAGCTCTATCCCAGGTGTCATTCACAGCAGTCTGGGAGGCGTTGCCCGCAACATTGGCGAGAACCTGGCACGGCTGGAAGTCGAGACGGTGCTGCTGACCAGCGTCGGTGATGACGACGCTGGCGCTCGGATTCTGGGACAGGCGGCCGGCAGCGGGATTGATGTCAGCGAAGCAATGATCGCGGAGGGGAAGCGGACCGGGGCTTATGTTGCCCTGCTGGCGCAGAATGGCGCCTTAGACTTCGCCATGGATGACATGGCGATACTAACCGCCCTGACACCAGCTTACTTCGAAGAGCGCCACCTGCTTTTCAGAAACGCCAGGCTGGCGGCCATCGATGCGAACCTCACGCCTGAAGCGTTGGAGACGGTGCTGGCCTTGTGCCGGGAGAATCATGTCGCCGTTTGTGCCGATCCGACATCCAACTTGCTGGCCGAACGCCTGTGTCCGCATCTATCTCGTCTTCACATGATTTCCCCCAATGTGCCGGAGGCCCGGGCCATCTGCGGTGATATCTTCGCCGAGGCCGATCGTGAAGCCGCACAGGCAGCCGCCGCGCATCTCGTGGCTATGGGGGTCGAGATCGCCATCATCACCCTGGGTGAATATGGCGTTGTCTATGCCGATGCGGAAACCAAGGGGCACGTCCCGGCCATCCAAACCCAGATCGTTGACTCGATTGGTGCCGGCGATGCGCAGGCTGCTGCCATCGTCTTTGGCTTGCTGGAAGGTCTGCCGTTGGACGAATGTGTACGGTTGGGTGTGGCATCTGCCACGTTAACCTTGCGTTCACAAGAAACGGTCCGCTCCGATTTGAGCGTCGACCTTCTCTATGATGCCCTGACGATCTAGCGATGGGGCAATCGACAAGCACTGAGTTGGCATAGAACTGCCGTCCCATCCCCTGCAATGATAAGGCGAGCATAATATGATGAGCATCCGGAAATGGGTCACTTCATGGGTATCCTCCGATGTGTTTGCCTGGGTGCTGCTGGCGATGCCCTTGCTCGGTATGCTGCTGCTAACCGGGTTGGATTTCCGGCTGGTGCGTGACGAAGCCTTGTACCACATCAAGGTGATCGACCAATTTGCCGGCACTCCCCTGTTGACCGCAATTGCCGACTATCCCTCCGCATCGACGCCGCTGCCCTATCTGATCTGGGCGCTGTATGGGAAAGTGGTTGGGTTTGACGTCTGGAAGCTGCGTTTGCTCACTGCCGTCGTTACCTACCTGACTGCAGTCCTATTCTGCATTGTCTGCAAGCGCCAGGGTCTCCCCTACCCACTGGTGAGCACATTGACGTTAATCGGTATGCCCTATGTGTTTTTCTACGGCCACACTTTCTACACCATTAGTTTTGGGATGTTCTTTTGTGTGCTGGCTCTGCACTTTTATTTGCAGCAGGATCTGAAGCATTGGCTTTGGGGGGCATTATTTGCCGGCTGTGCCATTTATTCTCGCCAATATTACCTCTCTCTGCCGCTTGGTATGCTGCTGTACCGATTAGTGGCTAACCGGCGACAGCTTATCCCTGATCTGCGGCACAACTTTGGACATTGGATTGCTGCCGGGTTGCCGATCTTGACCATCCTGCCGCTATTCTGGTTGTGGAAAGGCATGGTGCCTCCTCTTCACCAGGCCGATCACTTTGTCTATCCCGTAGCCCAGCATGTCAACTTCTTCTTTATCTTTGTCGGGTTCTATTTTTGGCCGATGATCGTCTCGGCGCGCGCGCTTCAGACGCTGCGAGAGAAAGCCATCGTGTGTTGTGTGATACTGGTTGTCCTCCTCCCGTTGTATGCTGCCTTCAGGCTGACCTATAGCGAAAACTACAATGCCATCGGTGTCGCCAACGGCTTACTTGTGCATGGGTTTGACATCGTTGGCAATCGGCTGGGGGATTGGGCCGCCGAAGCGGCAAAGTTCGGGGTGTGGCTGGTCGGGTTGGCCATTATCCTGGCTGCGGTATTCGATATGCCATGGGAAGATGCAAAATACAAGCTGATGGCTTTATGGGCTGCCTTCCTGGCCATGATTATCATGACGCCATATGTCGCGGAGCGCTATTACGTTTTGCCTTTGCCCTATTTGATCTTGCTGCTGCATAAACCTTTCCGGAAGTGGCAACTGCTAACCGGTTGGGCGATCGTGTTGGTGTGTTTGTCGATCGGGTTTACCTACCTGCAGATCGTGCTGAAGCCTTTTGAGGGCTGGTAGGGAACGATTCCCTGTGGCGTGCCTTGCACGCGCACGCTGAACAGCTTGCTGCACTCGATGTGATAACGGTGATGTTTGGAGCTAAGCGGGCATGTCTTCTCAACCCTCCCCCATATCCACTAGCTTCGCCAATCCTGTCATTCCCGCGAAAGCGGGAATCCACCACTTTGCGAAGTAGGAAGCGTTGAGCATCGGGTAGGAACCTCTCGGAAAGCGCGAGAAGGCTTCCATCGCCCCTCAAGGAACGCCTGACAACACCCATCCCCGATGCATCGAGTGTTGCCGGGCAGTCTCAGCGCGCGTTTCCTGGTACTTCTTCTTCGGCGGGATCCATTCCGCAATCCATCGCATGATCTGATGACCAATCCCAGCATAAACACGTGAATAGGCCCTGAGTTATCATTGATGATCTGTCAGGCGATGTTCGAGCCTTCGGTTTGCGGCGGCGGTTTTGTTTATTGAACTGCCGTCAGATCACACCGGTAAGGAAATCGTAAACGTTGTGCCTTCAACCGGCTCACTCTGTACAGTAATGGAGCCTCCGTGCAGGCGTGCCAGTTTTTCGGCAATGACGAGCCCACAGTGAACGCTCCGCTCATGGAGAGAGTCCTGGTCTGATTCGTAAAAGGGCACAAAAAGCCGGGCCAGGTTCTCAGGTTCGAGGATGGTGCCGTCGTGACGGATCGATGCTACGGCCTGCTCGTCCCGGCGCTCGACCCTGATCCAGACATGGCCATCGACCGGTCGGGCAGACTTGATGCTGTAATCGATGACCCGTTGGTAGATATCTTGCACGTACGCTGAGATTCCAAATACCGGCAAGTCTGTTGGGATAAGCGAGGAGATGGTGACGCCATGCTGTTCTGCTTTGCCATTCAGCTTTTTCATGACAGCTTGAAGCGCAAAGGCGATCTCGACATGCTCACGGTTCCTTTCGATTTCGATCTCTGCCGCGCCGCTGTCGATATATACAATCGTCATCAAATCTTCGACCACTTCGACGATCTCATCGACCCCTCTGCGCATCTGCCCCAGGATCTCTTCCGTCGTCTCGTCACTGAGGGATCGACGGGATTCCTGGAGCAGGCTGATGTAATCGTAGATAAATGATAGTGGGCCGTTGAGATCATCGCCCAATGCGGCCAGCAGTTTGCTTTTTGTTTCTTCAATCTCTTTGCGTGTCGTCTCCCGAACTTCCGCCAGACGCTGGAGACGGGTCTCCACGACGAGAAGCAGATCTTCCGGCTCGAAGGGCTTGGTCATGTAGTGATCGGCGCCGAGACCGTAGCCGCGTCGCATATCATCTCGTTCGCCACGAGCGGTCAGAAAGACAAACGGAATCGCCCGCCAGGCCGGGTTCTCTCTAGCGGCCCGGCAAAACTGGTAGCCATCCATCTCCGGCATCATGATATCGGCCACAATCAAATCCGGTGTCTGATGTTGCATAACCTGCAAAGCCTGCGCGCCATTGACAGCGGTCAGCAATGCATAGCCTGATATCTTGAGGATGTCGGAAACACTGGCCAGCATAACGGGATCGTCATCAACTACCAGAATAGTTTTTTTCTCTGCCATACGACCTTCCTCCGATTCGAGTAATTGGCGCCAGATGATTCTGATCGATTATAACCGTTCGAGGATACTGCGTATCGAGGATACTTCGTATCCGGGCTAAACCGGCGATGCTGAATGCTGGTGATGAGCTTAGCATGATGCTATGCAGCCGGTAAGACCAATGTAAAAGAGCTGCCGATGCCTTCCCGGCTCCGTGCCTCGATTGTCCCGCCGTGTAACCGGGCCAGCTCCAAGGCGATCACAAGCCCCACGCCAGTTCCCTGCTGTTCTGTTTTCTCCCGATTAATTTGCTCAAAGCGCTGGAACAGTTGCTGTTGCCGGTTCGACGGAATACCGATACCCCTATCCTCAACGGCGACATAAATGGTATCATCGCGCCGGCTGCCGGTGATCAGAATAGGCTCTCCATCCGGTCGGGAAAACTTGATAGCGTTATCAACGAGCCGCGTCACAATATCTGCCAGGCGCGATGAAATGCCTTGGGTCGGCAATGCCTCATCTACCCTGACGTCGATCTCAGTATGGC
Organism: Anaerolineae bacterium; assembly: GCA_016928235.1. Lineage (GTDB taxonomy): Bacteria > Chloroflexota > Anaerolineae > Aggregatilineales > UBA3940 > JAFGMS01. Next base: position 12,718 of record JAFGLD010000064.1, on the reverse strand, counting down.
GTTCACGGGCCTGGTCGCTCAAGCGGGCGGCAACATCATTGATGATCGGCTTCATGTTGACAGGCCGGCCAAATCGCTCGATCTCCGCTTTCACGGCGCCGCTGTCAATCTGGATCATCAGCAGCAAATCCTCCGTCAACCGGCTCAGACGCCGGGCGCCGATCTCGATGTGGTCGAGCATTTCCCTGACCTGGTCATCGGCCAGCTCCTCCAGGTCGCTTTGCAGCAGGCTGACAAACCCATAGATAGAGGTCAAGGGCGTGCGCAGCTCATGACTGAAAGTATTCACCAGGCGTCGCTTCACATCTTCGATGTTCGACGAGACTGCGGATCGAATGATCTGCATCCGTTTCAAGCGTGCCTCGACGACGGCCAGCAAATCATCCGGCTCGAAGGGCTTGGTGACATAGTGATCGGCCCCTAAGCGGTAGCCATAGCGGATATCTTTCTCCTCGCCACGGGCGGTCAGAAACATGAAGGGTACCAGGCTCCACTGCGGGTCGCCGCGCACAGCATCGTAAAGCTGGTAGCCGTCCATCACCGGCATCGTAATGTCGGCGATGATCAGATCGGGCGTCTGATCTTGCAAGACCTGCCAGGCGACGGCACCATTAGTTGCCGTCAGAATCCGGTAGCCGGCAAGCCGCAACAGGTCAGCTACACTTTGTAACATGACAGGATCATCGTCAGCGATCAGGATCACAGGAACATCAGGATTTGCGAAGTCGCCGGCGGTTTGAGATAAATCGTTCATGTCTCGCTCTCGATGGGTATCCATAACGTAAAAGTTGTCCCCTGGCCTGGAACACCTTTGCTGCTCACTGTGATCCGTCCATGATGGAGATCGATGATTTCACTGGCAATCGCCAGTCCCAGGCCGGTGCCTGGAGAACCGGAGTCTCGTCCCACTTTACCCCTGTGAAATCGTTTGTACAAATGAGGCAGCTCATCGGGTGTGATGCCTGGACCGGTATCGGCGACACTGATGCCCGCCCATCGGCGCCCGTCGGCTGTCGACTTTTCTGCGCGCACGGAGATCAGGCCGCCGGATGGGGTATAGTTCAAGGCATTGGTGATCAAAATACTCAGCGCCTGTCCCAACAAACCCGCATCGGCCTGGACAAGCGGCAGGCGCGGCAGTTTGTTGAAGCTCATTTCTAACTGCTTGCTTTCCGCTATAGGAAGACGATCCTCGACGTATTGGGCGGCCAGATCGTTGAGATCGACCGGCTCCAGGTGCAGTGTGTCCCGTACCTGATCCAACCTCGACAGGCGCAGCAGATCCTCGATCAGGGTGTTCAACCGGTCGATCTCGCGCTTTAGCCGACCGATATAGATGCTTTGACGATCAGGGTTTCTCGCGATCAGATCATGGTTTAGTTTCATGCTTGCAATAGGCGTGCGCAGCTCATGAGAGACATTGGAAACAAAAGCGTCTTTCATCCGTTCGACTTCCTTGAGCGCGCTGATATCTCGGATGCTGCATACAATGCCGCTCACGATCTCGTTATCCATAACGGGTGCCAGAGCCACGTCAGCGTCGAATGTTGTCCCATCCTGACGCCGGGCGATCAGGCTCACGCGCCTGGACTTGCCCGTTCTCAAGACATCGGACAGCGCGTCAGTCACAACGCCGATTTGGTCGGTATCGTACAGATCGGTCAGGGGGGTGTTGGTGATGTCATCAATGCCATGGTCATACATCTCGTAAAAGGCCGGGTTGGCGGTTTGGATCTTGCCGGCCGTGCTAAGCACAAGAAGGCCATCAGGGCTGCAATCGAGAATAGCCTCGACGTGCTCCTTGACACGTTTCAGCTCCACGGTGCGATCCTCGACCGCCTGAGACAGGATGCCGCTATAGGCCTCCAGTTCCCGATATAGACGAATGTTGTGCATGGCAACAGCCAATACATCAGAGAGGGTCTCCACAACAATCACATCGTTCTCGCCAAAGGCATCCTGTTGCCGGCTCTGAATATCGATGACCCCAATGACTCCCTGGTCAGACTGAATCGGCACGCTCAGTTCGGCTTTGATGGTCTGATCGTCGAACGGATCCTGGAAGCGCATTTCGGTACTGACATCGTTGGCCAGCAACCGCCTCCCATACAGAGCCACCCAGCCGATCATCCCCTGCCCTAACTTCAGCCGATAGTCGACGGGAAAGCGCGATGTGTACACGCCGGCCTTGGCCTTCATGACAAGATCGTTCTTACTCTGTGGATCGATGATGAAGATGCCCACGTGTTCATAGCCAAAACTTTCATAGATCAGGGAAGCTGTCGTCTCCAGCAGTTTGTCCGGATCCATGACGCTTGCCACCCGCCGGCTGATATCGTTGAGCAAAAGCAGTTGGAGGGCGCGCTGTTTGAGCGCCTCTTCCGTCTGTTTGCGCTCGGTGATATCTTGTGCCGTACCGGCTATGTGGATCGGTTGGCCCTCGGCGTCATACACAATCTCGCCGCGACCGCTGATCACGCGAACGGATCCATCCGGCAAAATGACGCGGAACTCCAGATCGTCAGGTTGCTTTCCAGACCGATAGGCATTGACACAGACCTGTACGGCAGCTCGATCATCGGGATGGACAAGCCTGATAAAACTCTCATTAGTCAGAGTGAATGTATCCGGAGAGACTCCATAAATCCGGTATGTCTCATCTGACCATGATAACCGGCCTGATAAATCGTAAATCCAACTGCCCAGCCTGGCTATCTCTTGAGCGCGTTTCAGGCGCGTTTCGCTGTCGCGGAGGAATTTTTCGGCTTGCTTACGCTCGGCCAATTCTTTCCGAACCGCTTCGTATAAACGTGCTTTCTCGATGGCGATAGCTGCCTGGTTGGCAAAGGCGGTCAGCAAAAACACCTGGTCGTGGAATGCACCAGTCTGGAGACTGTACAAATACAGCACGCCGACAATGCGCTCCTCGACCACCAGAGGCAGACCGGCAAACGATTTAATGCCCTTCTCAGTCAGAAGCGGATTGGCCGTGCGTGGCGCGCCGGCCGCGATCTTGGGTTTGACGACACCTGCTTTGTCGATTTCATCCACCAGTACCGGGAGGCGCGACCGGGCAATCCATCCGGTAAACCCTTTAGGTCGGGCGCGGTAATCGATGGTTGGCACACCCGTCAGGTCTTCAAAGCCGCCACTCACGCGGCCCGACTCGTCCACCAGGATGACGCTGGCGTAATCTGATTCCGTTACTTTACCCGCCAGTGTCACGACCTCTGCCAACACCCGGCTGAGATCGAGAGAGACGGCCACGGCCTGGGAAGCCTGGCTGATGGCAGACAACTGCTCCATCCTGAGTCTCAGTGCCTCTTCTGCCTGCTTGCGCTCGGTAATATCCTTGCCGATGCTGAGGATGACCGTCTGTCCGCCCCATTCGACAATCCGTACGGCCACATCAAGCGGGAACGAAGATCCATCCTTACAGTAATGGGCAACCTCGAAGGTCGTTGCGCCAATTCGCTTGAGCAGTTCGATCCGTTCGGCAATCAGCTCTTTAGAGGCCGGTACATCGATTTGATGAATGGTCATAGCCATGAATTCAGATCGGGTGTATCCATGCAATTCCAGTGTGCGCTCATTGGCATACAGAAAGCGACCATCCAGATCGTGGACTGTGATGCTGGCCGGAGCCAGATCGAGCATCGTGGCTTGATGTTTCAGTGCCTCTTCTGTCTGCTTGCGCTCGGTGATATCCTGATTGGCGCCAAAGGTCTTGATCGTACGGCCTTGATCGTCTTTTTCGATGAAGAAGCGAACGGCAATGTAGCCGATCTCGCCGTCAGAGTAGAGCATGCGGTGCTCAAATTGACGACTATAGAGGGGATCGGTAGCTTCGAGAGTCTTTTGGATTTCTATCGCGACAACAGGCCTGTCGTCAGGGTGGACAAAACGCTCGGTATAGCGGGCGGAAGACATCTCATAGCTGCCCTCTCGTTCAACCGACGTGCGAAAAATAGAATAAAAGTGATCGTTAAATGTAAAGCTGTCACTGACAACATCATACTCCCAATAACCCAGGCGAGCGATCTTCATTGCGTTAGAAAGTTGAGCTTCGCTTTTGCGCAGTGCCTCCTCTACCCGCTTGCGCTCGGTAATGTCCCAGAATATGCCCAGGACGCCCGCCACGTCTCCCTGCCCATCGTAGAGCGGCGCCTTAATGACCTGAACGTAGGACTTGTTTCCGTCGATTGGTTGGTGCTCTTCGACTACGTCGACGATTTGACCGGTTTCCATGACACGGAGATCGTCGCTCCTATACTTGGCGGCCAGATCTGGTGGGTGAAGGTCGAAGTCTGTTTGACCGAGGATGTCGTCGAGCGATTTTTCTTCTGTAGCGCAGTAGCGTTGGTTGGCAAACGTGAACCGGCCTTGTAAGTCTTTGCTGAACACATTCTGGGGTAGGCTTTCGACCAGCGAATGGAAAAGCGCCTCAGATTTGCGCAGCGCCTCTTCAGCCTGTTTATGCTCGGTGATATCTTGTACAATCCCGGTGAGAGTTTGCGATTTGCCTGCTTCATCCAGGATCAATTCGCCTGCTTCGGCCCACAGCGTCCGGACTGTTCCATCAGGCCGGATGACGCGATATTCAAGCGGTATGGGCTTCTTATTCTGGATAACCGAACGGTTCGATTGCTCAACCGCGGCGCGATCATCGGGATGGATGGCGCGCCCGATCACCTCGCTCAAATCACCTGAGAAGATTTCCTTTTCGATCCCGAAGATGCGGTACATTTCGTCAGACCACTCCAGGCGGCCGGTTTGGATATGCCATGTCCAACTGCCGACATGGGACACCTGTTGGGCTTTCTTGAGCGCAGTCTCCGACCAGCGCAGCGATTCCTCTGCCCGCTTACGATGTGTCTCCTGCTCTGCATATTCCAGCGCAAAAGAGACATCCAACGCCATTTCGTCGAGTAGCTTAATCTCGGCGTCGTCGAAGAAACCGGGTTCGGAAGCGTACAGGCTGAGCGCGCCTCGCACCTCACCGCTCACGATAAGCGGAAAGGCGGCTGAGGCACGGTACCCCGGCCGCATGGCGTCTTCGCGCCAGGGCGCCATGCGCTGATCATTCTCGATGTCATTAGCGATAACGCGCTCCCCGGTGCGCAAAGCACTGGCGGCAGGCTCGACCCCACTTTCGTCATCATTCAGCACGATGCATAATTTTTCCAGGTAGTTATCTATAACACCGGCATAGGCGACAGGTCGAGCTTCTATAGTCTGTGGATCGACCAGGCCAATCCAGGCCAGTCGAAAGCCGCCTTTTTCGACTGCAATGCGACAGATCTGTTCAAGGAGCACCTTCGTTTCTCGTACGCGCACGATGGTCTGGTTGACGTCGCTTAACACGGCGTAGATGCGGTTTAGTTTGCGGGTGCGCTCTTCTGCCCGTACGCGTTCGGTAACATTGCGCGCGTACAGGTTGGCGTACTCATCTCCTGGCACAGGCGCAACAGCGAACGAAAAGATATGCTCCCCGCAGCGGATATCGACCGTTTGCATCATCTGCGTCTCAAAGGTTTTGGTGGTCGGTTCCACCAGCGATTCGGGAACAGGTTGGCCCATTTCCAGTTTCCAATCCGTGAGCAAAGCAAAAGCTGCTTCATTGGCATAAAGCAGATTGCCGTCTCGGTCGACGCGGAGCACCGGATCGGGGTTTTCTGACGGAAAACGCGCCAGACTGCGGATAGTTTCCTCGGCCTGCTTGCGCTCGGTGATATCACGGTTGGTGGCGTGCCGGCCCAGACTGGTACCGTCAGCGCGGTGGATAGACCGGCAGGTGTGCCCGATCCAGCGTTCCTTGCCGTCCTTCCGGATAACGCGAAACTCCAATTCATGAACAGTATGTTCATCCTCGCGCTGCTGTACAAGAGCGTTGTGTTGTTCGACTGCCGGAAGATCGTCAGGGTGGATGATCGTATTCAGGAAAATGGAATCTTCCACAAATTCTTCGGCGCGGTATCCGGTAATACGCTCGCAAGAGCGGGATGTATAGACTATTTTCCCGCCCGGGGCGCGCCAGTATTCCCAATCGTAAGTATATTCAGCTATCATTCGATAGCGTTCTTCGTCATCGTGCAACAACGCTTCGGCCTGCGCGGATTCCCGTTGTTCCAGCTCGACAATCCGCCGGCGCAGCGTGTTGAGTTCCCGGACAAGCTGTGCTTTGGTCTTTTTCTCGTCACCCATTGCGAGGCCTTTTTTCTCACCCGCCGCAACCATGCTCGTGCGCAGGCATTAGATAGACATGTTTGGCCACGGAGCTGCATAGCAGGCTATTCTGCCCTGACGCTTCGATGAGTTGTGAGAGGGATGCGGCAAAGGCGGCTGCGATGATGTCTGGGCAGTATGCTCCCAAGTAATCCCCGGCAGAACCTGGGTTGCTGCCGGTCTTCTGAGACGCTACTGATAGCGAGCATGTTCCGGCTCAATGCGGAAAAGTGGTGACAGATCTGAGAGTCTTTCAACATCTAGACGACAGCGCGACGGTCGGATTGAGCTCCGATTGACCTAATTTCCACTATTCCGCGTTGCACCAATATTTCTTAATACCAGTTTACGTTCAATTAAAGAGTCCGCAAAACCAACTCTTACTTTGACGCGGCCGGCCGGCCTGAAGCCGGCTTCTCAGGTTGTGATTTTTCCAGCGGCATCCAGACGTAAAAGGTCGCTCCTGTGCTATCCTCCGGCTGTTTGGCCAACTCGATCTTCCCCTGGTGTCGCCTGACGATCTCCCAGGCAATCGACAGCCCTAATCCGGTGCCCGGCGCGCCGGAATCGCGCCCCGTCTTGCCGCGGAAAAACCGCTCGAAGAGGTGGGAGGCTTCAGCAGCCGGAATGCCAGGCCCTGTATCACTGACACGGAAACTGACCCACTGCCGGTCGTCGAGCCACTCGGTCTGGGTGCTGACAGAGACACGCCCGCCAGGAGGCGTATAGTTAAAAGCATTGGTCATCAAAATACTGAGCACCTGCCCGATCAGCCCTTCATCGGCCTGTATCGAGGGCAGTACCGGCTGCGGGGTGAACACAAGAGTTAGTTGCTTACTTTCCGCCAGTGCTGTGCGATCATCGACATATTGAGCCACCAGCTCATTCAAATCGAGTGGCGCAAGGTTGAGTGATATCTGCCCCTGCTCCAGGCGTGACAGGCGTAGAAGATCTTCGATGATCACATTCAGGCGCCCGATCTCTCGTCCCAGTCGTTCCATGTAGGCGTCAGGATGATCGGGATCCATCTGGAGCAGTTTGTGGTTAAGCTTGATATTGGCGACAGGCGTGCGCAGCTCGTGAGAAACGTTTGACACGAAAGCATCTTTCATCCGCTCGACTTCTTTGAGCGCGCTGATATCTCGGAGGCTGCACACAATGCCGCGCAGTTCCTCATTTGCCTTGATTGGGGCTATGGCAATATCCACGTCGAATGTCATGCCGTCTTTGCGCCGACCTATTCCTTCGAAGCGTACGGGAGAACGCTCCGAGCGAACCTGCTCCAGCGCGGCCTGCATCTGAGCAGCATGGCTATCTACAACCAGGCAAACGGGCGGCTGTCCATATAAGTCGTCGGCTCCGTAGCCGAACATGCGCTGGAAAGCTAAGTTGCAGATTTCGATGGTGCCCTTTTTCTTGAGCAGCAGGGTGGCATCCGGTGTGTTGGTAAGGATGGCTTCAACACGTTCCTTGATCTGGTGCAGCTCGCCGGTACGCTGCCTGATGGCCTGTTCGAGACTGGTATTGTGATGTTGTATCTCGCCGTAGAGCGTCGCATTGTGAATGGCTATGGCGGCCTGATCGGCAAAGACTTGCAGCCGCTCCGCGTGCATCCGGCTAAAAAAGCCCACGGCCTTGCTGTTGACATTGATCAACCCGATGACATCACCTTCGATACATATGGGGGCGGCCACGTATGAACGCACCCAATCTGCTCCCGGAGCCGGCACCCAGTTGGGGTTGGCTGTTACGTCCGGGATTACGAGGGACTCTCCACTCCGCTTGATCCCGGCAATGCTGGGAAGATCTTCGAAGCTCTTCGCAACAGCAACATTGGGAAAGGGCAGAGCATTCAGGGCATAGCATTCACAGTAGCGAGCCAGGGTGACACCACCGGTCTCCCGGTCGATCAACATGATATTGGCGCCATCGTGGGGTATCACGAGGGCCAACGATGACAGAATGCTCTTGAAAGTCTCGTCCAGATTCAAACTCTTGTTGATGATAGCTGCCGTCTCGGCTAATGCCGTCGCCAGAGTACGCTGCTCGATCTCGGCAGCCTCGATGCGCTTCCGGTCGGTAATATCCATCAAGACACCTACCACGCCATCGATATTCCCGTCTGTATCGGTAAATGTCGCTTTGTGAACGATAATGTCGTGCAGTGTCTCGTCAGCATGATAGCCCTGGGTTTCGTACACCAGTGCTCCCGGATTGCGCAGCAGCGCGGCATCGACCTCGGCGTGGAGGGCAGCGATATCCGACGGATCGTTCATGTCATAGATAGTCTTGCCGATAATTTGCAAGGCAGCGCGTCCTCTAAAGGTTGTATAGGCGGTGTTGCAGCCCAGATACTGGCCGTTTGTGTCCTTGTAGAAGACCGGGTTCGGTATGGCGTCGATCAACGTCTGGAAGAAGTCAAGTTGTTCCTGGAGCCGGATGTCGGACAGCTTGCGCCTGGTGATGTTTTCGTGGGCAACAACCACCCGCGCCGGACCCTGCCCGGGGAAGCGCGTGACGCGCGCCATGAACCATCGCTGTTCTGTATCGCTGTGGCAAGGATACTCCATCTCAAACTGGGCTATCGCGCCGGCCAGCACGTCACGGATGCCGCCGGCAATATCTCTTGCCGTTTCGGCGTCGGGATCGGTAGCGGCATCACAGGTCTGCAAATAGTTAGCCCCTTCGCATACATTGGATGGAACAGGCGGGTTGGCTTGCGCAAAATCTCGCCAGGCCTGGTTGACGGCCAGGATAGCACCTGTGGTGTCCAGAATGGCAATATGAGCCGAAAGACCGTCCAGTGTCGAGCGGGCAAATCGCTCTGACTCTCGTAACGCCTTTTCGGCCTGTGCACGTTGGAAGATCTCGTCTTGGGCTTTCGCGAAAAGCTCGGCGTTGAGGATAGCGGTTACGACTTGAGAAGCCAGTGCCGTCAGAAACCGCAGATTATCCGACGTATAAGCATTGTGACGGTTGCTGTTGACTTGTATGAGACTGGGAACCGAATTCCCCGACTTGAGCGGCATGATCAAGCTGGAGCGAATACACTCGGCGTATTCCGAGGCCGGCTTTTTCCCAAACGCCGTCTCGCTGATGCTGTAATACTCTCGGAAATTTGCCAGATGAGCCCGGTAATCACCTATATTGATCGCTTCCCCGGTCCAAATGATGTTGTCTTGTAGCCCGTCATTCTCGGAAGATATCGGCACAGGCGAGAACTTGCCTGTGTCAAGCGTCTGGCCCTCGCGCCACGCATAGGCGCACCGCAGCATCTTACCGTCCGATTCGATCAGCAATACAAGCATCTCATCGCAGGCCATGCTGGCGGAAACGGCGCGATAGACTGCTTGGTAGATCGTTGCTTCGTCGAGTGTTTCCCCCAACTCCTTGCCGACTTCATACAGACGGCTGATCTCGCTGTTGCGTTTCCGCAAGGCTGCCTCGGTCTGCTCTCGCTCGGCCAGCTCTTGTTGAAGTGTCTCGTAGAGCCGCGCGTTGGCCATCGCCGCGGCGATCTGCCCGGCCAGTATCTCCATAACCATGCCGTCATTCTCGTCGAAAGCGTCTAACCGTGGGCTCTGGATGTCAATAACGCCGTCGACTCCCTGTTCTCCCCGGATAGGAACACTCAGCTCGGAAAGCGTTGAGATGACGTCAGGGTAGTGATTGACATAGTGGGGCTCAGCACGCGCATCGTTGGCTAATAATGGCTTACCATGCCTGGCCACCCAGCCTACCATGCCCTGCCCTAGTTCCAGACGGTGACCGGGAGGAAAGAGATCGGCTAAGGAGCCGGCAATCGCCTTCATGACAATCTCGTTCGTCGCGTGATCGATGATGAAAACGGCTACGTGGTAATACCCGAAACGCTCGTGGATCAGGTGAACTGCCTGCTTCAATACCATATCGAGCGCCAGTACCGACATCAACTGGTTGCCAATATCGCTGAGAACAGATAGCTGGGCTGCTCGTCGCTGCAATGTCGCTTCTGCTCGCTTGCGCTCGGTGATGTCCTGCCCGATACCCACCAGCCCGATGACCTGCCCAGCGCTGTTTCGCAGCGGCACCTTTGAAGTAAGCAGCCAGTGCTGCTGCCCATCGGCTGTCACGATGCAAGGCTCGTCGTAACCGATCAATGGTTGCCCGGTTTGAATGACCTTCTGATCATGAGCATAGAACTGAGCCGCGATATCTTCAGGATAAACATCGAAATCGGTTTTGCCAATCACCTCGGCTTCCGTCGAGGCGCTCATATATTTCAGGTCCAGGTGGTTGGTCAGAATCTTACGACAGGCGGTATCCTTGGCGTAAACGATGACCGGGAGAACATCGATGATAGTACGCAGCAGAGCGCGCTCGTTAGCCAGCACCTCGTCTGCTTGCTTGCGCTCTGTGATGTCTTCCCCGGCGCTCAACGTACCCACGATCTTGCCGCCTGAATTTCTGAGAAGCGTGTTTCGCCAACCAATGATTCGTTCAGTGCCCTCGCGGGTCAGTACCGGGTTCTCGAAGTATTCCACCGGCTCGATTTCGCCGGTTACCAACCGGTTAAAGGTCGTTTGAACTTCCTCTCTAATTCTGTCAGGAATGAACATCTCGAACCAGTTCTTCCCGATGATGTCATCTCTTGTGTATCCTAAAATTTCACATCCCTTGTCGTTGATCAAGGTAACCCTCTGATCGGCATCGATGGCGACAAAGATGACCCCGGCTACATCGAGATATTGTTGTGCCCTATCTCTCTCTTGGCGGAGCCCGTCTTCCACTCGTTCCCGACCGGTGATATCTGTGCAGGAGCCAACAATTGTCATGCCTTCCGGTCGTTCGACGCCGGCAATCCGGACACGAAGATCGAACTCGATGCCGTCCCTACGCAGGCCAACCGTCTCGAACGTCTCAGTCGTAGACCCGCGTTCACATTTCTCGATAATACGCTTAACCTTTTGGTGGCAATTGGGGGCAATGTGGTCGAAAAGCGATGTGTTAACCGGACCTTCACCGAGTATCTGGGCAAGAGCCGAATTGGCATATAGAATGACACCATCTTGTATCACGCACACACCGGTCGGCAAGGTTTCGAACAGCTTTTTGCAGGTCTCTTCGGCCTGTTCCAGGGATTTCACCCTGGCGCACATTACCTCTAATTCCTCAGTTAACTGGACTTTGGTCTTTTTTGTGCTCACAATCGACCGGCCTTTCACCATTCAAAAAGTGTACCTTCGAGCAGGACATGCTTTGAGCAACGGAGATAGATGTTCAGTTGGCTGCCTATGATTGCCGGATGGATAGCAACATCAATATATAGAGGCATTATACGATGGGGAGAAAACTTGTTACAAAGAAGTAGCCGGTGGACTTACATTCATCGAAGTAGATAAAAACAGCTTTCAGAATGGCTGCCTCTTCATTCCACCTGATAATACTTTCTAATCCCCCACTCAACTACGCTGGAAGGCGCGAACCGTTTGATGAGCGGCAGCATCTGTTCGAAGAATGGCCCGGCAACCCAGCGCAGACGAGGGTTGCGTGCCCGGATAATGCGTTCGATCAGCCGGGCTACCTTTTCAGGGGGTAAGCCGTTTTGCTCATCGGCTTCCATAACTGCCAGTGCCTTGGCGCATCGCTCTGTGTAAACCGTGCTTTGAGTTGATTCATGAGTGGGACGACGGTTGGCAGTGAACCCGGTCCGGAAATCGCCCGGCTCGATCATCGCCACGCGGATGCCAAAAGGCCGGACCTCCATGCGCAGCGCCTCGGTCAACCCTTCGATCGCGAATTTGCTGGCGCTGTAGAGCCCCTGAAACGGGATGCCGACCACGCCACCAATCGAGCTGACATTGATGATCAACCCTGATTGCTGCTGACGCATGATCGGCAAGACGGCTCGGCACACCCGCAAAACACCAAAGAAGTTAGTCTCCATTTGAGACTGGGCCTCTTCAATACTGGTTTCCTCGATAGCACCAACGATACCCGATCCGGCATTGTTGACAACAACATCGATGCTGCCGGCGCTCTCCATGATTGTTGCTACAGCCTGCTGTACAGATGATTCATCGGTAACATCCATGGCAATCAACTCAAAGGGCGTGCCGGGATATGAAGCCGGATTGCGGCTGGTCCCGTAAACGCAATAGCCACGTTGGTGAAGGTAATTGGCGCAAGCACGTCCAATACCCGACGACGCACCGGTGATCAAAACAGCGGGAATGTAATGTATGCCCATGTAAGCTGCTCCAAAGGTAGAAGTGATGGATTATTGTAGCGAAGACACGTAAGTATTCAACTGTTGGCTTTCGGATGTAGACTCCCAATTATGTACTCGGCTGCGGTTTTCGCCTGTGTGGAAAACCATAAGCACAGCGGATGGATTCCCGCTTTCGCGGGAATGACAGAATTGGCGTATCCATAAGCGTCAACTTAAGCAAAAGACTTCTCGATCTCTTTCAAAAAAGATCATGATCTTTTTCCGAAAACTTCTCGATCTTTT
>JAFGLD010000063.1 GCA_016928235.1 Anaerolineae bacterium | reverse complement strand
TTTGTGGTTTCCCCTCATTCCCCAAGTGTAGCCAAAATTGTAAAGATGCCTCTTGCCTCAACAGCGCAAGCATTGAACCATGCCGAAAATAACTGAGTTACGCATAGCATATCTATTACCGATAAAGTTTATTCAGGGCTCATGGTTCCGCAATCTTATCGACTTTCATAAAGATCAGGAACGGATAGAATCAAAGTGAACTATAACCTTGTGACTCGACACTCAGCGCTGTTTGCACTATTTTGAAGGAGGTTTCACGTGACGAATACTTCCCGGAGCAGGTTAGCAGTCGTGGCTGTCGGGGGCAATGCATTGATCAAAGATAGCCAGCATCGGACTATTCCCGACCAATACCGGATTGCTTGTGAAACGATGCTGCATATTGCCGATATGATCGAAGCAGGGTGGCATGTTGTTGTCACACACGGCAATGGCCCACAAGTCGGGTTTGTGTTAAGACGCTCCGAGTTGTCTATTCGGGAGCTTCATGCCGTGCCACTCGATTACTGTGGGGCCGATACCCAGGGCGCGATCGGCTATATGTTCCAGCAGGCACTGCATAACGAATTCCATCGCCGGGGGCTCAATAAGCGGGCTGTGACGCTCGTCACCCAGACGCTTGTAGATCAGGACGACCCTGCCTTCCGTAACCCCAGCAAGCCCATCGGGTCGTTTATGGACGAAGCTACCGCTCTCAAGCACAATCAGGAAGATGGCTGGTCGGTCATCGAGGATGCCGGGAGAGGTTGGCGACGTGTTGTCCCTTCGCCACTGCCCGTCCAGATCATTGAGCAAGATATCATTGCCGTGTTGATCGAGGCTGGTTTTGTGGTGATTGCTGTGGGCGGCGGCGGTGTCCCTGTCATCAAGGGGGAAGACGGAGACCTGGTGGGCGTCGAGGCTGTGATCGACAAAGATATGGCCTCATCATCATTGGCGCAGCACCTTCAAGCAGATGTGTTTATCATCCCCACCCAGGTTGAGAAGGTGGCACTCAATTTCCAAAAGCCAAACCAGCAGTGGCTCGATCTCATGACATTGGTAGAAGCCAGACAGCACCTGGCCGACGGACATTTTTTGCCGGGCAGCATGGAGCCTAAGATCGAGGCGATCATCCAGTATCTCGAAAGGGGCGGCAGACATGCCCTCGTCACGACTCCTGAAAACATCTTGATTGCACTCGAAGGAAAAACTGGGACACACATCATACCATAGGCATGACGATGTTTAGGCATGAGAATCTATTACCTCACCCATCCATTAGGGCTTTGCGGGGAAATGTGTTTAATCCCCATTCCTTATGATGAAGGTGGTTAATCTAAGCCGGGGGGTGTTTTCAGACTGATTTTGTAAGCCACAACCCCAGCCTTCTGTTCTTGTTCGAGCCACCCGATCCGGCAAAGTGCCTCGATCACCTCGTCCAGCTCACTCTGGCTCAGTCGCTTATTCTCAGGGAACTCTGCCACGATTTGACACAGATCGGTGTAAGGGATCTCGACTTTGCGCAGCATCAGGTTAAAGATCCGGCGTACGGAGGGCGGCAAACTCATCAAATCCAATGTATTGAGTGGTTCACCCCCCGGATTTCCAAGAATATCTTTCAATTGGTCGGCTAATTCGCTCATCGTGGTCGCTCTCTTACCATGTGATAGACGCTGTAGGTGATCATCACCACAGGTGATCGGCAATATTTCTATACAAACTATAGCACAAGTTTACAGTTCTCTATCGATTGCAAATGGGTGTCTGTCCAATACCATGAAGGATGGCTGCTTCAAATAATTGCATCTCTGGCCCGCTCACACTACAATCGGCAGCATGACAGGAAATATCATCAAAAAATGGCTAGGCATTCTTGTGTCAGTGGTAGCCTTGGCAGGATGCGTGATCGAGGAACAGACACCCTCTCTGGTCGATCCGATCCACTTTGCTACCTACCAGCATCCAACCGGCATCTATACAATCGAGATGCCACCTGATTGGGTGGTCAACGATCAATCAGATACATCAGCCGTCAGCACCGAGTTCTCACCGCCAGGCACGGGAGAGCCTTTACTCAACATTTATATCGCCAGTTTGAGCGCGATGCCGGGTGTCACATCTGCCGCCTCTCTGGATCTCTCTACGTTGGTTGCTGCTTATGAAAGCCAGTTTTATGCTGCCGCCGATGCTGTTACCAAAGAACAATCGCGAGATCTTCAACCGGACGGCAGTTTGCGCATTAAGCTGGTCGTCGATTCTCCCCAGGGTACCAGCCAGCACAATGACTTCTTGCAAATTGTTGATCCCTATTTCGTTGTGCTGCGTGTGCATTTGACAGATGACCAATCGCAGATGCGTACATTATCTCACATCATCAATACATTCGCCGTTAACGCGACGGCCGGCTGGGCCAGTACGGTTCAGCAAACAGGCACAAGCTACCAGGATGCAGTGGGGTTTGCCAGTTTGAATGCCTGGGTAGATCGAAACGGTGGGTTTGTGATCGCTGGGCAGGTGCTCAACAATGCTGCCGGCGCATTGGAATTTATCCGTATCGAGGTGCTCCTTTACGATGCCGAGGATCGCCTGCTCTTTTCTATGGATGACTTTGTCTCATCTGATACGCTACTACCGGGGGAATATGCGCCATTTTCTCTCACTTTCAGCGATGGGCTACCGCTGGGTACCGTCCGCTACGATTTGAAAGCCTCTGCCCGTTATGCTGATATGTCCATTCATACCTTCTATGGCCCGGAAAATTTCGCGGTATCTTCCCAGGCTGATTTCGATGCCAATGGATTTCTGGTAGTCAGCGGTCAGGCGCGTAACGAAGGCGTCAAAACAGCTAATCTGGTCAAAGTCATTGCAGTTGTATTCGATGAACAAGGTCGGGTGATTGCCACCGACACCACACTGGTTGATGTCCAACAACTGGCGCCGGGCCAAATCTCGACGTTCTCGGTGAGCTTCGCCGAGCTAGGAGGCGTTCCGAGTACGTTCACCGTATCAGCTCAGGGTGTCATAGAAGAATGAGCAGAATCGGACACAGTCATAATTCATCATATATCAACATGGTGTTGAACCGTCCCAGATTTGTTTAATCCTGCTGCTCCCGCCACACCGATACCGCAGCGATGGCCTGTGGTGTGCCGATCTGCTCCAGCGCGCGGGCCGAAAGGGTGCGAGTCGGCGGGTCAGAATCGCGAAGCGCATCGATCAGACCTGGCACGGCCTGGGCGCTGCCGATATTGCCCAGTACTGTTGCGGCCATGCGGCGCGGCCCGCTGCGCTCATGGCTAAGCAGCCCTACCAGCCCATCGACTGCCGCACTGCCCCCAATCTGTCCAAGCGATTTCGCTGCCAGACTGGAGACAAATAAGTACTCTTGGACATCGTTGCTGGTCACCAGTTCCAGCAAAAGAGGTACTGCTCGCGTATCGCCGATCAGCCCCAGGGCGCGGATGACATATAGCCGGGCCGATCCCGCAATCTGCCGGAACTCTTCGATGAGCAATGGCACAGCATCGCTCCCCAGGGTTATCAACACCTGAAGTGTTGCCTCACGCACCACCTTATCCGGGTGATTAAAATCGAGCAGTAGCTCAAAAAGGTTGTTGTTATGTGTCATGATGTCACCTCGGTAGTTGACCGTGGGTATAAAATACGGGTGGGATTACACGTTATTTTATGCTCTCGTAAGAATCCACACTCTTGGTAAAACAATCGGATGATAAACGGGGACGCCGGAATTGAATCAGGCACAAGGAGAACACCCAATCAATGGAGTGCAGTCTCATTAGCCGATAGCATTGTGACAAGTATAGACATTGAAACGAGATTGAACACAATGTAGCCCAAGTTAGCGATTCAGAAGTGATATTCGTTGCTATTGTGACAGACTAGAATGTATTATCTTTTCAATAATTTGGGGGAAACTGTCTCTCTTTCGATGTTTTTACGCATAAAAGCATCGAGAAATGCAACTTTACCTCCATTTATTGAGAAGATATTATCCTGGCCTGTTGTTATCGATTGACACCGACAATCTGGTCAGCCAGAGCCAGGAACAGGTACAGGTTTGGGATCTGAGATGCCTGAGCGCCGCCCCACATGAATTTACCTGCCCGGTTGACCATGATCGTGCCATTCTGAATCCGAACGCCCTTGATTTCATCCCAGGGGATCAACTTCTTCCTGAATGTCATGCCTTGATTACTGATGGCAATTGGCCCAAAATTGACCGTGCCGCCGCTCTTGAGCGTATCGACAGCAATGGGCATCTTGTGTTTCGTGACAGCCTGATGGAGCATGGGGCCCAATTTCTCAATCTCGTGGATGCGGCGCGTTAATTGAAGCTCGCGTCCGTCGACGCTGTGCAGGGTGTGGTTGTGCCGATTAACGACTGGGATAAGGTTGACACGGTAGGTATAGATATCCTGATAGATCTCATTTACCTCGCTCCAATGCATAGCCGTTACCTGGTCTCCCTTGACCACCCCCACGCCCTCGTCGAAGACCAGCACACGCCGAGTGCCGCCCAACAACAAGCCAATCAGGGCAGCCCCGCGGAGCACCATGAAAATGCCCCCCATCACCGCAACGAGAATGCCCAATCCGGAGAGACCAATAACTTCCAGGATGATGCCAACGACCACAACTCCAAAGCCAATCGCCACATTGCGAAGAAGTGACGAGGCGCGTCCCTTCGACGAAAATTCGGCGATAGGTGCACCAAACCGAAAAAGTTCATGCGGTAGTTGCTCTGACATGACGTCTCTCTTGAAAATAGTGATGGGTGATGGATGACTTGTAGTCATCTGGGTTATGGGTGACGAGTTCATAGGTGTCGCTGGACAATTGAGATAAATGGAGAAAGGGCATATTTCCGCTGATTTCTGGTCAGTGACTGAGCACTTTCCCAACGGTTGAACATCATGTATGCTCAGAATCTGGTCATCAAACGTCTTAAGAAGTGCCCATCGGAATTATCTCAATTGTTGAAGAACATTACCCATCTCAGAGAACCCAGGAGCCATTTGGATCAAATGGCCGAAACTGACCATCGCCGAATATTTGGCATGGTTCATAATCGCGGGAAATAAGGTTACAAATTCACGAGCACTTGTGATATGATTAGCAGCAATCCCTTCGGATAACAACCTGCTTTGCTCCAGAGATTCTTCCAAAGCGTTCTTTTGTGGTTTTTCTCGTTTCCCAAGTATATCCAAATTTGTAAAGATGCCTCTTGCCTCCACAACACAAGCCTTGAACCATGCTGTATGAGATTGTCCTCATTTCGCGATCACGCCCTGCTTATGGAAAAATGCAGCATAGATTTCAGCCTGCCGTCGCGTGCCCTCAGCAGTCTGATGAACCTGATCGCCCTGAAAATACACACCAGAGCCCATTTCCGAGGCCAAATCGACATAGAGATCCTCTTCGTCTTGTGAGATTGTCTGTATCAGCGCATTTTGTTCATCGATTGCATTTATCAATGCCTGTAATGTATCTAAAGAGGGATCAGCCAAGAGCAATGACTCGGCCGCAGACTTATCCCAGGCAAATGTTGAAAAGAGTATCTGGGCACCGCCGGACTGAGCGAGAGCCGCCATGTTACGCATGTTACGTTCAAAGTGACTGGGGGGGTTCTGAGCCAGCAGATCGAGCCGTCCGATATTTTCCGGCTCTGGCGGGCACAAGCCTGTCGATGCCATACGACTATTAACTGCTGTAGGATCTTCCATCCAGCCAAACCGGATGGCTAAAAATCGATACAATGTACTTGTTGGAAGCTCCTCACCACCTGGTTGCCAGATTCCCCGATCGATGCCAAAGCCAAACAGGGGAGTATCACCCCCATAGCATTGTGGATCCTGATAGATACGGATCATAGCATCATTCAGGCCATCATAAACAACTACCAGATCGGGCTCATGAGCCAGCCCACGGGTTGCCAGACTGACAACCGAATCGAGACTGTAGTATCCCGGCACACCAAGATTGACAACCTCCACATTGGTATAGCCATAATCGTCTCGCAAAATGCGCTCCATCTGCGTCGGCCAAGACTCATCAGATGTAAGACCATGACCAAATGTCGTCGATCCTCCGAGTGCGAGTATACGATAAACACCTTCAGGCTTCGGAACTGCGACCAACTCGCCACGTATTCCGCGCTCATTGATATCTTCCCAATTGGGATTTAAGATGTAATTTAAGTATGGAACACCAATTACCTGTGCCATGTGTGCATCAATCACAGTCCGCTCAGCAACATACATCATCTGCTCATGTTCCGTTCCATGAGATCCAAACCACAACCTTAGCCCAACTTCGAGAACGATCAGTCCCATTATGATGCCAAAAACCAACAACACCACCTGGGTTAATATTCGTTTTGTCATACCAATTCCTTCTATGATGCCACTGAGAAAACTTAATCTTGCGAAAAAAACGTTTTTCTGTCTGGCGGTTTTGGTAACACGCTTCTGGCCTCATACCAAAAGCGACACACGGTTTTCTCACAACAGGGCACCATTTTATTGGTAAAACACCTCTGATCGTGTCAACTTGGTGAAAAGGTACCTTTTGCGCAGCACCGCAAAACTTGCTATGTTCCTGCCATAGTTTTGTGTGAATAGCACCTCGCTCGTGCTGTCATTCCCGCTTTAGCGAGAATGACAAAGATGGTGTCCTCATAGCAAATTTTGCGCCATTGCTAAAAAAGCTGGCTGAGACATGAGCATAATTCATTCCGAAGATGGCCTGTTCCAATTACGTCAGGTTTAGCCGTCATTTCCGCGAAAGCGGGAATGACAACCTCTCATATATGCGGGGGCGGGGAAGAGATTGAAGATGGTATACAGGGTCGTGATATGGAAAGAGATTATTTGTAAACATGTTGAGGAATGACATGACATTCCCGGACCGGCTTGTCATTCCTGCGCAGGCGGGAATCTACTGGTACACAGAGCATTCCCTCAAAGCATTCCGGATGCTGCCCTGGAGAAGCATGTTCTTTTGCATTGACGTAGCTCACAAATATCTCGCCTTTTGTCACAACTCAATGAACCATCCCAGCCCTTTGTATATCCGATTTATGATCTCGTCTCAGCTAGATCACCACCACCAACACGATCAAGAAGAAGACCACCAACAAGATCTCCAGCCAGGGACTGGCGAGAAAATGCAGCGGAAGCCAGGCAATGATCGGCGCGCTGATCGAATTGGGAAAAGCCGATGGGCCGACAATCCAGTCGAAGGGGTAGTGCCCGCTATCCATATACCACCACAATGCCCCAACGATCAGATACCCATTCAGGAGTCCCATGCCCAACCCCAGGATTCCTTCCTGGATTGTCTCGCGAGCGCGGTTGGCCTTGACCCGGCCCTGAGTGGCGAAGTGAATGACCATCGGCCCCTGGTAGCCAAAAAACACTACAGCTAACAAAATGGCTGTCTTAAGCAGCACCAGGCGCCGCAGCGTGCCCAGGGGATCGACAGACAGCATCTCCAGCGGTGTTCGGTCGACTAAAATTTGTCCAACCCAGGGGCTGATTTTTTCGATGATAAACATGGCCAATACGGCGGCGGCAGTGACCTGAACCTCGCGCACCCAGCCACGCAGCAAGCCGATGATGCCAAAGCAGGCGATAAAAATCAGAAAGACGGCAGAGAGTTCGATCACGTCGGTCTATCCTTTGTAGAGACCAACCATACAATGGCTCTACGATGATACATGGCGGCGTGCCAAATCAATGAGTCCATCAGCTAATCTGGCTACTGCATCTGGTTTCTTGAGCATGCCCGACGCGGCAGCCATACGCCCCCGTTCAGAAACATCTCTTCGCAGTCGAGATAGCAACGGCAGCAGTTCTTCCTGCAAATTTTCCTCATCCACCCGAACAGCCGCCCCACGTGAAGCCAATATGTCGGCATTTGTTTTCTGGTAGCGCCAAGCATATGGATATGGCACAAGTATAGCCGGAAGCTCAAATAGAGGAAACTCACCGAGAATACTTGCCCCGGCGCGGGAAACAATCAGGTCAGCAGCGGTCAGCGCCAGGGCCATCTCGTTGCTATGCAGATATTGGTGAGGATGGTAGCATGCAGCGGCCTCTGCGGAAAGCCCAACTACCGATGCTTGTACCCAGTCCCAGTCGCGTCGTCCAACCAGATGGAGCACCTGCCAATCCGCGAGGATTTGGGGGAGTTTTTCCATCACCGCGCGGCTGATGCCATGCGCCCCAGTGCTCCCACCGAAGATCAACAAGGCAGGCTTACTCTCCAAAAGGGCGAAGTGTTCCTGTGCCCGTTTGCGTGTCTTGGATAGTAAACCGGCATCTTCTCTGGCCAACGGCTGGCCAAGTGGATCGTATCCGGCGGCCTGAAGAAGCTCGGCACGGAGCGGGTAGCCGGTTTCGATAGTCAGCCCGGCGCGATAATAACATGCCGACTCGGATGTGTTGATCGCTACCCGCGAGGCAATGCTGCTCAGGACGCGGATCGTTCCCCCGGGTTCGGTATCGGGCGCATAGATCATCACCGGCACGCGGGCCAGCTGGCAGGCTAACGCGGCAGGAATCGTCACCCAGCCGCCGGTGATGAGAAGCACCTGCGGCTTGAATTGCCATACGATTGTCAATGCCTTGATGGTACCCGCGATGATCTTGAAAGCCGAAGCAAGCTGAACCCCCAGGCCAACGCCGGCCAATGGGCCGCTGAGGACAGCATCGAAGGGAATGCCTTCGCGTGTGACAAGGTCGCGCTCCGGGCCATGGGAGCTGCCGAGCCAGAGGAGCTTGACAGGGAACGATGTCTCTCCATTTGGGAGAGTGGCGCGCAGGGAGGGGGCAAGTTTATTCCTCAGAACCAACGCGACGGCTAATGCGGGATACACGCCGCCGCCGGTCCCGCCGCCCGAAATCATAATCCGCACGAGTCTCTTGCCTTTCTATCTTGAGTGGCCTGCGCCGTGAAATACTCATCAACAACCCTGCACCGGTTAGCACCACCACCAGGTTCGATCCGCCATAGCTGATAAATGGCAGCGCGACGCCGGTGAACGGAACAATGGCTGTGACAACAGCAATATTCAGGAGTACCTCGTAGGCAATCCATGAAGCGATCCCGCTTGCCAACAAGGCGCCAAACGGATCCTGTGCCTCGCGGGCGATCTTGAACCCGCGCCAGACGAACAGCGAGAACAGGCCAATCACTACCAGGCAGCCGAATAGCCCCAACTCTTCGCCGATGATCGCAAAGATACTATCAGTGTGAGCAGCAGGCAAGAAACCGAACTTCTGGCGGCTCTGCCCCAGCCCAATGCCAAACCAGTTGGGACCACCAAGTTGATCGCTTGGCGCTGTAAACGCAATGATGGCCTGCTGGACGTGCCAGCTGGCTTTGGTCAGATCCTCCATAGCCTTGACATGATCGACCAGGCGTTGGCGCGCGTAATTAAACTGTGTTGCCAGCGTGAAGCCGACAGCCAGCACGCCTATCCCAGTCAGACCAATCTGGATGACGTTGGCGCCGGCCAGGAAGAACATCGTCCATGCGGCCAGAACCAGTACAGCTGCCGTGCTCAGGTCGGGCTCTAAGACGATCAGGCTGCCTACCGCGCCAACCAAGATCGAGAAGGGGATCAGGCCATAGCCAAGCTTGTGAAGTTGCTCTCGTCTTGATGCCAGCCAGGCGCCAAAATAGATCAGCAGCGACAGTTTAGCTGCTTCGCCAGGTTGAAATGAGCCTTGATACAAGGCTCGTCTCGATCCGAAGTCCTCATTTTTGTTGATGATGAGCAGCACACTCAACGCAATGATGGCGATCAGCATGATCGCCGCCGCGATTCCCCGTCGGCGCAAGATGCGGTAATCTGACCGCCAGACAAACAACATGATCGTCACGCCAATGACCGCCGATCGGAGCTGGTTGAAGAAAATCCGCACTGGTGAGCCGTATTCCATATAGCTCCAGTCGAAGGTGGTCGAGTAAACCATCAGCAGACCGATGGACAACAGGGCAGCAATAACCATCACCAGCACCACATCGACATCAAAGGTGGCAGGGCGGGGTGGCGCGATGGCCTCACGTTGAGCGTTTGTGTTTTGAGAGGAGGCAGCAGTGGCAGACATGGGTTAATTGAATTTCCTCATTCACCGGGATTCGAAGATCCCCAAGAATCCATCTGGCGATAACGGCATTATACCCATTATCACCAGATGAGCGAGAATAACCCAAACCAAACTGGCCAGGTTCTGTTGACATCCAGGGCGCGGGTTTTGAGTACGAATGTCAAGACGCTGTCGGCGAATAGACTCGGTCACTACGAGGTGGTTTGAGGATTCGCCGACAGTGCCATGTGAATTTGACCTACAAGGTTCATTTCCTGTGCTATACTTGTCTGCGTTACCCTTGCAACTGGAGTGATTGCCATGACTGTTAAGAAAATCCTCTATTTCCTGCTGATCTTCGCCCCAGTCGCCTTCGTCGGGCGGCTGGTGGGAATGAGCCCGGTGCTGGTCTTTGTCTTCGCTGCGCTGGGCGTCATCCCGCTGGCCGACCTGATCGGCGAGGCGACGGAGGAGTTGTCCACCCACACCGGTCCGCGCCTGGGCGGGTTGCTCAATGCCACGCTGGGTAATGCCGCCGAGCTGATTATCACCATCTTCGCCATCCGCGAAGGGTTGCTCGACCTGGTGCTGGCCTCAATTACCGGCTCGATCCTGGGCAACCTCTTACTTGTGCTGGGGCTGAGCATCCTGGCTGGAGGGCTCAAGAACGGCGTCCAGACCTTCGACCGGCGCCAGGCGGCGCTCAACTCGACCATGGTCGTGCTGGCGGTGATCGCGCTCATGATCCCCTCGCTGTTTGACGTGGCCATCGCCCCCGACACCATCGCCGAGACGCGCTTCAGTGAGAGCGTCGCGGTGGTGATGATCATCATCTACGGGCTGAGTGTACTGTATACCTTCCGGGAGAAAGATGGCCCTCTGGAAGCGGTTCCCGCCCATGCAGCGCGCTGGAGCGTGCGCCGATCTTTGATCACGTTGGCCGGGGCAACCGTCGCTATTGCCATACTCAGCGAGGTGTTGGTTGGGGCAGTCGAACCGGTGGTGGAGGCGCTGGGGCTGACCGAGTTCTTCATCGGCATCATCATCATCCCGCTGGTGGGTAATGTTGCCGAGCATCTGGTAGCGGTCGAGGTAGCGATCAAGAACAAGATGGAGTTGAGCCTTTCCGTCTCGCTGGGATCGAGCCTGCAAGTCGCCCTTTTCGTCGCCCCGCTGCTGGTCTTTATCAGCTTGCTGTTTGGCCACCAACTGCTGCTGGTATTCAACACCTTCGAGCTGATCGCGCTGTTTGCCGCATCACTGGTCGCGTCGCTGGTCGCGCTGGACGGCGAATCGAACTGGTTGGAGGGGGCTCAACTGCTGGCGGTCTATTTGATCATTGGGTTGGCGTTCTTCTTTTTGCCTTGACAGTTCTATTCGCAGAGCCCCTTCTCGCTGCCGGCATCGCGAAACAATAGTGCTGGTCAGTTAGTCATAAGCAATTTGCAGTGGGGTTGTTGACAGTTTCTCCGCTTGCGGAGGGAAAAATGCCAATAACACCTGGACTGACGATGCATGAATATGTATCCGTACCATAACTGTCAACTCAAGATCGTTTTTCATCTTTGTTGATCGACAAGAGTAAGATTAGATCTCGAATTTTATATCCAAATGCGGTAATTTACCTTCAGATAAAGAACATTGTACTTACCCGGTGTGCAATA
>JAFGLD010000062.1 GCA_016928235.1 Anaerolineae bacterium | reverse complement strand
GTTGAAACAGCCCAGGTCTGGGTAAGTGGTTCATCGATATTGCTCCAGCTACCTGTCGGAAGGTTTAATTATTTTCACATCCCTTAGCTTTTAGTTCCTGGCTCTTGACCTCTAACCAACAGCCGTTAGGCAAAAAACAAAAATCGATCACTGACAACTGCTTTTAGGAGACAACGATGGGAATCGCAACCTTGTCTGAAGAGCTGGACATCAAAAACAAAGACGCGGAGCATGTACTTGGCACCTATGCTCGCGCTCCCTTCGTCCTTTCCCATGGGGCGGGCATGACGCTCTACGATACCGAGGGCCGCGGCTATCTCGATTTCGGAGCGGGGATTGCCGTCAATGCGCTTGGTCATGCCGATCCGGAGATCGTGGCGGCGATCCGGACTCAGGCCGAGACACTCATCCATGCCTGCAACCTCTATCACACCGCGCCCCAGGCTGAGCTGGCTGCCGAGCTGTGCGCGCTTAGCTTCGCTGATAAGGTCTACTTTTGCAACTCCGGCGCCGAAGCCAACGAGGCAGCTATCAAGTTTGCCCGCAAAGTTGGCCGCGGGGCGCAGCCGGGGAAGACGCAGATTGTAGCCTTCAACGGAGGATTTCACGGCCGTACTATCGGCTCACTGGCTCTCACCGCTCGCGAGAAGTACCAGGCGCCTTTCCGACCGCTGATGCCCGATGTGGCCTTTGCGCCGTTCAACGATATCGAGGCAGCCGAGAAGCTGATCGGTCCGGAGACATGCGCCGTGTTCGTCGAGCCGATCCAGGGCGAGGGCGGCATAAATGCCGCCTCCCCGGAGTTCCTCACATCGCTGCGCGACCGCTGTGATCGCTTTGGGGCGCTGCTGGTTTTCGATGAGATCCAGTGTGGGCTGGGGAGGACCGGCAAGCTGTGGGCCTACGAGCACTTCGGCATCGAGCCGGATGTGATGACGCTGGCCAAGGCGCTCGGCGGCGGCTTGCCGATGGGTGCCGTGCTGATGACACAGCGAGTGGCAGATGTCATCGAGGTGGGTGATCACGGCAGCACTTTTGCCGGTGGCCCGATCGTCTCGCAGGTCGCCAGGGTGGTGCTTCGGCGAGTCAGCGATCCGGATATGCTGGCGCACGTCAATGCGATGGGTGAGCTGCTCATTCGGCGGCTCGCTGAGATTTCTTCGCCGCGCATCCGGGCCGTCCGAGGGGTGGGGCTGATGATCGGCATCGAGATGAACCGGGAGGTCAGGCCGTTCATCGAGGCGGGATACCAGAACGGAGTCATCCTCCTCAACGCAGGGCCGAACGTCCTGCGGCTACTGCCGCCGCTTATCGTCGGCGAGAGGGAGATCGAGCAGCTTGTTGGTATACTTAACCGGATAGTAGACTTTACCGGGAATAGCTGAACTACGCATAGAATTCTTATTTACCGATAAAGTCTATTGGGAGATTAAAGTTGTCAATTTCACCTGTAGTTTCTGACACGGACAAGGTCATGCACAAGAAGACTAAAGTCGACCTGACGATTCGAACGCCACAGGAATCGGAGGTCGACTCCATCCTGGCGCTCTTCGAATATGAGGTTCGCGCCGGCAAGATGCTTCCGCGCTCGGGCGATAACATTCGACGGCAGCTTGACACCTGGCTGGTGGCTACTGACGGCGATCGTGTAGTGGGCTGCGTATCACTGGTGTTCTTCGATGCCGGTTTGTGCGAAGTGCGCTCCCTGGCCGTCGACCGGGGCTGCCGAGGGCGAGGTCTGGGTTCCGAACTGGTGCTGGCGGCAGTCGATCTGGCTCGTAGCCACGGCGTCAGGCGTGTCCTGGCGCTAACCCGTGCTGCCACTTTATTTGAGCAGATCGGCTTTCAGCGTGATGCCGTTCAGAACTATCCGGAGAAGGTCTGGAGGGACTGCGCGCCCTGTCCATTCCGCAATTGCTGTGATGAGGTCGCCCTGATTTATCATCTTGTAGAGTCGGCGGACGGTGGGCCGGAAAAGGAGTGACGGAGTTGACCATCCACTCAGTAAAAGGATTTCGGGTTGCAGGCGCGCATGGCGGTCTGAAGCCGGACAACAAACCAGACATCGCGCTGATTACCAGCGATCTGCCCTGCCGCGCGGCAGGGGTCTTCACGACTAATCGCATTAAGGCCGCGCCTGTTCTGTACGATCAGTCCGTCCTGTCCGATCCCTCGGCAGGCATCCGGGCCATCGTTGCCAATGCAGGCAATGCCAACGCCTGTACCGGCGAGCAGGGCATGACCAATACCCGGCTGACCGCGGAACACGCCGCCGGTCGATTGGGCTGCCGACCGGACGAAGTGCTGGTGCTCTCGACCGGCGTCATCGGTGTGCAGCTGCCGATGGAGGCGGTGATAAAAGGCATCGATGCGGCGGCAGAGGTGCTCGATGCAGAGGCGTGGGAAGGAGCCAACCGGGCTATCATGACCACCGATACCCGCCCCAAGATGGCCGGCATCATCAACGAGGAAGGTTACACCATTACCGGGATTGCCAAGGGCGCCGGCATGATTGCTCCCAACATGGCCACCATGCTGGCGATCATTGCCACCGATGCCGATGTGCCGCGCGCTGTGCTCACTGACGCGCTCCAGGCTGCGGTCAAGAAGTCCTTCAACCGGATCGTGGTCGATGGCGACATGAGCACCAACGATACGGTGCTGCTGCTGGCCAATGGTGCATCGGGGGTTACCATTGCCGAGGGCGATGCTCAATTCCAGATGGCAATTGAGCAGGTCTGCACGCTGCTCGCCCAGTCGATTGTCCGGGATGGTGAAGGAGCCACCAGGTTCGTCACCATCGAGGTCGCCGGTGCCCCTACCACTGCCCAGGCGGAAGCGGTCGCGCAGTCCATCGCCCGATCTCCCTTGTGCAAAACAGCTTTTTACGGCAGCGACCCCAATTGGGGTCGTATTTTATGCGCGGCGGGCTATTCGGGTATCGACATCCAGCCCGACCGCCTGAGTCTGTGGCTGCTTGACCCAGATTACTCTCTGTCCTATCACCTGGTCGAGGGTGGACGGCCGCGCGACTACGACGAGGCAGCTGCGATCACTCTTATGAAGCAGCCCGAATGGGTCTTCCGTCTCGACCTGGGCATGGGGCAGGAGGCAGCCAAAGTATGGACGTGCGATTTTAGCTACGAGTATGTGACGATCAACGGGCACTATCGCACATAGGCAGACTGGTTGTCGATTGGTCAGGCAGTCTCTCTGGTTCAGCCATGATGCTCAACCGCAATGCATGTTATGAGGGCTCATCATGTTCAACATTCGGCCTATGTCTCCCGATGATTGGGAGATGGTATCACACCTGGATGCGCTTGCTTTCAGGGCTTACTACGAGAAGACAGGACGCGAGATTCCTGTTCGGCGCACCCGGGCCAACATCCATGCTAGCCTGGCGATGAACCCATCGGGGTGTTTTGTCGCTGAGGATGATACTGTGGTCGGCTATGTCTTCTCCCGATTCTGGGGACAGGCAGGCTGGATTGGCACCTTTGGTGTCGATCCCGATCATCATGGTAAGGGCACTGGGCAAAAACTCCTGATGGAAGTAATTGGTGGTCTTAAGAAGGCAGGATGCACGACCATCGGCCTGGAGACCATGCCGGACAGCCCGCACAATGTGGGCCTGTACACCCGCATTGGGTTCAATCCCTCCTACCCGACGCTCTATTTGACGAATTCACCGGCTGCTCTTTCCTCCACTTTGCCGTTCACCTTGTTCGATCAGGTGGAGGAGCGAGAGGGTCTGTCCCACATCACTGCTCTTAGTCGTGCCGCCAGTCGGGATTTGGATTATACGATGGAAGCCAGGAATGCGAAGGACTACGGTTGGGGCGACACCCTGTTGGTTGGCTGGCCACAGCCCTGGGCTTTTGCCATCATTCGGACAGTTTCGTCTCGAGAAGGGGCATCTGACCCAATATGTGAGGTGACTAGCCTGGTGGTGGAGCCCGGGTCTCGCGAACGGCTGGGCGAGGTCTTGCAGCTGCTCCAGCCCTATGCTCAACAGAAACAGGTGGGCCAGATTACCCTGCCCGTCAACGCGATAGACAGCAGTGCTCTGCAAGAAGCCATGAAGAATGGATTTCGAGTAGGTAGAGTCTTGCTACGACTGGTTTATCAAGGAGAATGTATACGCCCTGAAGGCATAGTCATGAGTCGGTGGATCATGTGAGTGGGTTGACATCAGCAGATTCCCGTTTGTTGCTGTCGAGGATTGTTTCACGACGCTATGACTATCAGGGTTGCTCATGATTGGAGCGCATCAGGCTCGATGAGAATAGCTCTTCATCGGGCGCTCAGCACTCATTACTCAGCACTACTACCAAGGAAGGGGTACTATGGCAACACAGCAGGTCAAGAAAGTCGTTCTTGCTTATTCGGGCGGTTTGGACACATCAGTGATCGTCCCCTGGCTGATCGAGACGTATGGCTGTGAAGTCGTTTGCTACACAGCCGACCTGGGTCAAGGCGTCGAGCTGGAAGGACTTGAGGAGAAAGCTAAGGCAAGCGGAGCCGGCAAGATATTCATCGAGGATTTGCGGGAAGAATTTTTGACCGATTATGTTTTCCCCACCATGCAGGCGGGCGCCATCTACGAGCGCAAGTATCTATTGGGGACATCGTTTGCCCGACCGCTGATCGCCAAGCGGCAGGTGGAGATCGCCGAGCAGGAAGGAGCCGATGCGCTGGCACATGGCTGTACAGGCAAGGGCAATGACCAGGTACGCTTCGAGGTTACGGCGATGGCGCTCAACCCTCGTCTGAAGGTTATCTCCCCCTGGCGCGAGTGGGACATCCGGAGCAGGGAGGACGCGATTGCCTACGCGCAGGCCCATAACATCCCGGTAACGCAAACCAGGAAGTCGATCTACAGCCGTGATGCCAACATCTGGCATCTCAGCCATGAGGGTGGTCTGCTCGAAGATCCCTGGCTGGAGCCTGAAGAATCGATGTACCAACTCTCGGTCAGCCCGGAGAACGCGCCCGATGAGCCGGAGATCGTCGAGCTGGCGTTCGAGCGTGGGCTTCCGGTTGGGCTGAACGGCAGCCAGATGAGCCCGGTCGATCTGCTGCTGGCGCTCAACGAGATAGGCGGCAAACACGGTGTCGGCCGGATCGATCTGGTGGAGAACCGGCTGGTTGGCATGAAATCGCACGGTGTCTACGAGACACCCGGCGGGACTATTCTGTACACCGCGCACCGGGAACTGGAATCGATCTGCCTGGACAAGAACACCCTGCACTTCAAAGAGATGATCGCATTGCGTTATGCCGAGCTGGTCTACGACGGACTGTGGTTTTCGGCGCTGCGCGAGGCGCTCGACGGCTTCGTGATGGTCACCCAGCGCAACGTGACCGGCAGTGTACGCTTAAAGCTCTACAAGGGCAATGTGATTGTTCTGGGGCGGAAATCGCCTTACAGCCTGTACCGCGAAGATTATGCCTCGTTCGGTATGTCAGATGTCTACGACCAGCGGGATGCCGAGGGCTTCATCCAGTTGTGGGGACTGCCGCTTAAGGTCGACGCGCTCCTGAGCATCGAAGGCACAGGCAAGAGCCGCTTCCGCGCGCCCGACTACTCGATCTTCAAGCGGGATTGACGAAAGACAGGGGTTGGGGGATGGGGGTTGGGGCATAGGCGGTAACTTAAGCTCGATAAGCTGTTAGCTGTTGGCTTTTAGCTGTCGGCTTTTAGTTCTTGGTTTTCAGCCTCGTCAGCCAATCAGGGTAAAAAATACTGATCGCTGAAAACTGATCACCAGGTACTACCAAAATGCTCCTATGAGGATTGAGGTGACCGACCTCATTCCCTGGTATGCCGGTTTGATGGGAATGGGAGAAAAGCGCGTATCTGTCAACTTAAGGGCCTGTTCCGTCTTTGTTGCTCGACAACGGATCTGGCAAGTCGAGAAAAAGATCGAGAAGTTTTTGGGAAAAGATCGAGAAGTTTTTTGCTTCAGTTAACGCTCACGGAGAAAAGCGCATTGACAAAGACTGTTCATCGTTCACTGTAACTCGATGATCAAGTTTTTAACATTGGCAGGCGATCAGTTTTCAGTGATCAGTGATCAGTTTAAAATCGTAGCCCAAAGATCGCAGATCACAGGGATTGCAGGGTGAATGACAACCTGAAAACATCTATATTGCTGCCTAACTGTGACTATCTCCAAGAGCACAGTCGTTGCTGTGCGATAAAAAAACTGATCACTGAAAACTGATCACCTAAACCAGACAGAACAAAAACTTGATCATCGAGTGTAAGCTGTGAATAGGGTATATCATGCAACTATGGGGCGGACGTTTCAAAGACAAACCCGACGATTTGATGAAACAACTCAACGACAGCTTCCGGTTCGACCGGCGGTTGTATGCCGCCGATATCCGCGGCAGCATCGCCTATGCCGGGGCGATTGCCAGGGCAGGCCTGCTGACCGATGAAGAATGCCAATCGATCATCGATGGGCTGGAGCAGGTCAAACGGGAATTTGACGAAGGGCGCTTCGATGTTCAGGCTTCTGATGAGGATATCCACACTGCCGTCGAGCGCCGCCTGACCGAGATCGTCGGCCTGGTTGGCGGGAAGCTTCACACCGGCCGCAGCCGCAACGACCAGGTGGCGACCGATCTCCGGCTGTGGCTGATTGAGCAGATTAGGGCGGCGCAGAGCGCGCTGGCCGTTGTGCAGGCCGCGCTGATCGACAAGAGTGAAGCCCATCTTGACTTGATCGTGCCGGGGTATACCCATCTCCAGCCTGCTCAGCCGGTGCTGTTCAGCCACTGGCTGATGTCTGTCTTTTGGGCCTTTGAGCGCGACCAGGAGCGTCTTGATGACTGCAAACGCCGGACATCGGTCTGCCCGCTGGGCTCGGGGGCGCTGGCCGGGACCCCCTTCTCTATCGACCGGGCTGGGCTGGCCGCGGAGCTGGACATGGATGTCGTTAGCCCCAACAGCATGGATGCCGTTGCTGATCGCGATTTCATCGCCGAGTTCCTGTTTGCCGCGTCGATGATCGGCGTGCACATCAGCCGGCTGGCAGAGGACCTGATCCTGTGGAGTGGGCCGGGCCGCCGCTTTATATCGATTGGTGAACAGTACACCACCGGGTCGAGCCTGATGCCGCAAAAGCGCAACCCCGACTCGCTGGAACTGATGCGCGGCAAGACCGGCCGGGTGACCGGCGCGCTGATCGGCCTGTTGACGATGCTCAAGGGGCTGCCTTCCACCTACAACAAGGACTTGCAGGAAGACAAAGAGCCGCTCTTTGATGCTGTCGATACGCTCTCGATGGTGTTGCCTGTCCTGGCCGGGGTGATCGGGTCGCTGGTACCGTCGCCTGATGCCATGCGGGCAGCATTAGATGTTGGGATGCTGGCAACGGATCTGGCCGATTATCTGGTCGAGCGCGGCGTACCGTTCCGGGAATCGCACAGCATCGTCGGTCATCTGGTGCGCCGGGCCGAAGAGCGGGGAATCACCCTCGACGCATTGCCGCTCGATGTGCTGCGCGAAGAGTCGCCGGTGTTCGACGCGGATGTCGCGGCGGTCTTCGACTTTGAGCGAGCTGTCGCGCGGCGGTCGGCGGTCGGCGGGACGGCACCCGACGCGGTCCGGCAGCAGATCGCCCAGGCACGGGCGCGGCTGAGGCGCTAGTACTGCAAGGCGGAAATACTTCCGCAACCTTATGAATTCCACTGCACGCAACTCATTGCGGAAGAACTTCCGCCAGCATGTAC
>JAFGLD010000061.1 GCA_016928235.1 Anaerolineae bacterium | reverse complement strand
TACGACTCGCCGATCAGGCACGTGCTGGTGCGCCACGAGCAGGGAGCCGCCCACATGGCCGATGGGTATGCCCGTGCCTCCGGCAAGGTCGGCGTAGTCGTAGCCACATCCGGGCCGGGCGCAACCAACCTGATCACGGGGATTGCCACCGCCATGTTGGACTCATCGCCGATTGTGTGTATCACAGGACAGGTCGCCAGCCCGCTGCTGGGCACCGATGGCTTCCAGGAAGTCGACGTCACCGGCATCACCCTGCCAATTACCAAGCACAACTACCTGGTTACCCGCGCAGAGGATATCAGTCCTGCTATCCGTGAAGCATTCTATATTGCGCGGTCGGGACGGCCCGGCCCGGTGCTGGTCGACATCACCAAGGACGCCCAACAGGCAAGCATCGATTGGGCATGGGATGACACACCGATCAGCCTGCCCGGCTACCGGCCCGATCTGCGCGCTATGCCAAGCGAGTTCCAGCGCGCCGTCGAGATGATCAATGCTGCCGAGCGGCCGGTCATCCTGGCTGGTCAGGGCGTCTTGATGTCCGGCGCCATGCAATCGTTGATGGCATTTGTGGAGAAAGCCAACATCCCGGTGGCTTTGACACTGTTGGGGCTGGGCAGTTTCCCCGCCAGCCATCCTCTCAACCTGGGCATGATGGGCATGCACGGCGAGGCGTGGGTCAACAAAGCCATCCAGGAGTCCGATCTGCTGCTGGCCTTTGGCATGCGCTTCGATGACCGTGTGACCGGCACCTTGAGCACCTACGCGCCGAACGCCAGGAAGATCCACATCGACATCGACCCCGGTGAGATCAACAAGATCATCAAGGTCGATGTCGGGATTGTCGGCGATCTGCGCGAGACGCTGGAATCCCTGCTGCCCCAGATCGAGCAGCAGGCCCGTTCGGAATGGATCAACTATATTTCTATGCTCAAGGGTGATTCGGCTGTGCGCGATATCCAGTACCTGCCGGACAGCGGCCATCTGTACGCTGCCCATGTCATCAACGACCTATGGCGTTACACCGAAGGCAAGGCCCTTATCGCGACCGATGTCGGCCAGCATCAGATGTGGGCTGCCCAATACTATCGGCACGATTATCCGCGCAACCTGCTTACCTCGGGCGGGCTGGGCACCATGGGATCGGGGTTCCCTTTCGCCATTGGTGCCAAGTTCGCGCGGCCCAATGCCGAAGTGTGGGCCATTGTCGGCGACGGCGGCTTCCAGATGACGGCTGCCGAGATGTCGACTGTGGCCCAGGAGGGCATCAAAGTCAATGTGGCGATCATGAACAACGGCTATCTCGGTATGGTGCGCCAGTGGCAGGAGTTCTTCTACGATAAGCGCTATTCCGCCACGCCGATGCGCAGCCCCGACTTTGTCAAGCTGGCCGAGGCCCATGGGCTGACCGGCCTGCGCTGTGAAGAGCGCGCCTGTGTTGAAGAAGTTGTCCAACAGGCCCGCCAGACTGAGGGATCGGTCATCATCGACTTCTGTGTCGAGAAGGAAGACAGTGTTTACCCGATGGTTCCTGCCGGCGCCGCGCTACACGATATGATTCGTCGCCCGGCGCCCGAAACCGAGACAGGGGGCACGAAGTAGTTCAGTGGTTCACAGTTTTCAGTTCTTAGTGATGAGTGATTGGTTTACAGACACACATAGAACTTTTCACTCGTTTCTGTTTGACTAATCACTAAAAACTAATCACCAAGAACTATCTCTAGAGGAGAATGCTATGCTTCATAAATTCATCGTCTACGTTGAAGACAAGCCCGGTGTCCTTAACCGCGTGGCCTCATTGATGCGCCGACGCAGCTTTAACATCGAATCACTGGCTGTCGGGCATACCGATAAGCCCGGCGTGTCGAGAATGACATTCACGGTCGATACCGACGAGACGACCGCCTTCCGCATCGAAGCTAATCTGTACAAGCTGGTCAACGTGCTGCGCGTCGAGTGCCTGACCAACGAGCCGGCTGTTGAGCGCGATCTGACGTTGATCAAAGTCCGCGCCGATGACCAGACCCGTCCATCGATTCTCCAGATCGTCGATGTCTTTCGGGGCCGCGTGGTCGATGTCACCAACGAATCGCTGATCGTTGAGCTGACCGGCACACAAGATAAGATCGAGGGCATGCTCGAAGTGCTGCGCCCCCACGGGATCATCGAGATGGTTCGCACCGGGACTGTCGTGATGGGGCGCGGTCCGGATGCGCCCTCCATCAGCCCTGAGTTTGTCCAGGCTCGCGTGCCGGAAGAATCGGCAGCGCGGTAGAGCAGGGGTTGGGAATTGGGGGTTAGGGGGCAGGTTTTTTACCGACACCCGGCGCCGATCCGAGCCCTTAACCCATCACCCATCACCCATCACTCATCACTGCTTTTGGAGGAGACATGAAACGCAGCGGCGCCCAGATCATCTGGGAAACATTACAACAAGAAGGGGTCGATGTCCTGTTCGGCTACATTGGTGCTGCCACCCTGCCGGCTTACGACGCGCTGCTGGACTACCCGATCCATCACGTCGTGGTGCGCCATGAGCAAAGCGCGGCCCATATGGCCGATGGGTATGCCCGCGCGTCGGGTAAAGTCGGCGTGGCCATGGCAACGTCCGGCCCCGGCGCGACTAATCTGGTCACCGGCATTGCGACTGCCATGCTGGACTCATCGCCGGTTGTCTGCATGACCGGCCAGGTGCTCAGCCACCTACTGGGCACCGATGCCTTCCAGGAAGTCGATATGACCGGCATCACCCTGCCGATCACCAAGCATAATTACCTGATCACCCGCGCTGAGGATCTCGGCCCGTCACTGCGCGAGGCTTTCTACGTCGCGCGGTCAGGACGGCCCGGCCCAGTGTTGGTCGATATCTCTAAGAGCGCCATCCAGGAAATCATCGACTGGGAGCCGGATGCCGATCTGGTACATCTGCCGGGCTACCGCCCCGATCTGCGAGCCATGCCGGAAGAATTCCAGCGCGCTGTCGATCTGATCAACCAGGCCAAACGTCCCGTGATCCTGGCCGGACATGGCGTGATCCTCTCCGGCGCTGGTCAGGCTCTGCTCGATTTCGTCAAGCAGGCCAACATCCCGGTCGCGCTAACGCTGCTGGGTTTGGGCGGTTTCCCCGCCAGCCACCCGCTCAACCTGGGCATGATGGGGATGCACGGCGAGGCCTGGGTCAACCAGGCCATCCAGGAGGCCGATCTGCTGCTGGCCTTTGGGATGCGTTTCGATGATCGCGTTACCGGCACACTCAGCACCTATGCGCAAAACGCCCGCAAGATCCACATCGATGTCGACCCGGGCGAGATCAACAAGATCGTCAAGGTTGATGTGGGCATCGTGGGCGATCTGCGCGAGACGCTGGAATTTCTGCTGCCGCAGATCGAGCCGCGCACGCATGAGGAATGGAACGATCACATCCGCAACCTGCGCGGCGACTCCGCCGTGCGGGATGTCCGGTATCTGCCGGACGATGGTCACCTGTACGCCGCTCATGTCATCAACGACCTGTGGCATTACACTGACGGCAAGGCGCTCATCGTGACCGATGTTGGGCAGCATCAGATGTGGACGGCACAGTATTACCGCCATGAATATCCACGCCACCTGATCACATCGGGTGGGCTGGGTACGATGGGTTTTGGTCTCCCGGCTGCCATTGGCGCCAAATTCGCGCGGCCTGACGCCGAAGTGTGGGTGATCGCCGGTGACGGTGGCTTCCAGATGACGGCTGCCGAGCTGGCGACCGCCGCGCAGGAGGGCATCAAAGTCAACGTGGCGATCATGAACAACGGTTATCTGGGCATGGTGCGCCAGTGGCAGGAATTCTTCTACGACAAGCGATATTCTGCCACGCCGATGCGCAGCCCGGACTTCGCCAAAGTAGCCGAGGCGCATGGGCTGACCGGCCTGCGCTGTGAGACCCGCGCCGATGTTGAGGCGGTCGTGCAGCAGGCCCGCGAGGCTGAAGGCACGGTCGTCATCGACTTCCGCGTCGAGAAAGAAGACAGTGTCTACCCGATGGTGCCCGCCGGTGCCGCGCTGCACGAGATGATCCGCCGGCCGTCAGTAACGGGAACACCAATAGGACTTACGTGATTGAAAGATGACGATTAAGGAGACTCGACGGCGGACATGCCGGCTCAGTCGAATCTGGTAGAACACAGCAAAAGCCTGATCTGAAAACCGGGTAGTTGAGTCTTTTTAAGTGCAATCTACCACTCAACTATGAGCTATTCAGACTAATTACAAACCCAAAGAGGAGAAAAACAAGATGGCAAAAATCGATTTTGGTGGCACCGTTGAGGAAGTTGTGACCCGCGAGGAATTCTCTCTTGAGAAAGCCCGGCAGGTATTGAACAACGAAGTGGTTGCTGTGCTGGGCTACGGCGTTCAAGGCCCGGCCCAGGCGCTCAACATGAAAGATAATGGGATCAACGTCATTATCGGCCAGGCGCCGGAAGACAAGAGCTATTGGGATAAAGCTATCGCAGACG
The DNA here is from genome assembly GCA_016928235.1 of Anaerolineae bacterium. Lineage (GTDB taxonomy): Bacteria > Chloroflexota > Anaerolineae > Aggregatilineales > UBA3940 > JAFGMS01. The sequence goes on along the minus strand of JAFGLD010000061.1, from coordinate 4,124 downwards.
GCTGGGTTCCCGACCAGACGCTTTTCCCCATCGAGGAAGCAGTGAAGCGCGGCACCATCATTCAATACCTGGTGTCCGATGCAGCCCAGATGATCTTGTGGCCCAAAGTGAAGGCCAATCTCAAGCAAGGCGATGCACTATATTTTTCGCACGGCTTTTCGATTGCCTATGCGGATCAGACCGGCGTCGTCCCGCCCGATTTTGTGGATGTGATCCTGGTGGCGCCCAAGGGATCGGGAACCAGTGTGCGCCGCAACTTCCTGGCCGGCAGCGGCATCAATAGCAGCTATGCCATACACCAGGACGCCACCGGTCGCGCGCTGGAGCGCACGCTGGCCATCGGCATTGCCGTCGGCTCCGGCTTCCTGTTCCCGACCACTTTCCAGCAAGAAGTCTTCAGCGATCTGACGGGTGAGCGCGGTGTGTTGATGGGCGCGCTGGCCGGCATCATGGAAGCACAGTACAACGAGCTGCGCAGCCACGGCCACACACCCAGCGAAGCCTTCAACGAGACGGTCGAAGAGCTGACGCAGAGCCTGATCCGCCTGGTCGGTGAAAACGGCATGGATTGGATGTACGCCAACTGCTCGGCTACTGCCCAGCGGGGCGCATTGGACTGGCGGCACAAATTCCGCGAGGCTGTGGTACCGGTATTCAAGGATCTGTATCAGTCGGTTGCCACCGGCGAGGAGACCCGTGTTGTGCTCAAAGCCAACAGCGCCCCTGATTATAAAGTGAAGCTGGAAGCCGAGCTGAAGGAGATGCGCGAATCCGAGATGTGGCAGGCTGGGGCAGCAGTACGTTCGCTGCGGCCGGAGAATTGGAAGAAATAGACAGTGACTAGTGAGAGCCACAACGAACTCAACCATCAGATGTGTCTTTTGGCCAATCACCAATCACTGTTCCTCTCGTTCCCACGCTCTGCGTGGGAACGTACGGGGGACACTCTGCATTCGATATGGAGGACTAACCATGCAATGGGCCGAAATTCGTGAAGCCTACCCAAATCAGTGGCTGGTAATCGAAGCCTTGCAGGCTCACACAACATCTGACAAGCATCGAGTCCTCGACAAGATCGCCGTTGTTGACCATGCCGATGATGGTAGTGCAGCCATGAGCATTTATCACCAACTCCACCAGCAATATCCCAACAGGGAGTTCTATTTCGTGCATACCGGCCGAGAGGAGTTGGATATCCGTGTAAGGCAATGGCTAGGAATCCGGAGGAACGATGCAGTTAGCAGTGAGGGATAATCTCCCCTTCATAACTATCACCATTGCCTACAAAGGAAAGGTAGTAGAAATACCAGATGTCTTGGTGGACACCGGTTCGTCCAGTACAGTAGTATCGGCGGACATTCTATCAACTATTCAGATAACACCCGCTTTGGATGATGTCCTTCACACGATCCAAGGTGTTGGTGGAAGTGAAGTGGTCTTTACCAGGAAAGTCGACACCGTAAAAGTGGGAGAATATTGTATTGACACTTTCAATATTGAAATAGGCAAAATGGACTATGGTTTCGAGATCAATGGCATACTGGGAATGGACTATTTGACAGGCGCCGGAGCCATCATCAACCTACAAACAATGGAAATCGATTTTGGCGACTAACTCTGAGCAATTATGAGATCATCAGATTAAAATCTGCCCATCATGCTTAATAAGTGCGCAAACTGATCACCGAGAACTTATTATGAATAACGAATACCAATCACTAACAACAGTAGTGTTGACACGCCAGGAGTGAGAAGCAACTATGGCAATCCACGATCCAAACTACGTAAGAATTTTCGATACCACCCTGCGCGACGGCGAGCAGTCGCCCGGCGCGACAATGACCTCGGCCGAGAAGATCGAAGTTGCCCGCGCGTTGGCCCGCCTGGGCGTCGACGTGATGGAGGCAGGCTTTCCTGCTGCATCGCCAGACGACTTCGAGGCCGTCAGGCGCGTCGCGCAGGAGGTTGGCAATCTGCAAGACGAAGGTCGCGAGCCACCGATCATCTGCGGGCTGGCGCGGGCAACCGATAAGGACATCCAGGCTGCCTGGAACGCCGTCAAGGTGGCCAAACACCCGCGCATCCATACCTTCCTGGCGACTTCGCCCATCCATATGCAGTATAAGCTGCGGATGGACCCGGAAGAGGTCGTCGAGCGAGTGGCCAACATGGTTGCCTTCGCCCGCAGCCTGTGCGAGGACGTCGAGTTCAGCCCGGAAGACGCCGGGCGCAGTGACCCGGAGTTCCTGTATGTCGTGCTGGGCGAGGCCATCAAGGCCGGCGCGACTACACTTAACATCCCCGACACGGTTGGCTATACCACGCCGGACGAATTCGGCAAGCTGATCGCCGGGATCAAGGCCAACACACCCGGCATTGAAAATGCAATCATCTCGGTGCACTGCCACAACGACCTGGGGCTGGCCACCGCCAATACACTGGCAGGCATCGCCGCCGGCGCGCGGCAGGCCGAAGTAACCATCAACGGCATCGGCGAGCGGGCCGGTAACACCTCGCTCGAAGAGGTGGTGATGTCACTCTACACGCGCAAGCCGGTTTTTGGGTTAGAGACGGGCATCGACACCACACAGATCATGCGCGTATCGCGGATGGTCAGCAATTATACCAGCATCCCTGTCCAGCCCAACAAGGCCATTGTCGGCGCCAATGCTTTTGCCCACGAGGCGGGCATCCATCAGGACGGCATGCTCAAGCATTCGCAGACGTACGAGATCATGCGCCCCGAGCTGGTCGGCGCGACCCAGTCGCGGCTGGTGCTCGGCAAGCACTCCGGGCGCGCGGCACTGCGCCAGCGTCTCGTCGAGATGGGCTACCAGATGACCGACGAGGAGATCGTGCGCGTCTTCGAGCGCTTCAAGCAGCTGGCTGACCGCAAAAAGACGATCACCGATGCTGATCTGGAAGCGTTGATGACCGATGAGATGGGCCAGGCCCGCGAGCTTTACACGCTTGACGCGCTCCAGGTCACCTGTGGCAGCATCGGCATGCCGACCGCCAGCGCGCGGCTGCGCGGCCCTGATGGGCAGATCCACACTCACGCGGCCATCGGCACCGGCCCGGTTCACGCCGCCTTTACCGCCATCGACGAGATCGTCGGCGTGCCGGTGACGCTGCTGGAGTTTGCCGTCAATGCGGTGACGGAGGGCATCGACGCGCTGGGCGAGGTAACCGTCCGGGTACGCTATATTTGCGAGGATGACAGCGCGGAATGCGGCGATGCGGTCAATCCGCAGAGCGGTGCCGCCATCCAGCGTACCTACGGCGGCCACGGCGCCGATTCCGACATCATCGTGGCGAGTGCGCGGGCTTACCTGGCCGCGCTCAACAAGGTCCTGATCGCCAATGGCTTGTACGATGGGATTCCGGAGCAATCTGCCGAGACGGTGGTGGCAAAATAAGACAGTTCTTGGTGATTAGTTTTTAGTGATTAGTAAGAACAGCAACGAGTTCAACACTGGGCTGCGTCGGCAAACTAATCACTAATTACCAATCACTAATCACTATTGAGAAGGTAGATCATGAGCAATTCGCAAGATGGGGAGAAGACACCCCGAACATTGTTAGAAAAAATCTGGGACGATCACGTCGTCGTGCAGGAAGAAGGCGCGCCTGCTGTCCTGTACGTCGATCTCCAGCTCGTCCACGAAGTCACTTCGCCGCAGGCCTTCTCAGGACTGCGGCAGCGCGGGCTCAGGGTGCGTCGTCCCGACAAGACGGTGGCGACCATGGATCACTCCACCCCCACAACTCCGCTTGACATGCCCATCGCCGATCCAATTGCGGCCAAACAGATCGAGGTGCTCAAGGCCAACTGCGCCGAGTTCGGCATCCAGCTTTATGAGCGCGGATCGGCCCAGCAGGGCATTGTCCACGTGATTGGCCCTGAGCTGGGACTGACCCAGCCGGGGATGGTCATCGTGTGCGGCGATAGCCACACAGCTACTCATGGCGCGTTTGGCGCATTGGCCTTCGGCATCGGCACCAGCGAAGTTGAGCACGTGCTGGCCAGCCAGTGTCTGCTCCAACACAAGCCTAGAACATTCGAGGTGCGGGTCGATGGTCGCCTACAGTCGGGCGTCTCGGCCAAGGATATTATTCTGGCG
>JAFGLD010000060.1 GCA_016928235.1 Anaerolineae bacterium | reverse complement strand
GCTCCTCATCCAGACAGTTCACTCATTTCTTGTCTTGCACTCATCTGATTGTACTACAAGTCCGGACCAACGATCAGACAAAAACCGGGTATCACACGAGAATAGCGTGGCTGACATTTCAGGTGATGGATGAATGACTTTACGCTAAACCCTCGCGTGATCCTCAGATTTAGCCGGGATCGATATAGGATCGATATGAGATCGATATGGGATCCTTAGGGAATGATCACAGGCAGACTTTAGAAGACATGAAGTTAGCCAGTCAAGACGTGGTCATCATTCATCCCGAAAACGCCCTGTTCCAATTATGTCAGGCTGAGTTGTTGTTCCCGCGGAAGCGGGAATGACAGCCTCTCGTATATGCGGGTGCATCAGTTCGACATTCCGGACAACTCCAACAGAAAAATAGGAATGATTACCTATCCAAATGTGTGTTCTTCTGGCTGCATGGCAGGTGGCTTTATGCTATAGTGAGCGTGTCACCCTGCAAGCGTGTCACCATTAGCTTATGGTTGGTCAACAGCCGTGCCCCGGCTTTTCGTCGGGATGGGTCGTTGCGGACCGGCTTTCCGGCTGAAAAACCAGGATGGACAGCTTCATGATGGTTGTTTTTGTGGAAGACGGATTGTTAATAGCCGAGGTAATTGATTATAAAAAGGAGATAAGGTATGAATCGCAAAAGGATTTCCCTGTTAATAGTTGTAAGTATGTTAATCATGTCCGCACTGGCCTGTTCGACCGATACAACACCTACCCAGGAGCCAGAGTCTGGAGGGAGGATGCCTGAGACAGAGATGATCCAGGCTCCCACAGACGAGCCAATAGAGGCGCCTGATGTAACAGCCCCTCAAGGCCCTCTACCGGAGGCCGAAGCCGGCATGGCTTGCTTCGGTTCCCACGAGATGGGCGTTACCTGCCTGACAGAGGAGGGCTGGCAGACCCACAACAAGGAAAACAATGCCCTTGCCGGCAACTATGTCATTGATATGGCCACCTGCCCGGATGGAAGCCTGGCGGTTGCACAAATGTCGGCGATCAGCGTCTTTGACGGGCAGACCTGGAAGAGCATCGACGGCGGCTGGGGCTATGGCAGCCCCGAGGCACTGGCCTGCGACCAGGATGGCGCCTTCTGGGTCGCGCACTTCGAGGGGGTCAGCCAGTTTAAAGACGGCAATTGGACGACCTTCCCATCGAGTGATCTGGCTACCGGCGAAGCTGCCAACGACCTGGTCGGTGATGTGGCCGTAACACCTGACGGCTCGGTCTGGGTCGCCACCACCTACAGCATCGCCCAATACGATAATGGTCAGTGGAATATCTTTCAGGAAGGGCAGGGCTTTGACGATAAGTACTTCATCGACCAACTGGCTGTTGACAGCCAGGGCCGGCTTTGGGCCTCCCATGGCAGCGGGCTGCTGTCCTACGAAGATGGGGCCTGGGTCAGCCACGACAACCCCGGCTACGTTTCCAATCAGAGCATGGGCATCGATGCCTACGACCGGGTGTGGGTTGGCACGCTCAGTGACGGCGTCCTGCTCTTTGAAAATGGTGCCTGGACATCCTACACTATGGATAAGGGGCTCAGCAGCAACACCGTCTACGCTGTAGCCCCAGACGCCAATGGCCGCGTCTGGCTGGCGACGTCTTACGGTCTGGGTGTCTTCGATGGGGAAGCCTGGCAGGTTTACCGCATGGACAACAGCGATCTGACCGATACCGACCTGCGTGCAGCCATAGTCCTGGCGGGTGGGCCGGCGCTGCCTGAACCGCTCGCCAAAGATCCCGGCAAGATAACTGGGCGCGCAACCCTGCCGGACGGCAGCCCGATGGCCAATGCCGCGGTGGAGATCTGTGTCGAGATCATCGCCTCCAGCTTCTCCGGCGATACACCCTGCTCTGACCAGCCTTACATGCAAAGTGCCACGACCGATGCCGACGGCAATTTTACCTTCGACAATGTCCCGGTGGGGTGGTATATCTTGACCATGAACACCGGCGATGGCTGGGCACAACTGACAACCTCTTTAGGGTTGATCTCCGAGCGCATTCCAGTGGAGCCTGGTGAGACAATTGATGTTGGCGAGATTTTTATTCAGGAAGACGACGAATAGATCACCTGTGCTCCAGCCGTAGGGCCGGCTGATATGACCTGTTTGCCCTCCGTGATCCACCCAGTCATGACCTGGACACGTGAGGCCGTCTCCGGCCTCACGTGTCTTCATTGTTCGGATGATAAGAGTAGCCCAGGTTTTTGGACACGATCGGAATGACCGAATGTTCGCCCAATGTTACGCCTCAAGTTGTGGGCTGTCCACCCTTCATGTTCTTCTCACACCGGTCACGGTTTGAAGATTGCACAACAAACAGCAACTGATGACAAACTGGCGAGCAGTGGTTGACTACTGAACCCGACACACATTATGAATGCACCCTTTCGCTGGAACCTTGCAAAACGTGAACAACTGGGTCGTCTTGTCCAAGGCGAGCCACCCATCCTGTCCGCTGAATTCATGTCGGAGCTGCGTACATGTGCGGCCCGCGTCCTGGCATTCGCCTCCGATGCAGATCTCGTCTTTATTGGTCGATCTCCCGAAAATCTGTTTGATTATTTGAGCGGAGTTCTTGAGATCACCTCGTGGTCTGATCGCTGTTCACTGATGAACATTTCTCTACGTGTGAAAACCGACCAGATCCTCGGTCAAGCACAGCCTGACACGGTAGCATTAGGCCGCGAGTTATTTGCAGCCTACGGCCTATCGCCTGAACAAATCATTCACCACCCACGTCCGATCGCATTTATCGATCTCGTGGCCACAGGCAAAACATTTGGCCATCTGGCAGCATTCCTGACCTTGTGGGCCAGAGAGCAGCAAATGAATGTCCGGGCACTCAAGCAGAAACTCCGCTTTGTGGGCATTACGTGGCGATCCAAGACCAGCCCGAAGACGTGGCGCTGGCAGCAGCATGTCCCCTGGGCCGGAGGATTCCCGCCGGGCCATATCAAGAATGTCTCAATTCCAGGATTATTATGGAGCTATTGGGGCAACGAACAACCGAAAGTCACTTCATCAAATCCACCATGGCGATGGGGAACAGATGCTATGCGCCAACCTGTGCACACTTCTGAGCATCTCGCCGCACTCAACCTCGCGGTGTATCTCTACGATCGAGGAAACTCAATGCCAGAACGGCTTGCGATGGCGGAGTGTCTGACCACGACCAAGACACCAGGGATGCGTGAGCGATGGTATCGCTCGTTGATTCTTGAACTACGGCGGGCAGGCTGACATCTCACGCTGCAAGTTTTGCGGTACTGCGGTCAAAGATAACAGGTAATGGCACGAAGCATGACTTGTGTCCCCTTACCCGTTTGATTTTTATCTCTTTCTTGTCCCTTGCTCACCCACTGCAAAAACTTATCTAGACAACTATGCATGCTCACTCACTGGAAACTTTGAGAAAGTTCGCTATTGGTAGCCACCCAACTCGCGCTCAACCTGGAACAGTGATCACATTGTTAAAAACTTCCCGGTAACATTTCCAATTGAGTGAATCGTTGCCTTTCGGTAACATCTTCCTTCGATTTGACACGGCCAGTCTGTGAAATGCCTTCGCTGCCGGCCCTCCTCTCTGGACCACCCAGACATACCAGGCGATAGGAATTCTGTACCTGCTGTACCTTATTCCTATATCAAATCGGACCTGCTTGCTCTTATACTGAAAAATAGGAAGGTCCTCCAACACTGCCACACTTCACCCGCCATCTTCCTGTACAACCTACCATAACAAGCAAACGCAATAAGGGTAGATACAAAAACATATACGTTTACCGTAAACCATGAACAGGAGAAAACAATGGCTACCAGAGTTTGTCAAGTACTACCGGTTCTGTTAACGATAGCTATCCTGGCTGCACCAGGTGTGCCGATCCAGGCACAGACGTCGCAGGCAGCCATGCCTGCCGAGCTGATGAGTGCTCTGCTGGCGGCCTCGTCGCAGCCCTTCGACGCGAGCTCCGACGGTTACCATGCCCAT
>JAFGLD010000059.1 GCA_016928235.1 Anaerolineae bacterium | reverse complement strand
TTTTTGTGTATGTCTCCAGTGTTCAGTTTGCCTGTATTTTACCCCTTCCCCCCCTTTTTCCCCCGGAATTCTGCGTTGACCCAACTTTAGTCGTCAGCATACGTATAAAAACAAGGGGGCAAGAAAAGATTCTGCTCCCTTGTTTTTTGTGATCGAGCCGGCCTGTGCGATAATGAGACGATACGTGTATTTTGTTTAACAAATTGAGAAAACCGGAATGCATGATTTAATTGGAAAAACACTGGGACAGTACGAAATCATCAGCCTGATCGGTAAAGGTGGCATGGCGAGCGTCTACCTGGCTCGCCAGCGTTCGATTGGGCGAACGGTGGCCGTTAAGGTGCTGCCTCCGCATTTGATGAACGACGACACCTTTCTGAAACGCTTCCAGCGGGAAGTTCAGGCTGTATCGCGAATGCAGCATCCTCGTGTCATCCCGGTACATGATTACGGAGAAGACGAGGGCATTCCATATATTGTCATGGCACATATCGAAGGGGGCTCGCTGGCACAGTGTATCCTGGAGCAGGGCGCGCTGCCGCTTGATGACGTAGTCAGGCTGGTCGAGCAGATCGCCGAGGGGCTGGACTATGCCCACCAGCAGGGCGTCATCCATCGGGATTTCAAACCGAGCAATGTACTGCTGGACAAGGGGGGGAACGCCTACTTGCTGGACTTCGGCATTGCCAAGGTCAGCCAGGAGACTGCCCAACTGACCGGGAGTGGGATTGTCGGGACGCCGACCTACATGGCCCCGGAGATGTTCAAGCAGGAGCTGCCGACTCCGGCCGTCGATATCTATGCGCTGGGCGTGACGCTCTACCAGATATTGAGCGGGTCAACGCCCTTTGAAGGGACAACACCTGTTCAGCTGATGTACTCGCACTTGAACGAGCCGGTTCCGGACATCACATCCGTTCGGCAGGATATCCCGGAGACGGTGCAGATCGTGCTCGATAAAGCCATGGCCAAACGACCGGAGGATCGCTTTATGACGGCCGGTGATATGGCTAATGCTCTGCGTCAAGCCGCGGAAGGTGAGACGCTCGAATTTGAGGCGCCGCCGGTTGTCTCTCCTGAGCCGCCGCAGACGGAGGTTATCTCGGCGCCTGAGCCTACCCCTGCCATAGCTGTGCCCCAGCTTCCGGTAGCCGAGCGGACGGCTGAGGTGCTTCCACCCAACGAGCAGACGCAACGTCAGGCCGAGTTGCCTCGCGAAGATGTACCCCGGCATGAGCAGAAAGAGCAGACCAAGCCCAACAAGGGTGTTCGCAAAGGTCCTGGATGTTTTTGGACGGTCGTTGTTCTTGTACTGTTTATTATATTACTGGGACGCGCTACTTCCTGGATCAAAGGGATGATGTCCGTCAGGCCCGTCAACCTGGGTAGTTCAAAGGGCGAGACTACGACCCAGGAAATCAGCCAGGGATTGCAAGGGGTGACGGCGTTGGAAGTCACGCTGGACCCGGTGCTCTTCGGAGGCGAGTTCTATGTTGATGCCATGAGCGGCGACGATTATGCGTTGGAGGGCAGTTACACCAGCTCCATTGGCGGGAAGCTCATTGTTGACTACGAGATGCTTGGTGATACCGGCCAATTGAAGGTCTCGCGTGGTGATGTTGATTTCCAGCCACCTGATGGTGATTACATTGAAAAGCTTTCGCTCAGTCTGACGGATAGTGTGCCCATCGACCTGATTGTCAAGACAGGGTTCGGAGAGAGCACGCTCGATCTGGAGGGCTTGAATCTTCGATCCCTCACCGTCGACGGCGGAATCAGCTCAACCCATATCACGTTGTCTGAACGAGGCTCCTACGAAATCGCGATCAGGACAGGCATGGGCGAGTTTGTGATCGAGATTCCGGATGGGCTGGAAGCACGGGTGGAGCTTAACAGCCAGATGGCCGATATCACGATTGCCAATGATTCGCTTGAGGAAATTGGTGATAGCAAGTGGCAAACAGCCGGCTATGCTGATGCAACCGATCGTATCCGAATCAAGATCGAAGGCGGACTTGGCAGTCTCACGATCGAGTGAGCAATAAACCCCGGGCTTCCGAAGTCTTGAATATTCAAGACTTCGGAAGCCCCCAGAATCACAGCCCTACTCGGGCGGCTTGACGATGAATTGGACTACCTCGCTGGTTAATTCCTCACCTGTTACTGTAATTCCTGTTGCATAGATCGTATGTGTACCGATCTGCAAAGTCCATAACGTTTCGAATGGCGGCTCGTTGATGGTGAGCAGGGGCGCGCCATTCAAGTGGATCGTTACGCTCTGTAAATTACCTGTTCCAACGACAGCCAGACGTATTTTTTGAGCAGCAAGGGGCAGTATGGCCGAAATCCGGTAAATCGTTTGTGGGTCAGGCGAGATAAACATCAAGGAATCGCCGGCTGTGCCTTCAGAGGTTGTTTGCCTATCGATCTCCTTTGGCAATAGGGATAATCCTGCCGCCCGCGCCCAATCGTGGGCCTGAGGGGGGAGATCGACATAAGTGTGCTCAGTGCGGCGCTCGATGGGAGTGAGGTCAGTTGCCGGCAGCCCGGTGGCAGCGTCAATGGCTATCCGCCGGTACAGGTTATCCGGCTCTGCCGGCTGGGTCCCTTCGATGAACCATTCACGGCGGGTGTATGGGCAGTCAGGCGTGGGTAACAAACCGGAAAGCGAGCAAACCTCGACCTGTACCAACCCGCCCGGTCTCTCGAATTCGAGCTCCGGCCGGCCGCGCAGGACCGTCCGCATAAACTGGTGCCAGATCGGGCCCGCGCCGCTTACCCCGCTGATATTGTTCATACTGGCGTTATCGGCATTGCCGACCCACACGCCGACGACCAGGTTGGGCGTATAGCCAACCGTCCAGTTATCGCGATAATCGGTGGTCGTCCCGGTCTTAGCCGCCGCCGGTCGCCCAATCTGGAGGATGCTGTGTGTGGTGAAGGTCGGGGCGCGGGCCAGGTTGTCGCTCAGGATGTCGGTGATCAGCCAGGCTACTCGCGTATCCATGACCTGCTCGCCTAAACGCCCCTGCTCCGAAAAGATCGTTTGCCCATCGGCATTCTTGATGTCGAGGATCAGTACCGGCTTAATGACATGCCCGCCGTTGGCCAGGGCAGCATAGGCCGATACAAGCTCCAGCAAACGCACTTCGCCGCCTCCCAGTGTCAGCGAGAGATCGTGGGAGGTCGGATCGGTGAAAGTGGTGATCCCCAATCGCCCGGCAAGCTGGAACAGGCTATTGATCCCAACATGTTGCAGCGTGATCACCGCCGGGATATTGTAGCTGGAGGCCAGTGCTTCCCGGATCAGCACCGGGCCATGCTCCTTGTGATCGTAGTTGACCGGCACGTAGGAATAGCCTTCGTGGGTGACAAACGCAGTGCGAACATCGAGGAGCATGGTAGCCGCCGTCCAGGGCTGCGAGCGAGTAGGATCGAGCGCGACGGCATAGGTGAACGGCTTGAGAGAAGAGCCGGGCTGGCGGGGTGCCAGCGCCATGTTGACGGCGCCGCTGGAAGCCTCATCGAAGAAGTCGGGGCTGCCCAGCATGGCGAGCACTTGCCCATTGTATGGATCGAGCGCGACCAGGGCAGCATTGTGGGCGTTGCGGGGGATATCGCCGGGCTGTGACGTGCGGTTGAGCAACTCCAGCTGACGCCGGGCAACGCGCTCTGCCGTCCGCTGCCAGTCGAGGTCGAGCGAGGTGCGGACTTCCAGCCCGCCCTGATAGAGAACTTCGGGTGGGAGGGTCTGTTCCAACCGGGTGTATATGGCCATTACAAAGTGAGGCGCTTCGATGCTATATCGCTCGGCGGAGAAGGCTAGTACCTCGCGGCGGGCCATCGATGCCTCTTCCAGTTCGATAAAGCCACTGTTGACCATCAAGTCTAATACAACTGACTGGCGCTTGTGAGCTGCGACCGGATCGGTCAGCGGGTCGTACAGACCCGGCGACTGGGGCAGCCCGGCCAGCAGCGCGCACTCGGCCAGGTCGAGGTCGTTGACCGGCTTGCCGAAATAAGCCCTCGCGGCGGCATCGATGCCATAGGCCAGGTTGCCGTAATAGGTCTGGTTTAGGTAGAGCGCCAGGATGTCATCTTTGCTGTAGCGGCGGGACAGACGGTAAGCCAAAATAGCTTCGCGCAGCTTGCGGGTCAGGTTGCGCTCGGCGCGCTCGTGAGGATCGAGGAGTTGGTTGCGGGCAACCTGCTGGGTGATGGTGCTCCCGCCCGAAAGAACATCGCCGCCTCGCAGGTTGATCCACAGCGCGCGCGCAATACCGCGCAGATCGACGCCGGGGTTGGTGTAGAAGGTAGCATCCTCAGTAGCGATGGTGGCCTGCCGGCAGGCCGGAGGGATCTGCTCCAGCGGGACAACCGTGTGACGCCCGGCATTATCGCCGATCACCTCGTACAAAGGGCGGCCATACCGGTCGGTGATGCGAATCGACGGGATGTGCAGCCCTTGGCTGAGATCAGCGACATCAGGCAGATCGATGAACAACCAGGCGCGGATACCCCACATGATGCCGATCAGCACAACCAACGCTCCGCCTGCTATCAACCATCGACGCCCAGCCCGCAGCCGGCATAAAAGTGGCTCAACGCAGAATTGTGGGGGAAAGTCAGCCATAGCCGCATTCCACGAGGACTTGTAAACGGAAATTGTCAAAGTTAC
>JAFGLD010000058.1 GCA_016928235.1 Anaerolineae bacterium | reverse complement strand
AAAGCTCCTTTGGCCCTATGGCCAAAACGATGACCATTGTCAACTCAACTTTACCAGATTGGATTTCAACTCAAATTGAACGCACCCGAATAATTCTCTTGTTCACGCATAAAAACCGGCCCACGATGGAGCTTTCCCGCCTCCATCGGGTTCCTACAGGATACGCCAGATCTGGGACATGGGCTCAGAATGACGCTTGAGCAGGCACTAAGCGACAAGTATGTCCAACCTGATTCACGCCATTCTCGACCACAGATCAGCGTCATGGACACCCAATTCTATGCATGAGTTTATGTACGTGTCTCTTGTCCGGTGTATCCTGTAGATACCCCATTTCGAACATCAAGAAAGCTATACGAATGCCTAGAGTTCAAATGGTTCCAGCCACACGACATGACTACAATGTGCTCCACCGACTGGCACAATTCTATCAATATGATTTTACTGACTTCCTACCAGGTGATCTCAATGAACAAGGTGAATATCCCTACGTGGACATCCGGCGCTATCTGAACCAAAAGGCGCATCACGCTTACCTGGCGCGGGTTAGCGGTAAATTAGGCGGTTTTGCATTGATCAAAGAGCGGCCGGAACAACGAGACAGGCCAGGCTGCTATCTGGCCGAGTTTTTTGTGATGCGTCCATATCGAAGACAAGGGGTTGGCCGCACAGCAGCCTTTCAAACCTTCGATACACACCGCGGCTACTGGGAATTAGCAGTTGTTGGTCCCAACACACCCGCATTGGCTTTCTGGCGCAGGGTGGTCGACGAATATTCCAAAGGCCGCCATGAAGAGTTTACAACCTACGATCATGAGGAGGGTGTGACGGTCATCTGGCAAGCATTTGATAGCAGCGAATGGTAAAGAATTAGCAGAGCAACCAGCCATCCTCCAACGCCATTTAGTTATCTCGTGGATGGTCCTTGTTAATAAGGTAAATGGCCAAAAGTGCTACGCCAACAACAAGCACTAATCCGATCCCAGCTATGCACACTACGATCAACAATATACCGCTTGACATCATCATACGATTCCTCCACAGGACAATATCAGAGACAGCCATTCAGAAGCCATAAGCCGCCAGGAAGCTAACCCGAGCTGCCTCACTGGACGCAGAAAGGATAAAGACCCAATCACCATTCCCCCATGCAGCGTGATACTCGCTTCCACAGTTAAAAAGCGTCCCTTCTCGCTGACCCAATGAAGGATCATAGCCAATAATGGTTGCATCTTGAGGCAGCACACTAAGAGCATACTCAACATTCTCCCGCCCCACCTGGCGGAGACGAAGCACAATATAATCACTGGCAGTCTGATAGGTTGCCACCTGTAAGTTATTGCCCGGCTCAAACACAGGACCGCTGGTACGAAGAAACTCCCCCACATTGGGTGGAAATAACTGCTCCAATGGCACATCCATCTCCACACAGCCAGTCAATATCGCCAGCAGGCCCAAACCACTGAGCACAAAGAGCATCGATTTTCTCACCATACCCAAAGTCCATCCTCATTCATTCAAATTGTCAACCACCAGATTCCCGTGCACTCTGGTAGAATAATCAGCTTTTCCCGCGCCACTTGATTAGCCAAAGTTTCTCCGAAGAAAAAACGGGTCAACTCTTCCGCCTCTTGCAGCGATTCAAATCGATAGTCGGTACGTATCCAGGTTGGAGCAAAACCATGCCTGGTCTCCAGCCGGGAATAAAATGCAGCCAGGGCCGGTGAAGGCGCCTGCGGTATCACTATGCCAGTTCCTAATGTCTCGATGATAATCGCCGTACCGCCAGACCGCAAGCTTCGCTTCATCTCGTATACCGCTGCATCTACCGCCGTCCGCCACGATTTGGGATTCCATCCAACCAGATGGCCAAAACTCCATCCCTCGATGGCCAGATTGAAGCCGGCATTTTTAACAGGCAAATGGCGATGGTCGCCAACGATAAGCCAATCGTTGCTTCCCCCAAGTGCCTGCAGGCGTTCAGCAGCGATCTCAAGCATATGACGTGACACATCGCAGGCTAAAACAGATCGGGCAATAGGCACTAACAACCGTGTCAGGCGCCCCGTACCAGCCCCCATCTCGATCACATCCAAACCCTCCAACGGTTTGATGGCAGTCAGAGCACATAGAATATTGCCCTGATAGTCCTCACACGAGACCAACCGATCATATTGCGCAGCATAGCTGGTATAGATATCCTGAAAGCGATCAGACATTTGATGCTCTCCTGTTGCCCGGACACCAATAAGTATAGGTCGGGAAACCGGAAGTGCAATGGTAGATATTGTCGGGAAAACAGTGAGCAGCCATCGGGCAACCGGCGAGATTGAATTGGAGCGTTTTGCGTCTCAACACAACACAATAGATGATCGAGTTTTCGGTCTGCATCATTCAGGTGATCAGTTTGGGGAGGAAACCATTCAGAGTGTAGTGCATTAGTAAATACACTTTACCAATTCAATGATGACTTGCTTTCCAACACGGGCAGCATTCCGGCAAAAAATTGATGGCGGTGAGCAGTCTATCAACCCACCGCCATCGATACGTTTCACTCGATGATCAAGTTTTTAACATTGACGGGTAATCACTGAACCCGATGGCACAGGCCGAAAACTTGATCATCGAGTTTCAGCACTCGCTATACCCACAGGCATAACACTTACGACAACCTTCTTCGTTGACCACTGCCGCTTGACCACACTCAGGACACAAATCTCCTTTAAGATTGACCGGCAAGAGCGGCATCTGGCCTGGCATAGGACCACTGGCTACTTCTTTTGCGTCCGTATTGTTATTATCCAGTTCCCCAGCGATGGCGGAATCAGTAGATACCGATGGGTGAGAGACAGGAGTATCTGGAAGATCGCCGCTCAGATATTCATCCAACACCTGGGAAATACCGTCGGGCAAGGATCGAACACGATTGGGGCCCAACCCTAACGAGCGCCCTCCCCCAATGCCATCCAACTGTCGAACTACCTCCCGCAGGCGCTTACGCGGCTCGATGGGTGAATTCATTCGCAGAATGTAGCTGATCAGGCGCCCCATTGCCTCACTAACAGCAGCTGTATCACTGCCCGCCTTCGACGTATGCATGAACAGCTCAAAAGGCTGATCGCCTCCATTTTCATTCACGGTCACAAATGTGGTGCCTAGTGGTGTCTCCACACGATAGGTGTACCCCTTCAGCACACGAGCACGTGGTCGTTTAACTTCATTCTTAAATAGGGGCAACGGCTCCGGAGTAGTCACTGATGCCGTCAACATCGATGACGATGTCTCTTCGCTGGTTTTTGACTCCTCTACCATATCCTGTTTCCTCCGCTCCTGCTTGGCCTGCGCAGTTTCCCGCGTTTCCAACACCACTTTCTCACGCGAGCCGGCTACATAAACAGTCAATCCTTTGCATCCCAACTGCCACGCTAACAGGTAAGCCTTTGCCACATCTTCCTCGGTAGCGGCAGGTGGAAAATTGCAGGTTTTCGAAATAGCATTGGAGACAAAACGCTGCATAGAAGCCTGCATGCGGACATGTTCTTCAGCCGTAATATCTGAAGCAACGACAAAAACATGGCGGAGCGAATCGGGCAAACCGGTTACTTCCTGGCACGAACCGGTCAGGTTGACCTGCTCGATCACTTGTTTACGCTGCTCCTCGCTGAGCCCTGCTTCGATAAGTGCTTTCTCGAACAACGGGCTGGTATACTGTAATTGAACATCCTTACCGTTATCGTTAAAGTGGCGAATATAAGTCAGAGCAAAGACAGGCTCACAACCATATCCTTCACAACCGGCAACTGTCGAGATAGTCCCGGTGGGCGCAATAGTCGTCTGTGAGCCATTACGGATGCCATGTTTTTTGAGCCCCTTGACAATCGATTCCCAATCGATATCAGGACGACCCCAATCATGATCATGCGAGACCAGTGGTTTGGGCGACTGCCACTGGAGATTGTTCGGATTGAAAATGCTATCTTCTATTCCCAGGAACGGGCCGCGCTGATCGGCAAGCTCAACGCTGGTTTTCATGGCATGGTAATGGACAAACTCCATCACCTGGCCGGCAAATTCCTGCCCCTCCGGACTGCCATACCGAACCCCAAGATGGTACATCAGATCAGCCAGCCCCATAATGCCAAGACCGATCCGCCGAACACGCTTGGCTGCCACCTCAAGCTCCGGGACGGATGGCACATAACCGTTGGCGTCCACGACATCATCAAGAAAGCGGGTTGATATCTCAACACTCTCACGCAGAGTCTCCCAATCCACTTTGCCGCCAGAAGTAACATGCTGAGCCAGGTTGATCGAGCCCAGACAGCAGTTCTCAAAAGGTCCCAGGAATTGCTCACCACAAGGATTTGTCGCTTCAATGGTATACATCTTCGGCACCGGGTTATCCCGGTTAGCAGAATCGAGAAACAATATACCAGGTTCGCCATTATGGTGAGCCTGCTTGACAATCATATCAAACAATTCGCGTGCCCGGACGGTCTCCCACACCTTACCGTCCTGCGGATTGACGAGGTCGAAATCTGTGTCATCGCGAACGGCCTTCATAAAAGCATCGGTCACACCCACCGAGATGTTGAAATTGGTGATCTGGTTCTCATTGGTCTTGCAGGTGATAAACTCGCGGATATCGGGATGATCGATGCGTAAAACGCCCATATTGGCCCCACGTCTGGAGCCACCTTGTGAGACCTCACCAAAGGCCTGATCGTACACTCGCAGGAAGCCGATTGGACCGGTAGCAACGCCTCCACTGCTTTTGACAATGGCGCCTTTAGGACGCAGGCGGCTGAAGGCAAAACCGTTGCCGCCACCCGTCTGCTGAATCAAGGCTGCATTACGCAAAGTTTGGAAAATGCCGGCCTCGTTACGCCCCATATCATCATCAACAGGAAGAACAAAGCAAGCCGCAAGCTGGCCTAACGGCGTACCGGCGCCAGTGAAAGTCGGCGAATTGGGAAAGAATTTCTTCGAAGTCAGTAAATCATAAAATTGAACTGCAACAGCCTGACGATCCTGTCCGTGCTCATCCTCCGGCTCAGCCACATTCCAGGCGACACGCCAAAACATCTCTTCGATCGTCTCGACATGTTGGCCATCTGTCCCTCGACGCAGGTATCTTTTAGATAAAACAGTACGTGCATTATCGCTTAGATCGATCATCTGGGCCGATGGCATCGTACCACGCCCATTGGCAGTTGTTTTGACTTCTTTCCCTATCTTGGCAACCATATTCTCTTCCTTCGATGCTATACGAGGCCCAACCTCGTCATTAACTTACTTCAATAAACGTTTAGGAATAGCGATGAAATAACTTTCCCAATTGAGCCTACAATAAGGACTAGGGGAGTTAAGTTAATCAATTCCCTTTCCTTAGACCCCCACGCCATTCAATCAGGCCAGTAAGCGATCGATCTCGCAGCGTACCGATGCCAGATCCTCCAGGTTCAGAAAAACAATGGCATAGCGCAAGTAGGCAACTTCATCCAGCGTCCGCAACCCATCGATCACCCTCTGACCAATTGTCCGGCTGGATACCTCCCCAATATTATTCTCCTCAAGATACGATTCGATCCCCTCAACCAGTCGTTCGATGGCTGCCTGCGAAACTGGGCGCTTGGCACAGGCCAACTCAATCCCCTGCTTGAGCTTATCTCGACTGAATGGCTCTCGCCGTAGAGGAACCCCATCCTTGACCACTATCGGCAACTCAACCGGCACACGCTCGATAGTCGTAAAGCGGTGTCCACAGTTTTGGCATTGCCGTCGTCGGCGGATCTCTCCTCCGGCAGAATGAGTCGTTGTAGCAACGACACGGGTATTTCCCGTACCACAACAAGAGCAACGCATCTTGCTTCCTAGATTGCTAGAATTTATTTTGACCCGTTGTGTGCCTGGTGCCCTTCATGTATGCACGCGCCTAGCACATATGGTCGGGGTGGTAGTTGTTTCATGATAGCACGGCGTTGGAACTGTTGCAACCAAACACAAGCATAGAAACCTTAAAAAGTTCAGACGCCCGGAAAGTTTTAAGGTTTCATGAGAAGCATCCAAAAGTTGTCAGTGACTTCATTGACAAAGCCCAAAAATGTGGTATGTGCACAGGCCCATTTCAGAACAATACCCTTGGCCATGCTCCATGTTATTTCCACGAAGGCAGGAATCCACCTGTCGTATTTAATGGATTCCCGCCTCCGCGGGGATGCCCCCTGTCCAGATCGACAAATGATCACCTACCTGCCCGGAAAATTCTTACAACGATCCCTTCCATCTCTCTGGCGTGTGCCAATACTACCTGACAGATTTTGGATATTCTCGTTTTACATAGAAGCTTCAGGTTACTCGCAATCGTGGTATTATCAATGCGCGGACGACAAATGGCAAACCGCTATCCATCAACAAACATTTCGATACATCCTGCTCTGTACTAACCAAAACCAACTAGTGTTTCGCGGCATAAGTAAGCCGTCAGTTATAGCTACCTGCGAAACACTTAAACAGTTAGGTATGAAGGGCTTTTTTACCGCCGGGCTATTTCTGCCCAACTGTACTAGAATGTGTTGACAAAATCTGAACAAATGAATGTCAAACACCATCCAACTGAGGAGCGCAATGGCAATCAAGGTTACATTTGTATGTCTGGGCAATATTTGTCGATCACCAATGGCCGAAGCTGTCTTTCAGCATTTGGTTTCCCAGGCCGATCTTGAACAGCAAATAGAAGTCGACTCGTGCGGCACCGGTAGCTGGCATATTGGCGAGGAGGCTCACTCCGGCACGCAGCGTGTGCTGCGGCAGCATGGTATTCCTTACAACCATATCGCGCGTAGACTGTCCCAAAACGATCTCTTCCAGGCTCATTACCTGATAGCGATGGATCAGGACAATATGGAAGACATCCTGCGTTCAGGATCAACACAAGCAGAGGTTGGTCTCCTGCTCGATTATGCGCCTGAGCTAAACATGCACGAAGTGCCTGACCCTTATTACACAAATCGCTTCGAGGAAGTCTACCGGTTGGTCGAGGCTGGGTGCATTGGGTTACTGGCGCACATACGCAAAAAGGAGGGAATATGAGTCTTCCAGGCTCTTTAACTCAAGCCATCTGCAATACACTGAGAACGTATGGTGATAACAGCCCGTTAGTGAAGACTGTTCCCATTGGTGGCGGAGATATCAATCTGGCCGCCTACATCATATCTCATCAACAGCCTTATTTTGTCAAATGGCATAACTCTCCGCCCCAAGGCTTCTTCGAGGATGAAGCTCAAGGCCTGGCACGTCTGGCCGAGGCAGGCTGCGTGCGGGTGCCCCTCGTGGTAGGCTGGGGCTGCGTACCCGACTCGACAACATGTTATTTGATCCTGGAATGGATCGAGCGCGAGAACAAAAATGACAAAAGCGCCGAGGATCTGGGGCGCAATCTGGCGCGCCAACATCTCGTTAAACAATCAGAGTACGGTTTGGATCACGACAACTTTATCGGCAGACTACCCCAGCCAAACCGTCTTAGCAATTCCTGGCTTGAATTTTACCAAACGCAGCGCCTTGGTGTTCAACGCGATCTGGCCATGCAGCAAGGGAGGCTGCCGGCACACCGCGCACATCTGCTTGATCGCCTGATCGAGACTCTGGACGAGTGGATCGATGAAGATGATTGCCGGCCTTCACTACTCCACGGCGACTTATGGGGCGGCAATTGGATGACCACAACGGGTGGTGAACCGGTGATCTTCGACCCGGCAGTTTATGTTGGCTGCCGTGAAGCCGATCTCGCCATGACAACTCTGTTTGGCGGGTTTCCCAGGACATTCTACGATGCTTACAGTGAGGTATTCCCATTGCAAAACGGCTACGAAGAGCGACAGCCGCTTTATCAGCTTTATTACTTACTTTGCCACCTCAATTTGTTTGGAGAAGGCTATGGCGGCTCCGTCGATGATATCCTTCGGCGATATGTGTGCACCTGGTGAAATCTTCATCGGTTGACAGCCGTCAACCAGGGGACAGACATGGGCAACACACAAAAAGTCACTCTTTGACATCATGCCGGATTCCGGTTCTAAAGGACACTTTTTGGACATCTCTTCACTCAACCAGGAATTCAAACGCATTGAGCAGATGATCACCCACGAAGCAGAGTGGCTGATCGATCCAAGAGAGCGCGAAATCGAGTTCCACCACCGATTAGAACGTACCCATCGCTTGATGGCTCAGTTGGGCCATCCCCAGGACAAATTCGACAAGATCCACATCGGCGGAACATCAGGTAAAGGATCGATAGCCATGATCGGCGAATCGATACTTTTGTCAATGGGGCTGCGAGTCGGCACACATACCTCTCCCTATTTACAAACCCCTCTAGAGAAAGTACGCATCAATGGGAGGCTCATGGAGCCACAACGGGCCCTTTCTTTGATACCTGCAGTACTGGATGCCGTCGAGCATGAACGTGAACAGGGAGAAAGATTGGGCTCTCCTCATTATGCCGAGGCCTGGTTGGGTCTGGCCCTGACGCACTTTGCCGAGCAGAGTTGTCAAATTGGGTTCATTGAGGTTGGAATGGGAGGACGCTATGACAGCACCAACATCATCACTCCCCGCGTCAGCATCATCAGCACCATCCATTATGACCACACCCGTGTATTGGGCGAGACGCTGGAAGAAATTGCCTTCCACAAATCAGGCATTATCAAGCCGGGCGTACCAGTGGTAGTCGGCGAAGTCTCACCTCAAGCCCTTCGAGTGGTCGAAGCCGAAGCCGCGCGACAGGGATCAAGACCGATCCGACTGGGAAGGGATGTTCACTATCACCCCATCGATATCTCTCAGCATGGGGGACGGTTTTCGTATCATGGATTAGGGTTGTCGTTGAACAATTTAGAGATCGGGTTGCTGGGTGGTCACCAGTTTACCAACGCAGCATCGGCTCTGGCAGCCCTGGAGATCTATGCAGATGAGCAAGGCATGGAACTCCAGGAGCAATCGATCCGAGAGGGTCTGGAGCGCGTACGTTTTGCCGGACGCCTGGAGGTTGTACAACAGAAGCCAACGGTGGTGCTGGATGGCGCACACAATGAAGAGAAAATGAGTGCCCTGATCGCTGCGCTATCTGAAGTGTTCCATGATAAGCGGCCCATGATGGTATTAGGAATGCTGGAAACCAAGAATGCCCTATCGATTCTCAGCCGGTTAGCAACCCTGGCCAAGCTCATCATCACAACTGAGCCCAGAGTCAAAGGAAAGCCTGCCATCCCCGCCAATGAGCTGGCGAAAATAGCACGCGAGGCAGGAGCACGCGCTACGTATGAAGGGGGAACGCCCCTGGAAGCGTTGGAGCACGCCATCGGCATTGCCGAACCAGACGATCTAATCGTCGTGACCGGCTCGTTGTACCTGATCGGACAGGTACGCCCGTACTGGTACCGCATGGAAGAGATAGTTGGGCAGCAGACGATGTTCCCCTACCATAACGATCGAGAAAATGGGGCATAAGATACCCTGATTGCTATATATCGAGAAAGGATTCCAGCCAATACCGCGTTGCCTGAGGCGTTGGCAATCGGCAGTTAGCTATTGTACGTCGTGGTGCCGAGGAAACAAGAACAGCAATCCCACCCTTTGACTTGACCACTTCGAAAGCTTCTTCATCCTTGTCATCGTCGCCGACATAAAGCGGCAAGGCGTCTTTCCAGGAATAGTGTTCCAATAAATAAGCCACTGTCTGCCCCTTGTGTGCCAACTGTGGTCCGATCTCCAGGAACCTGTGTCCTCCTAACAATCGAAACGACTCCAGATGGACTGATTCACAAGCCGCCCGGCGAGCAATGGCCAAAACATCTTCTGCCTCATCAGCAGCAGCAAAACGAGCGTGAATGGCTAACGTCCAACCTTTATCTTCCAGATAAAAACCCTCTCGCCGAGAAATCAGATTCTCCCACTGTGGCTTGAGGCCATCCAGATATGGGCGAACAGTTGCGTATGCTACCCTATTTACCAACTCGCCGGTGGGAGTTTGAAACTCAATACCATAGGAACCAGCCAGAAAGATGCCTGGAACTGGAGCCAGACGTTGGATATGACTGAGACTACGTCCGCTGACGATCGCTACTCTTAAACGAGAATGCGCAGCCAGTTTTGTAAGTAAGGAGATAACTTCCGGATCCGGATTGATGTGATCAGGAGTCGGAGCGAACTCCGCCAATGTGCCATCATAATCCAGAAATAGCCATAGTCTTTTTGCCTGTATGATGCGCTCGTCAACACGATTAAACACCGGATTCCTCTCTTCCCGATCTGGTGTTGAGCAATGGCTCAATCTGCCGCCGGAAGAGCGCACGCCAGGTGTAGTGTTGGCGAACCCGTCGACGCAGGCGATACTCCGAACTGTGACCCAGATGTGTCAGAATCGTGGCAGCCAC
Source organism: Anaerolineae bacterium (assembly GCA_016928235.1). Lineage (GTDB taxonomy): Bacteria > Chloroflexota > Anaerolineae > Aggregatilineales > UBA3940 > JAFGMS01. The sequence goes on along the minus strand of JAFGLD010000058.1, from coordinate 3,107 downwards.
CTTTGCCGGTTCCTCATCACTCTCAAACTGCAACACATCATCGCCACCGATTTCTTCTGCCGCGGGGATCTTCGTACAGATCACCGGAACGCCAATCAGCCCGGCTTCCAATACGGGCATACCAAAGCCTTCCCGATGGCTGGGCATAAACATCGCATCACATATCCTGAGCAAATCTCCGACCACATTCAACTCAACCGTGTAAGGGACTTCGGGATCGTGGCCTGACTCAAACACGAACCTCGCTTCTTTTTCGATTTTTAGCTTCTTGCGTAGTGCCTGCAATTCTCGGAAATATTCCATGCTCTGCGAGTCATGTGGATCTGGCGGGCCTGTCACAATAAGCTTTGGCAAGCATCCTTGTGCTTTCAATTCAGCAACAACACCCAATGCAAATTCGATGTTCTTGGCCTGCGTCACACGAACCGGCATCACCAGCACGAGATCACTCTCGATCAAGTCAAGTCGATCGATCAATGAACAACCTTCGTCCGATAATCCTAACAGCGTTTTTGGCTCTACCCCGTTATAGATGACTTGAATACTTTGGTCCTGGCAACCCAATAGGGTTGCCAGCGTTGTCTGCCGACGCTTGGAAACCACAACATATGTCACATCTCGGCGATAAGTACGTAGCAGATCCCAGGGATAGCCAGGGTGAACCTTGGATCGAGAGTTGGGGCTGGTCCATGTGAAATCATGGCACCAGGCAATACAATGACGAATCACCCTGCTATCGATCAGGTTGTGAATCGCTACGGTGAGAGGCAAATTGAAATGTTTTGTCAATATGTTGTGGACGATTAAGTTCTCGCAGCCCTCTAATTTGGCAGCCAGGGTGTTGGTCAGATATTCAGTCAGGCGCCCAAAATCGTCACCCACCTGACCTTGTTCAAGCAGAGCACTTAATTGCATAATTTGCGGATGCTGCGAGTCGATCTCCGGGATCGTCATGAATGCTGTGTTCGATGGAAGCGCCGACGCATCACCCCGCCCGGCCATCACTGTAACCGGATAGCCATGTTCAGCGAAAATCCGAGTATGTGCCCAGATCACCGCTTCCACACCACCAACAACAGGTGGCGCGGTATAATGCAAAATGGTCGTCGATGGTTTTCTCACATCTATTCTCCGGTTGGGTACAGTTCTGCAACCGCCTCGATTTGGCGGTATAGCCAGACGCCGATATCCTCACGTTCGATAATCCACCGCAGCCGTTCAGCTCGCTCTCGGCGCTCCTCAAGTGGCATGATCAACACCTGATGAAGGGCCTGGGCAGTTGCATATACATCGTAGGGTGATATGACCAACGCGCCCGGTTCTAATTGCTGACGAGCACCTGTTCCTTCCGATAGAATGAGGACGCCATCACGCCGATTCACGATCGGGCCTTCTTTGGCTACCAAATTCATACCATCTGTGATTGAATTGACTAACAGGACATCGTATAGTTGTAAAGCAGCCACAGCCCGTTCATAGTTTTCGCCCAAAAGAATTCGCACAGGCTCCCACTCACTAGTACCATACATCGCATTGACTCGCCCTCCCGCAGCCATCAGTTCGTCAAGGTAATCCTGGTATTCGTTGACACCCATCCGAGATGGCACCAGGAGAGCAAAAAACATCACCTGGTTATGGTGTTCTGGGTAAAGCTCTAACATCTCCTCAAATGCGTAAAATCCCCGCAGGATATTCTTACTCGGCTCTATTCGATCAACGCGCACAATGAGTTGTCTGTCTCCCAAAGATGTTAACAGCTCAGCTCGATACTCGGCTACTGCCGGTGTCTCGGCCAGCTGCCTGAGCGATTCAACATCGATCGAGATCGGAAAATCGCGAATGTGCGTGGCGTGATTGCGATACCATACCCGACCCCGTTTGTAGTTGGTGCTGGCCCGGGGTAGATGCGACTCGCATGTACGAATAAAGTTCAATCCATCGTCTTTTGTCTGGTAACCCAACACATCCACAGAGCACAATCCATCCAGAATGGCGTGCCGCATGGCACGTGGAAGAATGCGCCAATTCTCCGCTCCTGGCCAGGGAATATGGACAAATTGAAGAACGATTGGACATTCTTGCGGACGCAGCCTCTCCCGCAAAAAACGCGCCACCAAATACAGATGGTAATCTTGAAGCATCACCAGCACAGGACGCTTCGCGGCATGCACGCGCGCAGCAATGGCATCTGCAAATAAGCGGTTGACGACTATATAACCGTCTTCCCAGGCTTCCCAAGTGGCTCGATTGATCACAGGTGTCCGGGAGATATCCCACATCGAGTGCTGCAAAAACCACAACAATGGATTTGAGATAACATTGTAGTAACCATCATAGGCTTGTGTTGTCGGCGTGAGGAATTGAATATGCACCCTATTATCGTCATCCTGGAACTGCACATCCCCCTCACGCCAGATCGCATCAGCCTCAGAGCTGGCACAAGCAATCCAGGACGCATCGGTATATCTGGATAAACCGAGAAGAGCGGTAACCAACCCGCCCTTTCCGCGTTGAAACTGCAAATCATCACCCTCAGAGGCTTCAAAAACCACGGGCGCGCGGTTTGCTGCAACGATCAACTCCCAGTTGCTCAGAAGGTTTGTTTGCAACAGTTCTTGGCGTTGCCTCAAATCTTCGTCCGATTCGGCCTTATGTAATGTCATCTTCATCCCCCCAGCCAGGCAATTATCGTGACCTGGTCAAATTTTTACCCATCAGAGTGCAGGACTTGTCCAAATCAACCAGCAGACTCTTTGGCAAATCAAAGGGCTCATCTGTTTTTGGAAAAGACCATATCTCAACTTTGCTTATCCCCGGATCGCCGATAGCTGTGTCAAGGAAATGCAACAGGAAACACAGAGAGCCTATCTGTTGCAAGCGTCCTAATCATCATCCAGGGTTTCTTTATCTATCATCCCAAATTTATCCCGGCGTTATCCCATTGATCCTCCTGGTCATCCCTGAAAGGGTCACTTGCCAATTCGCAAAGAGTGGCTTTCCAAACATTGTGGTTGTGCTACAACCATAAGCGTCAACTTAAGCAAAAGACTTCTCGATCTCTTTCAAAAAAGATCATGATCTTTTTCCGAAAACTTCTCGATCTTTTT
>JAFGLD010000057.1 GCA_016928235.1 Anaerolineae bacterium | reverse complement strand
CGCGGCCGCCTGGCAGAAGCTAATAGCCAAAAGCTAACAGCTAACAGCCAATCACACACTACGATTGAGCTTAAGTTGACACTTATGATCTCTACACTCACATATTGCCATACCCGCCGGACAGACGGCGATAAAGGCCATCATCCAGATTCATCAACTCATTGTGCGTGCCCATCTCAGAGATCGATTTATCTTCCATCACCACGATCTGGTCTGCATTGTGAACAGTCGAGAGCCGGTGGGCGATGATGATGGTTGTGCGGCCCTTTATCAGGCGTTCTAATGCCTGTTGGATGAGCAGCTCGGTCTCCGTATCGACCGACGAGGTAGCCTCGTCGAGGATCAAAATCGGCGCGTCCTTAAGGACTGCCCGCGCAATCGAGAGGCGCTGCTTCTGGCCGCCGGACAGCCTCACGCCACGCTCGCCAATGAGCGTGTCATAACCATCGGACAATCCCATGATGAAATCGTGCGCATTGGCTGTTTTTGCTGCTGCGATCATCTTATGATAGGTGGCATCCGGGCGGCCAAACAGAATATTCTCTCGCACGGTGCCGTAAAACAGGAAAACATCCTGGAGGACAATGCTGATCTGCTGGCGCAGACTGTCCAGCGTATAGTCACGAATATCACGCCCATCCAGTGTTATGATCCCGCTGGTTACATCGTAAAAACGTGGGATCAGACTGACCAATGTGGATTTTCCAACACCTGTTGGCCCCACCAGCGCCACCACCGACTGGGCGGGGACGTCGAATGAGATGCTTTCCAGTATTGGATTGCCGGGGATATAGGCAAAATGTACATCTTGAAAGGCGATATCGCCTGTTGCCCGTCCCAAAAAGACAACCGCGCCCCGATTGGTTTGTGGTTCCTCATCTTCAGCCAGCAAGTCGGCTACGCGGTCCGCGCCAGCTAACGAACTCTGTATGGCTTCCCATGCAGTGCTCAAGTTGCGAACAGGTGTGTAGAATATCTCCAGGTACAGGAAAAAAGCCACCAGATCAGCTATCGGAAGGTCTCCTCGTAGTGCCAGGCTTCCCCCAAAGTAAATGACAATCAGCGTCCCGATCGAAGATGTAAAGTCTACAAACGGTTGGAAGGTTGCCATCAATTTCAGCGCATTCAGCAGTGACTGGCGATAACTGTCGATGCGTTTATGGATACGGGTGACTTCGTCAGACTCCCGCGTGAAGGCCTTGATCTCGCGGATACCGGCCAGGTTGTCATTGAGCATCGCATTCAGGTCGCCCAATTCCTCTTGCCGGTGGCGGAAGGCAGGGCGCACGTATCTGGCATATACACGAAGAGACAGAATCACCAGAGGGATGGGGATAGTACTCAAAAGCGCCAACTGCCAGTTCAGGCTGAACAGCATCGCAGTCACGCCGGCAAATGTGATCACATTGACGATGATATCCGGGATGGCATGGGAGATCAGCTGTTCAAACAAATCCGTATCGTTGATGACATTGGACATCAACTGGCCGACTTGCTTGTCCTCGTAGAAGCGAAGGGAGAGCCTCTGCATATGCTCGTAGATATACTTGCGAACATCAGCCACCACACCCCACCCGGCGATGTGTGCCATGTAGGAACGCAAGAACTGCAAGACTGCACGGCCCAGATAAATCATCAGCACAATGACGGTTAGCCGGGTAACCAGGCTCATCACATCCATGGTCGCATCGGGAGCAGTGATGGCCGCAATGAGTATTCTGATGATCCATGGGATCAGCAACTGCATGCCGACCAGCGCCAACATGCTCAAGGCCGCAATACTCAAGACCAGTTTGTATTTGCGGGCATAGATGAGGATAAGATGGATGGGTTTCACAGGGAGGTCGTTTTTCTCCGGTTGAAGGGTGAGGTTTTTGAACACATCGCGCAGGTGTCACGCGAGGCTGGTGTCAGCAGTTGATTATAGCGTGTGAAGATTGGATATGCCCGATATAACTAGAAACCGAGTGATGGGTGACGAGGGATGAGGCAAAAGCGAGGTACCTTCTCAATAATCTGAGGTGTTTTTTACTCGACGATCAAGTTTTTACTATTGACCAGTTCTCAGTGCTTGACGATTGAACCACAATCGTCGAGCACTGAAAACTGATTACCAGGAATTCGCTTGAGGTTAGCTCCCCCCGTTAGGTACGTCGAGCGGGCCACTTGTACACAGTCTCCTCGATCTGCTCTGTCTCCTTTTTTTGGAACTCTGCGGTAATATCAGTGTGACGAGACTTCAAATGCCATTATGACCGGAAAGAGCAATGGATGAGTGATTATAACCGCGCCACACGAGCATGTTTTGTAAGCCAATTGCGTCCTGAATTATTTGAGGCCATTCAGCATTATTTCCAGGAGCATTGTTTGGGTGATCCGGAAGCTGAAACACTTTTGTGTTGTGAAACTGTCTCTACGAGAAAAAGTGCCGGATGGTTGTCATCCTGGCTGGATGGCGAGTCAGATGAGACGATCTATACAGGTATCATTCTCACCGAGCAGTGGCTGATCTGGGTATGCAGTGGCGATAAATCCGGGCTTTTGTTGAACGCCGCCAGACTGAAAGAAATTCAGGCCAGAGCCTATGCATCCGGCCTTACAGGAGACACTGGCCTGGAAGTTTGCGGGTACGTTGAGGGTTCCAAAGGTCGCGCACGGGGGTATATCGGGCTGGGACCGGAAGCAGCTGCGCAGGAGTTCTGTGAGGCAGTTCATCAGGCAATATCCAAGATCAGTCCGCCAGAGAAAAAGGGGATAGCAAAATGGTTTGGAGATTAGGGGATGATCATGGCATCCTCGCTCCTTCTGTAAAATCCGAAAATAGTGTGGTCTGGATCATTCAAGGATAAGAGTGATATCTTGTGTAGGTTGGGTGGTGGCACAAGCGAGAAATGGCGTCAAAGGCAGTCCCATACCCTGCAAAATCCCCACCATCCAACGAATAAAATGGCGACCAGGGACGACAGGAGGAATGGCGCAGTAGAAACAGGCTTTAGTGACCCACTGGAGGTCGATATCTGTTACGCGATGATCAAGTTTTTTGGACACCGGCACCAAATGATGTGCTCAAGTGTCATTTCTGTCAGCAGAATTCGTCAAGCGCGATAGGTGGATTCCCGCTTTCGCGGGAATGACGGGGTTAGCGAACGTATTGCTATACCAGGGAAACTCAACGCGAGCGAAACGAATGTGCAAACACAACATATGGAGACTATGTCAGATTTTAGACTGCTCACTGAAAACTGATCACTGATCACCCGGCAATGTTAAAAACTTGATCATCGAGTATTAGACAACCAGGCGGCACCAGGCCCGTATCATAACCTATGCTCAGATGTCAGTTGACCCCTATCCAGCAATAATCGCTCACCATGTAGTACTTCCCTTCAAGGATAAGCCGGTTTTTAGGCGATGAGCCGTCATCTGTTTGATACCAATCGACACAAGGGTCCGGATCTTCGACATACCACCCAATACAGAGATAAGGCCCATCATACTCAGCGACAATGCACAGCACTTCAACGACGTATTCTTCCGGACAGAACTTCTTGTAACAGTCATATAGCATCATGATTGCGCTTCCTCATCCCATCTCGACTCTGTCTATACCACACCGCGGCACGACATCAGGCTAACTATCAATACCAGGCCACTACATCTAACCTGATTATGACATGGAGGGTGTTGTCAGAGACGGCAATAATGGAATTTGAATAGAAATTTCACGGAGTTTTCACGAAGTGAAGCTGCCTTGCCGGCTGCGATGGGAGAAAATAGCCGGTTGACAGGTAGAGGTGGATTGTCAGCTTTGCTACCAGCAACATTCTCTTGCGTACCAGGTTACAGGCAGCATGAATCCGATATCCACTATATTTGGTATCTTCTCAAAAAAAGAGGGGAAAACCCTCGGCAAGAGAAACCGGGTTTTTCCTTCCACAAGAACGGCCCAGAGTTGATGCCGCTTTCGCAGTCAGGATGGCCTGTTCAACAACGAAAAACCCGGTTTCCCGATTGGTGTCCCCCTGATTATTGAGAAGATACTATATTTGTGGATGTCGGCAAGTACATCATGGGATTTTTTAAGGTTAGACTGGAGGGAAAAAGTGGCTTTCAAGAGATGGATGTATCGGGAAGGACGCCCACATATATTGGCCAAAATACTCAATAGAGGATGGGCCTGGCTTCATTCAATCGGGATATCTCCTAACTACCTTGTCACGTTAGAAGTTACCGGGAGACAATCGGGAAAAACAATCAGCTTTCCACTGGTGATGACCGTCATCAATGGGGAGAGATATCTTGTGTCTATGCTGGGAGAAGAGGCAAACTGGGTGCGAAATGTCAAAGCCGCTGGAGGCAATGCCATACTCCAGCACGGCATTCGCGAGCAGGTCATCCTGGAAGAGATCGCTAGCGGGCAGAGGGCATCTATCTTGAAAGCCTATTTACAACATGCTCCTGGGGCCCGTCCGCACATCCCGATCAGTAAAGACGCGCCGCTCTCGGCGTTTGAAAAAATCGCATCGGATTATCCCGTATTTAGAGTGGACACCATACAATAACGTGCCGGATCGGCTACTGTCAGTCAGCCACACTCGATGTATCTTCTCAATAACCTGGGGTAGTTCGGGTAGTTCTTACTCGATGATCAAGTTTTTAACATTGACAGGTGAGCAGTAAGCAGTTTTCAGTGATCAGTGATCAGTTTTTTACCGCGCACAACTACTGTGTTCGCGAATATGCGTGAACTGAGGCAGCAACATGTGTGCCTTTAGTCCATCGTCCGCCACACATTCCTTGTGATCCGCGATCTGTCGGTTGTGATTTCAAACTGATCACCGATCACCAATACCCTGGCCAAAATCGAGAAGGCAGAAAAGGCTATCAGACGCATTGGAAATGCGATCATCCATGTGAGGCGGAACAATTAAAATGGTGTCCGGAAAACCCGAACCCAATTTTAATGACAGCATTGGCCAAGATATTGGATCACCGGTCAATGTTAAAAATTCTGTCCAACTGTACTGGCAGACTTTATCGGAAACAACAGAGTTACGCATAAAATAGGCCGAATTTTACGCATAGCATGTCTATGGTCGATAAGGTCTATTGAATGCCCAACAACTCCACTTCAAAGATGAGCGTTGCATTGGGCGGGATGACCCCACCTGCGCCTTGTTCGCCGTAACCCATATCAGGGGGAATAGCCAGCCTGCGCTTACCGCCCACTTTCATCCCGACAACGCCTTGATCCCACCCTACAATCACATTTCCCTGGCCTAAGACAAACTCAATAGGCTGGCCTCCGTCCAGCGACGAATCAAACTTGGTGCGGTCAGTCAGCCAACCGGTGTAGTGGACACTGACCATGTCACCACTTTGGGCCTCCGGGCCTGTGCCGATCACGAGATCCTTAATCTGCAGCTCGGTAACGTCCTTAAAATCGTTTTTGGGCATGACCAGAAAGATAATGGCCACAATCGCGACAACGACCATGACGCCAATTGAGATCAACGTCATTTGCTTTCTTTTGCGCCTGGCCTCTCGTTCGGCGCGCCGGGCTGTTCGTGTTGAGCTTTTCGTCATATTTACCTCCAAGAATGTTGATCAGGATCTGGTAACAACTCACTCGATGAGCAAGTGTTTTGCCTACAGAATGGACACAACGAGCATCGAATGTCATCTCAGCTCGACTTTGCACATCGACACCCTATACGCAGCAAGCAGATTCCCGTCCCACGCTTTCGCCCCACCTTTGCGAGGGCAGGCATTTCGCGGGAATGACATCAACCGGGTGATCGAGATGTTTCGAATGTCACTATTTGACCGGGACGTTGCAAACATCTCATCCTCGCCAACGGCCGGCTGCGGAATTGCAACCACAACACTATATGCCTAAGTCTCGCGCCGGGCAAATTATCATAGGCGGCTACCGGAACCCACCAATTGCCCAATCGCCATCCCCTACCGCCCTGTCTTACCATCTATAGCCTAAATTTCGCACTTTGTATGACCGTCTTTGGTGATCAGTTTTCAGTGATCAGTGATCAGTTTTTAGAGGCCATTTGAATATTCAGAAAATGCCTCCAAGTTAAGGCTAAATGCATCCCACATGAGTGCATCTATGACACTTGGTTTTTT
>JAFGLD010000056.1 GCA_016928235.1 Anaerolineae bacterium | reverse complement strand
GTTGAGGGTGTCAGCGAAGACGATGACGATTCGCCATACAGCGCACTGGTTGAGCAAATGATCGCTGTATTTGCTGCCTTTTACTCGCGCAACTTGAGTTCAGATACCAAACGAGCCAAACGAGCAAGGGCTGCACGTGGCGAGTTTAACGGCAGCGTTGCGCCAATTGGCTACATCCTAATAACAAGCAGGCAAGCTACCCAAGAGCAGCCTGCAGGACTTTATGTCGATCCCGATGTAGCTCCGATTGTTCTCGAAGCCTTTCAGCGTCATGCCACAGGCAGATACAGCGATCGCACGACTGCAGAGTGGATGAGCGAACAACCCACCATCCAGAGATATTGTCAAGGTAAACGGCCAATTGGCAAAGAGATGGTACGGGATATGCTCCAAAACCATACTTATACGGGCCGTGTGCCATATGCCGAGACTCTCTATAACGGTGCATCGCTCGGTCAGAATCGCAAATCACGCCGCGGACGCATGGAGTGGTTTGAAGGCAAGCACGAGCCTATTGTCAGCGATGAGCTTTTCGAGGCATGTCAAACTGCACGTGAGAAAATGTGCCGTACTCGTAAAACTGAAGACCAATCTCGAAGCTATATCTTACCCGATCGGGTGTACTGCGCTCACTGCATCGCACGTGAACATGACAACATTGGTGATCAATACTACGGCAAGATACGCATTGCGTGGCACAACCGTGATCAGGTCGGCTACTATCGCTGCATGTCACGCGACCGTGGATTTGGCAAATGTACCCAACCGTATGTTGCTGAGAACATAGTAATCGAGCAGTTGGTTAAGATGTTATCAGAAATGCAGATACCACCCGAGGCGCTTCAAAGAATTGACACCGCTGTCAAGAGCCGTGAAAGTAATCAGCAGGTGCTTGCTCAAGTCGCCGAATTAGAGGAACAACAACAACGTGTGCAGTTCAGCTGGGAATATGGCAAGCTATTGCCGGAGGAGTATCTGGCAAAAACCAGCCAGCTTGAGCGCGAGATTGCATCCTTACGGCCTTTAGATTATGATAGGTTGGAGGAAGCGGCTGATCTCATTACCCATTTCACGAGCTATTGGGATCAGTGTGCTGATGTTGATGACCCACAAGAGGCCAGAAGACAGTTAATGTCTAAGATTATCGACCGTGTATTCCTCTATAATCACAGTGTGATTGCGGTCGCACTTTACCCCGATTTCGGCATTGTGCTCGATATGCCCGATGCTGCTCCGGATCAGATCCTCAAAGCTGTTGCCTCAAACAAAAATGGGCACAACCCCAAAGAGTTGTACCCACTACGGGAGCGACGGGATTCGAACCCGCGATCTCGGCCTTGACAGGGCCGCATGTTAACCACTACACCACGCCCCCTAAATCTGCCAGGAATGTACCATATGTCGCACACTTCGTCAAGGAAGTGCGACGGTCGTCGGCCGCGGCGCATGAGAGCCAGCGGAAAATTCACAACGAGAGTATAGTGATAGGCGGCCGGGCGAGAAGTGCTTGCCGGAATGATAGGTGTACCTGTCGTTTTAGGCATAGCGATTAAATAACTTTCCCAGTTGCGACACCTCCGCCACAATTAGAAAGTCGGAACAGTGTCAGGCACGCTGGGATGATGAATACAAGCTTGAGACAAGGAATGAAAAGTCTGTCCGGAAAATCCATCCCCACCGGTAATTCACGATGGTTGTTGCTGTCATTCCCGCGTAGGCAGGAATCCGCCAACCACGCTTGTAGATCCCCATTCTCGCAGGAGACCTTAAGTTGACAGTTATGGTATTGACTCCGGTATCATTCTTTAGTTAGGCAGACCTTATCTGTCTCTTCTCCTATCAACCGAGAGCCCATCCGGACATCTTGTCTACGGTTCTGGGGTACCAGTGGAAGCAGGCAGTGTGCCGCGGGTAATCCCCGTAGCGGGGCAGTAGACTTTATCGAAAATAACTGAGTTACGCATAAAATAAGCCGGACTTGACGCATAGCATGCCTATTGCCGAGCAAGTCTGTTTTGTTCCACCATAGTAGTGAAACACCATTATCTAAAAGGAGAAAGGTAATATGGAAGAAACAAGAATGTGTCCGAAGTGTAACGAGCTGAATCCCATTCGCAATTTGCATTGCACAGCCTGTGGCGCCAGCATGACCGGCGTGCCGACAACTTCGGTATCCGGACGCTCACCTGAAGCGGCAGCATCTCCTGAATCTGAGCCTGTTCCAGAAGGAAAGTGGCGCTGTCTCCGGTGCAAGTCCTTGAACCCGGATTGGCGCACTTCGTGTGAATCCTGTAAGACAATGCGCGGCCAGCACTATACCGGCTATCCCGGCGTGGAAGAAACCTCGTTTATGGGTAGCCTGGGCATTGGATGCAGCTCACTCGTCATTGCCAATGTGATCACCAATGCGCTGCTCGCCCTGGGCGTAGCCGTTGGCCTCATCAACACAGATAGCATCCTGATTTGCGCAAGTATCGTTCTTTTGATTGTCATCGGCATCGCTGCCATCAGCTTTTTTGCCAAATCGCGTTCGATCCGCTGGGGCGGGATCGCTGTAGCAGTCGCGATCTATATCCTGATCCAGATTATTGCGATCCCTATATTGCGGTCGATACGCTAAAGGGGGCCTATCAGTCTGCGGTAAGCGCCGAGACGTCAGACTTAGGCGTGCATATCATGCGCTTCATGTAGAGGAATCATGTGATGGGGTGACGGATAATAGGGCCAATGAGGACAAAACCCAATTTCATAACGCCGGTATGGGATCGGGCCCATATAACCCAGGCGTATGGATGCCTTTTGACATCGCCCAAAAAGGGATAGAAGTCATATTCTCGCCCTTCAGTAACGCAAATCGTAATAATGTCTTTCTTGTACCAATACCTTTGCCAATGGGTAGACCAGGAAAAAGATCAGAAGGTTTTCGAAAAAATACCGGCCTTTTTGGCAAGATATCAAGAAGGTTTTGCTTAAATTGACGCTTATGAACCGACAACCCGATCATCGAGTGATGGTTTTTTCTGCCTTCTCGATTGTAGCGAAGGTATTGTTGTGTACTCAACCCGCTTTGGAGGTTTATCGCAAGGATCGCTGACAAAATCCTATGTTTTTCCTCTGCTTTCTCAGCAGTGAAACAACTTTTTGTAGGGCATACTGCCTACAAACCAGTTCAAACCGGCAATCGCCGACTCAACACTATTCTCAAGGAATGGCAACAGGGAAGGGCAAGATGTGGAATGATCATGTGAACAAAGCCGCATGTGGCGTACTGACACTCACGTTAACCCTCGGTTGGATGATTGTCGTTGCATGGATGATTACCGCCGGACAGGGACCGGAGGTGCTCTGGGTTGGTGGTTTCTTCATCGTATTGACTATCTTGGCGTTAGTGATGGGCAAGCTTCCGGCAGCCGGGAATACTCAGCCACCGCCAGATTCCCTCACCAAAGCCCAGAAGTTTGTCCATTCTAAACCAGGACAGGTTGTGAATGTGATGTGCTCCTTGATGCTGGTGTTTGGTACTGGGAGTGTGATCGGTATCCTATCCTGTATTCCCATGAAGGGGCTTGCCGAGACCATCGCCACGCTTCCAAATGTCCTGAAGATGACATCCCTTGGGTCGGCGCTGAGTGTGATTGGTGGCATCCTCCTTCTTGTCATTGTTTTCATCGTATTCTCGGCTAAGGGCGGAGGTTTTTGTGCCGTCGCCTTCGAGGCCTGGATAGCATTTCACGCGCCCGTCCTTGGTGGAGTGGTCGGCGCGGCATTGGAAAGCGGATATATCCCCTATGGGATGAACAGGACACTTGGCATCCTTGATGAAAGCGTGGTCTTGAACCCAGGCATCTACATTGTCGGGCTGGGCGCGTTGGTCGGAGGATTAACGCTGACGATATTTGAGACAATCGTGCGAATCATCGAAAAGCGAGCAAAGAAGTCTCACGATTTGAAGATCGCTCCATTTGAGAATTTCTTCTCTGGTATGTTCTTTGGCGCCATCAACAGTATCATCCTGGCAGTTCTCTTCCAAATATTAATGGGCTTTGAAGTCATCCCTACCACTATCCAACCAGATCCGCTCACCCAGCCGGTGTCAACGCTGACTCCATCTCCTATCCCCTCGGTCGACTATTCCGCCACACTGCTCAGTAGGCTAACAGCCACGCGGGATCCTTTCCATAGTCTGCTCATAACAGCACAGCCCACTGACCGGGAGGCAACTGCCCTCGCGCCATCTCCTGCCGCGCTGACGGCCATCCCGGAGGTCGATCCATGCCCGGATGCGCCGCTCTCAGACCAGGGCCCATGGTTGGTCTTCCTGGCTACTTCCGACCGTGAAGACACCACCAATACATCCTATTTGTGGGCCATGAATGCCGATGGTTCCGGGCTAACCCAACTGGATGCAGAACCCGTCGTCAGTTTCCGGATCAGGCCCTATTCATCGGCCGCCGGAGGCGCCGTCATTGCCTACCTGACCGGTACCAATCTGAAATATGCCGACCAATCCAGCTATGCGCTGAAACTTCTATCGCTGCCCGGTGGCCAGCCCAGGGAGATCGTCGAACTTCTCAACCCGTCGATCACTCTGGACAGCGAAGAGCGGCTGTACGATCTGAGCAGCGCGCTCCAGCTCAGCAATGGTCCGGCTTGGTCTTCCGATGGGAGCACACTCGCTTTTGTCGGGATGCTGAACGGCTCCTCGGTCGATGTCTACCTGTACGATTACATCCAGGGCAAGGTCAGCCGCCTGACAGACAGCCCGACTCACTCTTACGATCTAAGCTGGTCACCCGACGGCCGTTACCTGCTCCACCGAGAGTTCGATTTCCTGAATATGTTCGTGCCCAGCGGCTCCGGCGGCTACCAGGCTGACAGGGTCGATGGAGCCGGCGGGCATGTGTTGACACAAGATAACATGACCAGATCTTATGGCTGGCTCAACACAACCGAGATCATCCTCAGTACCAGCGACTGGGATACCGGCGCGGCGGAAATCTACACGGCGAACATCGAGACCGGGGAGACCTCTATCATCCTGACCGGTACGTTCTACCGGGCTATTTTCGGCAAGGAGCACAATGTCTGGCTGCTGGCACCCCATACTGTCGATATGCCGCTCGTCCTGTACCGCTACGGTGAGCGAACCGAGCTTCTCGACCACGGTATCGTCGATGCCTTCTGGTCGGCCGAGGATGAGGCATTCTTGGGATGGTCACATCAGGGACTGCTGTACTTGATCGCGCCAACCGGCGAGGTCACCCAGGCGCCCATGCAGTTTGGCGCGCCGCGGCCCGAATCTCTGCCCACCCGCAGCATCTCCCCCGATGGGCAATGGTGGGCCTGGCATGAAAATCCATGGGCAACGGTGCCAAAGACGTTATGGGTCGGAGCGCCCATGACTTCTCCTGGCTTATGCCCGGTTGCCGGTTACACCGCCTGGTCACCCGACAGCCAGCGGCTGCTCGTGCTGACCTGGAACAATGGCCTGTACGTTCTCCATCAACCCGGCTTCCAGCCCGAGTGCAGCGTGCCGGACATCTATGCAGTGGGCGAACGGGATAAATGGCAAGCAACCTGGATCCCGTAATGGCATGATGCTGTCGGCAAACAGGATCGGCCCGTCAATCGGGTAGTTCTCAAGCCTGTCCCTACGAAATATTTCGAAGATTTGCCGACAAGATCGGGGCGTATACTGAAACACATTAAGGAGACAGGACACGGGTTGGGAAGACCAGGAGTATGGTAGGAGTATGGTAGGAGTATGGCAGGAGTATGGCAGCAATAACGTGTGTAAGGAGCACCGTTTGGTGCCGGCGTATCTTCTGAATAATCCGGGGGGGGGGCAACTTCAAGCTAATTCTTGGTGATCGGTGATCAGCTTTTAGGCGCAAATCACGGGTCAACGGTCAAAAAAAACAAGAACTAATCACCAAGAACTAAAAACCACCCCAAGTTATTGAGAAGATACCTTATTGTCGATAAAGTCTCATGTCCACTTTTATTGCGAATAAACTCTAGTTTTTGCTAGATCAGGTCTATATCCGCAGCCTTAGCTATAGCCTGTGTACGGCTGCTGACACCTAATTTCTGATAGATATGTTGAGTATGTACCTTGACTGTTCCCACTGTCAGCACCAGGCGATCGGCAATTTCGCGGTTGGACATGCCGGCGGCGACCAGCCTCAAGACCTCTAGTTCTCGCTCGGTCAATGGGTCAAGCAAGGCCCGGTTAGCCTGACTTTGAGCGTCAAACGATTGTGCTTCAACAATGCCTCTGATCGTTGTCTCTACATCTAACCTCATGCCGCGTTCCCATGCCTCAGCATATAAGTCGGGAGCAAGCCGGCTTTTCAGGTCGGCCCGCAAGCGTGTCAGATATGCCCAATGTGCCATCCATCCTCTGCCATAATCGGCGAGTTGTTCCGTGAGAGCCAATAGCTCAATGGCGCTGGTCAGATCGCCCTCATGACATCGGGCGGCAGCTTCCAATACCAGTGCTGTCGAGCCGGATGACGGCTCGGTGTACGATCCACGGAACAAATAACTGGCATTATGGCGCATCATGACAAAGTCACCCAGACCACAGGCAGCAAACGACAATCCGGCGTGAACATGCGGATCGATATGACCAACAAAGGAGCGCCCTTGTGTCTCCTGTGATCGTCGCGCAAGCTCCATTCCGGATTGGTAATCTTCTCGCTCCACACTGGCCAGGATCGAGAGTATGCCTGACGCACTGAGTATGCCTTCCAGGTTGTTGGCACTCTGGGCACATTCTAATATCTCCTGAGCGATCTCGCGCGTCTCTGCCAGGTTCCCCCTGCCCAGTGTTATCAACGCCAGTGTGATCAGGCTAATGACGATTCCCTTGATGCTACGGTATTCTCGCAAGATGCCGGAAGCCTGCCGGATGTAGCTCTCGGCCTCCTGGTATTGGCACAGGTTGTAGCACATGTGCCCCAGGCCAAGCAACACCCAGGCCATGCCGTGACGATCCCCCAATGCTCTCCGGATCACCAATCCCTGGTGTTGGTGTGCTAACCCTTCATCGATCTGGCCCAGGCTCAATTCACCCGCGCCCAGCCAGGTGAGCGCGTCGGCTTCATAGAACGTGCTGTTCAATTCTCGGAATTTGTTCAGCGCTTCTTGCATCGGTATCACAGCTTCACGCGCTACCTGGACCAGAAAGCAGCGTGGCTCGCGCTTCAGTTTCATCATAGCCAGGATACCTTGCAGGTACAGACTGAAGGCCTCATCGTTATGTAATGCCAACAACACCTGTGTTATGCACCTGTTCGAGAAGCTATTGCCGGAAAACAACCAGCTTGCTGTTTGTCTGCACCAGCCCTGCTCATATCTTACCTTGTTTGACATCCATCTTTGCCAAAGCCGCCGCGCCCGTCAACACAACGTCATCGCCCAGCTGTGCTCGGACGATAGGGACTTCTTCCCAGTAGCGAGGGTGCATCGTGTACTCCCGGATGGCCTCATGCATGGGATCAAACAGCAGGGTGTTCAGTTTGCTAACCCCTCCACCAATGACAAACATCTCCGGGTTAAACAGCATCATAAGCGAAGCGATACCAATGCCCAGATAACGGCCGGCGCGCGTGATAATATCCATCGCCAGCGCATCGCCAACGGCCGCAGCCTGCCCGACCAGCCTGGCTGTCACCAGGGAAAAATCGCCGTCTACCATCTCGATCAGGGTAGATTGTTCACCCGCGCTCAACCGTTCCCGTGCGGATCGAGCGATGCCGGTCCCTGACGTAACCGCTTCCAGGTGACCTTGCTTGCCACAACCACACATTGGACCGTCAGGCCACACAACCATGTGGCCAAGCTCGCCGCCCTGCCCACGTCCGGTATATATTTTGCCGTCCAGGATCAGCCCGCCGCCAACGCCGGTACTAACCGTGATATAGATCATGTTAGTCGTGCCGCGGCCGGCTCCCATCTGGTGTTCGGCCAGTCCTGCCAGATCGGCATCATTACCGATAAAAACCGGGCCGCCCACTGCCTGTTCGACCAGTTGCGCTATTGGAGCATCTTTAAGCGGGAGATTAGGTGGCGCGATCAGGATACCATGAGCCATATCGACCGGCCCGGGAAGCGCCACGCCAATGCCCAAAAAGGTATCCGGAGGTTTCGGCAGCACTTGCCTGATAACCTGATAGAGGCGTTCCAGGACAACATCACCACCAAGCTCAGCGTGGGTTGGTTGCTCGACACGTTCCAGTGAGTTCAGGTCGAGGTCGTATCGCGCAGCACGCAATAGAGTCCCGCCAACATCAACACCGATGATTGTTTGCATGACAACTATTCCTTTCAAGACCAACTTATATGTAGCTTTTCAAAAAGCAAGGAACAAAGTCCGAACACATTCCGATGTATTGAGAAGATATCAATATACCAGATGAAAAATGCGGAGTTTCGGAAAATCTTCCAACTGGTAAATGATAGACAACAGCACGCATGTCAGGTATATAGAGTGGGCGATCTCAGTGTAGAAAGCTGGTTATTAGACTTGATCGAAAACAGACGCACCATATGTACAGCCCGGCTTGTTTTATGCGTAACTCAGTTATTACCGATTGAGTCTATTGTATAAACGATATTTGCTTTACTCTGATGAAATCAGTGAACATTTCCTAAAAATGTCCCAACAACCTCCCCTACTTTGACGACACTGTGGTATTATAAGACAGATAGTCATAAATAGTGATTCCTCTTGAGTATAACAGACCAAATTGTGTCTCATTATAAAGGTGACTAGAGTCATTAATCCAAGATGTGGAACGAGATGGGGTAAGAATCTATGCTGCCAAACTCATCAATCCCTGATAACTGGACACAGTCAGAGTTGCTCAATAACCTGCGTTGTGGTTCACCTCAGGAACAGGAAGAAGCGTTAGCCCGCCTGTCTGCAGTCGGTGAAGCCGAGGCATTAGATGCAGTTATTGAGTACTTACGCCATCAACCGGAAGGAACAGGCGTATCAGCTCTGGAAGCATTACGTGTGTTGGCTAACAAATTCATGCCACTCGATCGGTACGGCCTGGCCGAGGCGATCCTTCCCTTTCTCTCTTCTCAGGACTGGTCGCATCGTTTGATGTCTACGCGTCTGTTCAATGCTTATCCCAGTGAGCTGGCTACCGAGAGCTTACGTGTGATGGTGGAAGAAGCTTGGGAAAGTGTGTGCGCAGAGTATGCTAAAAAAGCTCGTCCCATGTCGTCATCTCGCCTGGTCTTTGAGCGTACGCTTGCCGAAGGCATTATGGCAATGGCAAGCTGTGGGCGGTTAAGCGTCCTCCCGCAAATCCTGGACTATCTGGAAGATCGAAACTTGCGACCGGTCGCCGCGCGTGCGTTGGGAGTTATCGGCTCTGAGACAGAGCGTGAGCGCCTCGAAGATCTCATAGAGGATGAAGACTTCCGCGTGCGAGATTCAGCTCAGTGGGCACTGGGGCACATGGATGACCGGATCGAGATGTTAATGAACCCGCCTGAATACCTGCTGGACCCTCCATCCAGTCGCTTGTCACCTGTCTATTGGGCTCATCGACAACTGCAAGCCAGCTCCGAGCCGCTTCTCCAGTTTCTAATTGTCCGGGTTGCCATTGAGCATCTGATGTTGGATCCTTTCTTGAGCGAAGGTCGTGTACCGGAGGAGTGTCTGATCACGGTGCGCTGCTACGAAGGGAAAACGCCACCCGATTTCAAGCTGAACCGGGCAGCAATAGTCGATGTATGGCAGTATCACTGGCAGGGGCCTGATCTGAATCGACTGGAGAGCAATTCTACCGCGCAGGAGTCGTCCCGCGTACAGCGGCCAAGCTTACCTCCACGACGCGGCGCAGGTATTACTATCAGCTATCCGGCCCACCTGATGTTTGAAGGTGAAGGATTGGTTGGCTTCGACTGCCTGTTTGGGCCGTTTTTTGGCCGAGGCTGGTTGTATCACATTACCCGCCAGGACAACGAATGGGGCTTCTCGCTGGTGCGACGCACCTGGGCGACCTAGCGTTTCGCGGCCCAGGTAAGGCGTCAGGGTTCGAAACCATAGCCGACAGTCATGGTCACAAAACACTCAGGCTTGTCCGATACCAATACCGGTAAACCTCGCTGAAGCCCAGTTTCTCATACAAACTGAGTGCTGGAGGATTGTTGAGCATGACTTGCAGGTAGGCTGTTTTGGCACCGCTGCGCCATCCCCATCCCAACAAATGAAGCATCAGTTGTTTGCCATAGCCATGCCTTCGATGCGCTTCGGCGGTGACCACATCGAAGATGCCTAAAAACGCATCCTCCAGCACCCCCATTCCACATGCCACCACCTCACCATCGACGTCGATGGACGCAAAGCAAGCCGGTGGAGCAATATGTTGGAGAATCCGGCTTTGTATTGCTTTTTGCCGATCTCCGAGCTTGCCCAGCCGGCATTGAGCCGATAACCACGCCTCGGACAATGTCTCCTCTAGCTTAGCCGCGCAATCGACGCTTTCGAGATCGCTCAGTGCCAGTGTCTGGACACTGGTGAGAGCATCGACCTGATAGCCTTTCCCGGCCAACAGAGCATCCAATCCGGCGGGAGTGCTTTCCGAGGTCATCTTGAAGGTTGTCTTCAGACCGCGTTGCGAGTAAAAGTGCTCGCATAGACGGATCTTCTCTTCCGTATCCTGATTGGAGGCGTATAAGGGGGTGACAGAGTTGGCCCGCCGGGTATAGCCATCGGCAAAGCGCACGATCCATCCATCGTATAGGACTACTTGCAAAGCCGGCCAGGCATTCATCGCCTTTTCTTCCAGTGTCCGGATCATGGCTACCCTCTTACGGCCTTTCGACCGGATGCGATGTTTATGACTTGAAGCGCAAAACACTGTTACGAGTGCGTGTAATCTGTCTCAACAGACAGATGCGTCACAGACATTAAGATCAAATAGGTCGCGATCAAAAAGATCGAGAAGAGTACCGAGAAGGCCAGAGTATGCCAATTGGCTACAGGATGTCGTAATTGTTGCACTATATCTATGAGCACCAGGTGAGGATTCACGATGACATCCCAACTATTCCAGCGCAGAAATCGCCCAAGATAGATCCCAAACCCGCTCACCCCCAATACGCCAACAGCAAATGTCCACCCCGCAATTGCTCCCATTGCTTTCCGGACCAGTGCTTGCATCAAAAACAGCGATATTAAGCCCAAAAAGAATCCGGTCCAGGCAAAAGCAACAATTAAAATCAAGTCAAACCAAAAGGGTATATTCTCTTGAGGCCGAAGATGAATGAGATCGGTCAGTAAGTATGGCGCGTTGGGAAAGAATAGCAGCCACACCAGGGCACAGGATACCACAACTAACCAACTAAGCCGCGAGCGTCGCTTGTAGATATTGTAAGCAGCCAGAGAGCATATCATCGGCAACCAGGCCAAAAAGAGGTTCCACAACAAATAAACATGAATAAATCCACGGGTATGGATAATCCGCAAGGCAAGCAACACAACGCAGACCGTCGAAGCGAATGCCAGAGAAGCAATAACGGCTAACTGACGATGATGATGACGTAGACATATGTGCAAGAATGTGAACATAGGCACCTCAAATGCTATTCTAACGATAAACTCCAAAAGGTGTTAATCGTCAATGCTTTCGCCAAACATCTCATTATTGTGCGAAGTGTGAAGCAGAAACACTCTTCGGGCTGTATGAGGCGCAGTCAGGTTGCGTTCTTGTGTACATTCGGCTAAGATGAGGCTAACTTATCTTTCTTAGCAAGAGGAGATGCAAAAAATGGCTGATTACGAAGCATATTGTGTTAAATGTAAAGCTAAGCAGGTTATGAAAGACGCCCAAGTTGTTACGAACGCAAAAGGCCGCAAAATGGCTAAGGGTGTGTGCCCGAAGTGTGGCACGAAGATGAATCTGTTTTTGAAGGGCTAGTTGACCTCAGCTTTCTAGTAGTCAGTCAATCGGAATTGATGAATAAAGTTGACTATATCTGTAGTTGATCGTTATCCGTCAATTCCATAATGACTGACTACTAGTACTGCACGGCGGAAATACTTCCGCAACCTTATGAATTCCACTGCGCGCAACTCATTGCGGAAGAACTTCCGCCAGCGTGTACTGGTGGCCCAGACTCTTCTTTGTCACATCGACTATGCCGGTTCTGTTGAAGTAATTTGTCTAACTACTCAGGTCTCGACATAATGGATGAAGTGGTGAGTTGTCAGTCTACGACAAAAACTTACCTCCGAGATGTGGATAGTAGCGGTCATCTAGCCTTGTCGAGCTTTATCTGTGACCTGTAACCTGAAACTCATCACCCATCCTCCATCACCCGTCACTCAAAACTGTCAAGCAGATACCGCCAATAGCTGAGTCGTTACAAGATCATGATCATTTTTCGAAAACATACCGACCTTTTTCCTGATTTGCCGGGTCTCTCACTGTTCAACAAAGATTATGATGCCAGGTACGGAACATGACCTTAGGTTGGCAGGTATGAGATACAGTCATCCGGATAAGTTTTTGCGCCATGGGCAAACCGGCAGGTCAGCTATAAAGCGTAAATATGTAAAAAACCGCTACTGCAAGTGGCCGCTCATGGACATGGTTCTACATATTCACTTATCCTGTATGAGTGTTAACAGAAACCCTTTACGGAGAACTATATTGCCATGCCCTTAACCTGGCCCGAAGTCCAGCACATCTACCTCTCACCACACCTGGATGATGCTGTCTTGAGCTGTGGTGGCTTGATCTACGAACTGGCCCGGCGTGGCGAGACAATTTCCGTGATCACTCTCTTCTCCGCCGGCCCTTCTCCTAATTATCCACTTTCGTCTTATGCGAAAAATCTGCATGCTCGCTGGCAACTCTCGGCCCCGGCGGGAATCGACTTTTCTGACCCAACAACCATTCGGCGGGCAGAAGATCGGCGAGCATTGGCACTGCTCGATCCTGCCATTCAGGTTATCCACTATCATTTGCCTGATTGCATCTATCGTGTCGATGCTGCAACTGGGGAGACCCTCTATGCCAGTGAAGAAGCTATCTTTGGCCTGGTACACCCCGACGATCCGGCCCTGGATGGGCTTCGGGATGCCCCTCCCTTACCCGAAAATGCGTTGCTTTACCTGCCTCTGGCAATCGGGAATCATGTCGATCATCAGGTGGTGCGAAGCGTCGCCGAACATTGGCAAGTTCCTTTGTCACAGATGCGCTATTATGAGGATTATCCTTACGTAACCTATCCCGACGCACTTAACATCGCCCTTGGCGCTCCGGCCTCCTGGCATGTCATCACCTATCCCATTACCGAAGCAGCTTTGGCTGCCAAATCTCGCGCTATCGCGGCATATGTTTCTCAGATAAGCTCATTTTGGGATCATGAAGACGCCATGATCGCCGCACTGAGGGAACATGTGCAACAAAGCGGTGGCGAACGGTTGTGGATAAGGCAGCCTCGCTGACAGCTTCCCGCGCGCTGGCGTTAGCCCGATGTTTGTGCTGAAACTCAACTGTGGATGACACAGAGATGTGCGAATCGGCGTCTTTGGGTAATATTCCCGTGGGCTCTTGCCGCTCGCATCACAGCCATTCAGGATGGAGACATCGAAGAGCTTGATCCGGTTAAAACAGACAACCGGCAATTTGAATGAGGTGATATGTCACAGCAACAAAACGAAGCACAGCAGCCTGAAGCGTCACGAGATAATCCCTGGCCGATGATCGCTGCTGTCGGCTTTTTGGTGATCAGCCTGGCAGTATCCGGGATGTTGCTCACAGGGATGTTCGATGCGAGCCGGGTGGTCGTTGAGCCCGATCCAGTGACGCAGACTCCCGATACACAACAGGATGAGATGGTGGAGGAAAATACACCTGATCCGGCTACCGGGCAGCCCGACGAGCAGCCGGGCGGCGTTCTGATCGGGTTAGCTCCATTGGGCGAGAATGCGCCGGAATTGGGAGAGCAGTTGGCCCAGGCGCTCCAAAACGCGCAGCCGGGAGCGGCGCTCCCGGGCGGTGTTTCGATCCGGAATGTGGTGCTTCCATCTGAGCGGGCTTCGGGCGCGGATATCGATATGACACAAGACGCGCCCGATGTAGCCTTGTTGGTTGTATGGGAGCAGGTGGAGGATGGGCTAATCCGGTTCTACCTGATAGGCGCATCAGATGCGCCTGTTTTGGGGATCGGCGATGCGCCGGTGGTCTGGGATGTGTCGATGCCTGGAAAAGCATCGTTTTACGTCGCTGAGGCCGATACAACCACTCTTCCATCCGGGCTGGCAATTGGGCTGCTGGAGGTCTCGGCGGGGGCAATCGACCAGGCAGTTGGACGTTTCCAGACCCTTCAGGCACTCTCATCGGATCTTCCGCTTGATAGACAGGACAGCAACCAGGCAGTTCTCTTCTTTGCCGTGGCACGCTCCCAGGCCGCCCGTGGCGATCTGACCAGCGCGCTCCAGACCTACAGCCAGGCCATCAAACTCCAGACAGATTTCACTGCTGCTGCCATCAACCGGGGGAATATTTACCTCAAGCTGGGCGATGCAGGCGCAGCTCTGAGCGCCTACGATGCGACAGAGGCTTCCGGGCTGGATATGGCAGCTTTGCTCTACAACCAGACACTGGCCTATTACCTGGCCAACGATCTGGACACGGCTTTGGAGGTAGCATCGCAGCTGGCAGAACTGGAGCCGGGCACAGCCTGGAGCATCAACTTGCGAGGGTATATCTACTACCTGCGAGGCGAGTACGAGCAAGCGCAAGACGATTTCGCCGCTGCCGGTCAGTTGGCGCCCAATGTTGCCGCGCTGGCATTCAACCGCGCCTGGACGCTGATCGCCCTGGCTAATTACGATCAGGCGTTGGCCGTCTTTGACGATTTGCTCAGGCTTGAGCCCGATAACCCATCGATTTATCTCCAGCAGGGTCGAGCATACCAGGCTAATGGTGACATCGATAGGGCAGAGGTCGCTTTTTCGAAGGCCATCGAGCTGTTGCCCGATGGCCTGGATGCCTATCTGTATCGCGCCCGGCTGTACTACGAAGCTGATGATCTCGATCTGGCCCAATCCGATGCCGAACAGGCCATCGAAATCAATGCCGATGATGGCCAGGCGTACCAGATTATTGGAGATGTTCTGGTTATCAGAGAGAAGTTCGATCAGGCCAAAGATGCCTACACCTCAGCTATCAATCGCGGCATCAACACCGTCGATGTCTATGCCGGGCGCGGATGGGCGCGGCAGCGCATCCAATATCCCACTGGGGCCATTGAGGATTATGAGCAGGCCCTGACGCTTGGATCAGAGGATACCACGCTGTTGTTCCGGTTGGGTTTTGCTCTATTTGAGGCAGGACGATATGATGACGCACTTGAAGCAGCGTCGGGCGCAGTCAATGGCGGTCTCGATACGGCAGAGGCTCATGCTTTGCTCGCCCTGACCCTGGACACCAATCTACAGCGTAGTGAGGCAGAACAAGAATACCAAAAGGCAATTGGCATGGAGCCCGACTTTGAAGATCGGGATTTCTTGAAAGAGTTGCCATTGTGGTCAGACAGTGCCATTAGTCGCGCAATGTCGATCATGCGACGGTTGGGGAGCTGAGAAGGGATCACGACACTTGCTTTGCCATGAGCATACTACTCTGGCAATTTCAGTGTGTTCGATATAAGCAAGCATGCAACTTTTGCTCAGAAGCCGGATTGAACTAAATGAGGCTTCATCTTAGAGTAGCCCGCCTTCAGTTCCGATTATGCGATTAACAAGGTTCGGGTCAAAGATCATGCTAACAGCTGAATAGCTACCCCGCAACCTGACTTCGATATCCAACGTCTTTTCGTAACTCAAGCATGACAGTTCTTGGGTATCAGCCCTAACCCCAATACCCGTGAATGAATGTTCAGATCGCAATACCGTTTTGACGCAAAATTTGCCCAAACGTTGCGCAAATCCTTTCTTAATCTGTCATCGATTGCGCGATGGAAGGAGCAGTGTTACGGCGATTACCAGG
>JAFGLD010000055.1 GCA_016928235.1 Anaerolineae bacterium | reverse complement strand
TGGATGTGTATCTCAATCTTATCAGGTGGTCACCGTTTTCGCTTACTCAATTTGTAAAGATGCCTTTTCCTGTTTTGAACCATGCCCATTTTTTCGATAAAGTCTACCATATAGGCAGGCCACCATACGCCAATCTGAATGGGGTTACTATCCCAGCCGCTTCTCGAAAGCCTCCATCAGGGAAGGGACAACATCGACTACATCTCCCACGATAGCATAGCGTGCCGTCTTCAGGATCGGAGCTTCGGGATCGGTGTTGATCGAGACGATTACCTTAGCTGTCCGGATGCCGGCCTGATGCTGAATAGCTCCGCTGATGCCACAGGCAATATATAGATCGGGTGAGACAGTCTTGCCGGTCTGTCCAACCTGATATTCATAGTCAATCCAACCCACATCGACGGCGGCGCGGCTGGCCCCCAGTGCCGCGCCGATGGCATTGGAAAACTGCCACAGCAGATCAAACCCATTCGGCCCGCCGACGCCTCGCCCACCGGAGACAATGATCGACGCATCAGCTAGGCCGATCTGACCGGTCGATGCTTCCATACTGACAATTTTGGTAACGATATCATCCTCGGCCAGCGCCGCCGCCACCGTCTCGATCTTCCCTGTGCGTTTTTCATCCACTACTGGGGCTTGGAACGCCCGTTTGCGGATTGTGATGATCTGTGGGCTGCTGCCGCATATCTCTTTCGCCAACAGCTTTCCAGTATAGACAGGGCGTACCAGTTTCAACATGCCATCTTCCCACCCTATGCCAATGACATCGGAGATCAGGCCGGTTTCCAAATCGACGGCAACTGCGCCAGTCAGGTCACGCCCACACGACGATGCGCCCGCCAGGATTACAGCCGGCCGGCGCTCCTGGGCCAGCCGGCTGACCAGAGTTGCATAGGGCTCCAACCTGAATTCGGCCAGCGTCGCATCCTCGCAGACAATAGCCCTGTCTGCTCCGTATTGAAATGCTTCGTGTGCCAGCTCGGAGGCATTCGCACCAAAGACCAGGGCGATCACCGTCTGCCCCAGATCATCGGCCAGACTGCGAGCTAGGCCAACAGCTTCCCACGAGACATTGATTGCTTTCCCGCCAACCTGCTCAATCCAAACCCAGACTCCGCTCATGGCTATATCACCTTGTCTGCTATCAGCTTCTCGACCAGTTTTTCGGCTTTCTCCTGAGCAGTTGTCCCCTCGATGATCTCAGCAAAGCCGGCGTGAACAGGAACGTTGGAAACCTCCGGCCAGGTTACCTTTGATGTGACGGCAGGATCCAACATCACATCCGCGCCACTCCACACCGGGATCTCGAACTGAGATGCTCTGCGCAGGCCGATAAAGGACGGATAACGGGGTTCGTTGATACATTTGAGCACACTGATCACAGTGGGGAGCCTGCCGATACAAACCTGTTTGCCTTGCTCCAGCATTCGCTCGACGGTTATTGTGCCTGCGATAACATCAAGGGCCAGAATTTTGGAAACGTAGGTCAGAGTATTCCAACCCAATCGACGTCCAACCTGGACAGCCGTCTGGCCGGTATCCCCATCGATGGCCTGGCGGCCAAAAATGACAAGGCCAACATGATCAAACCGGCGGATGGCTTGAGATAGCGCATGGGATGTCAGCAATGTGTCGGCCTTTGCCAGAGCCGGATCGCTGACCAGAACAGCCTCATCGACTCCCATGGCAATGGCGTGTTTGATCCCCTCACAGGTATCTTCATTGCCCATCGTGATGGCTGTGCACACAGTTGCCAGACCTTTCTCTTTCAGCAACAGCGATTCCTCGACGGCATATTCGTCCCAGGGATTGATCACAGGCGATGTTCCACTCCAAGTCACGATGCCTTCGCTCACCTCGATATTGGCCGCCGTGTCTGGCGTCTCTTTGACGCATACAACTACTCGCAAGATGCCCTCTTTCACTTTCTACGATGCATGGATAGGCTATACAATTGATCTCATGCAAGGTCGATTGTACCGTATAAAACGGATATCCGGCGCGACTCGGCGATTGGTATAAGCTGCGACGATTCAGCCTGGCCTCAACATAGAGGGGCAGCTAGAGAGCATCCTGCACAACCCAAAAATGTGCCCGACGCGGAAGGTCCGGATATACTCGATAGTCGTTATTGGCGCATCTATTCGAGGTGATATTATGACCCAATGGTTGATCCAACGGTTCTCTCAATGGTTGCTTGTTGTTTTCTTGCTGGCCGGTTTCTGGCTCTTACCTGAACGGCAGGTTGTCGCACAATCTCCTGATAACGTTGTACACGTCGTGCTGTTTTATTCCCCCAACTGCGGCCACTGCCACTATGTTATCGACGAAGTCCTGCCGCCTCTATTTGAGCAATACGGCCAACACCTGCAAATCCTTGCCATTGATGCATCGCAGCCTGACGGCTATACGCTCTACCAGGCAGCGATTACGCAATTGGGACTGGAGAGCGGCGGTGTACCATTCCTGATCATTGGTGATCGGTATCTGATTGGTTCAGGGGATATCCCAGAGCAACTTCCTGACTTGATTGAACAGCACCTGGCGCAGGGTGGTCTTGATTGCCCTGCTATTGTTGGTTTGGCTGATGCTGTCAACCAGTCATCACCTGCGATTGTTATTTTGTCTTCTACCACAGCGGATCCGAAGGAATTCCTGACCAAAAACACCAGCAAGGATCTGGTTGCCAGATTTACCAATGACCTGGCCGGAAACACACTGGCCCTTATCGTCTTGCTTGTTATGGTTGTCTCGGCTGGTACAGGCATCTTTTTCTTGCCCGTGATCAACATTCCATCAGACCGTCTCTGGAAGTGGGCAATCCCGGCTCTGTGCGCTATCGGCCTGATCGTGGCCGGATATCTGGCCTATGTAGAGGTCGCTCAAGTAGAGGCAGTGTGCGGGCCGGTAGGTGACTGCCGGACTGTTCATCAGAGCAGCTATGCCCGGCTGTTTGGTGTGCTGCCGATTGGCGTACTGGGCGTGGCGGGCTACATTGCTATTCTGGCGGCATGGGTGCTCGGTCGTTATGGCCAGGGCAAACTGGCCAACCTGGCTATGGCTGCCATGCTGGGCATGGCGGTCTTCGGCCTGTTATTCTCAATTTACCTGACTTTCCTGGAGCCATTTGTGATCGGCGCAACCTGTGCCTGGTGCCTGGTATCGGCCATTCTGATGACGCTACTCTTCTGGTTGAGCCTTACACCTGGCAAAATAGCCTTGTCAGCTCTGTTCCCGTCGAACGCTAAATAAGAGTAACAGATATGGAACTTGATCCCAAAATACGCCAACAACTTCTGATTTACCAACGCCTCGAGCTGACCGAATACTACATTTACCGGCAGCTCGCCCAGATGGTGACGTCTCCAGAAAATCGCCAGATTCTCGAAAGGATTGCGCAGGATGAGCTTCGCCATGCTCAAGACTGGGAGAAATATACCGGAAAGGCGGTCAGTCCAGATCGGTTTGCCATCTGGAAGTATGTTCTGATCAGCCGTGTGTTTGGGCTCACCTTTGGCATCAAGCTGATGGAGCGTGGCGAAGAAGCTGCCCAGGCAAACTACACCGATCTCCAGCAGGCTATCCCGGCAGTAGAAGCCTGGATCCGGGACGAGAACGAACATGAGCATGCATTGATCGGCATGTTGGACGAGGAGCTTCTCCAGTATGCCGGCTCGGTTGTGCTGGGGCTTAACGATGCGCTTGTCGAGCTGACCGGCGCGCTGGCCGGTCTGACACTGGCCTTCCAAAACACCAGGCTGATCGCGCTCTCCGGTCTCATCACCGGAATCGCGGCCGCGATGTCGATGGCAGCCTCAGAATATCTGTCAACCCGTTCGGAAAAGACTTCTAAACACCCGGTCCGGGCAGCCGTCTATACAGGCATTGCTTACATCATGACAGTCGCTCTTTTGATCATGCCTTACCTGCTTATCCCCAACTACTATATCGATCTGGCCATTGCGCTTAGCACTGCCGTCCTGATCATCGCTGCCTTCAACTACTACATCTCGGTTGCACAAGACGAGCCTTTCCGTGCGCGCTTCTTCGAAATGGCCGGATTGAGCCTGGGCGTGGCAGGCCTGTCGTTCGTGATTGGCTACCTGGTCCGCCAGTTCTTGGGTGTTGATCTGTGAGCAACCTGACAGTGTTCCCGGATGTGCCCGTGCCGGCAGCAGCAAAGCAACCTGACGCAGAGCGTCTTCGATTTGGAGATTGAGCATGATGTTTATGGCTGTCGCCCATCTCATCGACGCCCGGCCGGTATTTATTGCTCACTTTGCTGCCTTGTGACGGAGAAAGAGTGTCACCTCGTGGCGGTTGCTGATCAGCTGCCGCACCCGGATGATCCTGTAAGCCTGGCGGAGAATGCGGAAAGCATGATCCATCACCCGTTGCTGATTGCGACTGCGCAGCTTGAGTGTCATCACGGCAACCCCGTCCTGGCGCAGATGAGCGGCATAATCGACCATCAGGCGGGCTGAGTCTTGAGCATCGAGTCGCATATCGTTGACAATAACACCAAAGACAGTCCGGCAGCATTCGAGATATTCCTG
Organism: Anaerolineae bacterium; assembly: GCA_016928235.1. Taxonomy (GTDB): domain Bacteria; phylum Chloroflexota; class Anaerolineae; order Aggregatilineales; family UBA3940; genus JAFGMS01. Next base: position 34,015 of record JAFGLD010000055.1, on the reverse strand, counting down.
GGCAAGCATCGGCTGGTAGCTCACGCCTGCGTCGAATGCCAACCAGGGGTAGAGCGGCGTAGGAGCAACTGCTGTCACTTTGAGACCACGCCGTCGCAGAAGCGTCGTCCAGGCTCCCGGCGCGGCGCCCAGATCGAGAGCCTGATCGCCCTTTTTTAGCCGGATGGAAAACGTGGCTATTGCTTCCAGCAGCTTGTAGCCGGCCCGGTTGGCTACCGGTTCGGTAACCGGGATCTGGCCACCTGCCCAGGGCGACAGGTTATGGGCAGCCCACGATACACCCAGATAAGCTCGCTGGCCGGCCTGCTCCGGAGCGATCAAGACGGACACGATTTGCCCGGTTGGCGGCTCAGGTCGATGACACACATGATTCCCTGCCAGGTATCGTTGTATCTTCTCCAAGACACCCGGTGTCTCTATCTCGACTGTGCTGCGCACTTGAACGCTCGCCTTCGATGGTGCTATACGCCGGATGGCCTGTTTGAGCCGCTTGAGATCATCGAAGGCAGCCTCCAGGGGAATATCGACATGGACAGGAAACAGATGGTGGAGATAAATGGGTAGTCGATGCCGCCAGGGGCGGGTCAGCTCTTCAAACGAGCCTGGGGTATCGAGAAGGCTATACCCGGGAGAAATGGATTGGATAACGGTTATCTGGGAATGGTGGCGGCGTATTTCGTTGAGCGCCGGGTCGATGAAATAGGGGGAACAGGTCAGAATTGCTCTTGTCACACCTCCTTCGGGGGCCACTACCTCCCGCGCTATGTGGCATCCTGGCCGGCCAACAATGTCAGCAAATTGCTCCTCCGGCCCGGAGCGAACGTCGATTGCGCCTGTCAGTATAGCGAAAGAATGGTAAAAAGCACAGCCCTACCAACCATGTTCTGGACGGACATATCTTTAACCGGCATAGGTGTCAACTTAAGGGTCTGGCGTTGCTCTGTGATCTGTTTTTAGCTCTCTGCTCGCGGAGACTGGCAGAAGCTAATAGCCAAAAGCTAACAGCTAACAGCCAATCACACACTACGATTGAGCTTAAGTTGACACTTATGCTTTAACCGGGATTAGCGATTCGGCTTTTCATGTTGCAACTTGCTCCAGCGATGACTATGGTACTGGTCGGATTACAATCTACCGATGCGTTCAAGCCACCAAAAATCTCTGAGGCAGGACAAGTAGTGCAGATTAGACTCTACCGGTCAATAAGAATCCTATGCGTAATTCAGCTATTCCCGATAAAGTCTATTGTGTTTTCAATGAATGGTTGAAAACCGGAGACATTCCGGTTACAGTCACTGTTCTATGTTGTATACTAATTATGTTGTTGAGCCTTAAACTATTCGTTCCTGTTATCCAATTTGGTTGGCGACTGCCCTTTCGCATTGACGATAATCGCATGGAAAAGGTTCACTACTTATGACGGCTGCTCTCACCCAGCCCCATCGAACGGCCCAACCAGGAGACGGTCTGTCTCGTACAAAGCCGGGGCGCGATCTTTTCCAGATCGCAGAGCTTGTCGAGAAATGCTTTTCATCCGGAATGGATGCCGGCGGGCGTTCAGCCATCCAGGAGATGAAATTTATCGCCCGTTTGTGGCCGTTGACCTGGCCATTGATCATACTGGATAGGCCAGGGCTTGGAACAGGGTTTGTCTGGCGGATTGGCGGCCATGTGATCGGCAACGCCAGCTTATATCCTGGCGGTGCACATCCCTGGCTGGGGCCAGGATGGCTGGTCGCCAACGTGGCGGTTCATCCTGATTACCGTCGCCAGGGAATAGCTTTGTCCCTGATGAGAGCCGGCATCGAATTTGTGCGCGAGCAGCGTGGCCGGTGGATTGCTTTACAAGTCGATGCTGCCAATACAGGCGCTCAGGAGCTTTACAAGAAATTGGGATTTACCGGCTATGAGACTCTGGGCATTTGGGAAAGAACGGGGTTGCATCAACTAGTATCATCTGCGGATGCCAATACCTGGCATATTCGGTCACGCCGCTCCCAAGATATAGCCACCGAGACTGACCTGATCTACAATCGGGCACGACTCGGCGCGATGAACTGGGGACATCCCATCGAACGCTCTCAACTGCAGGGAGGTTTGCTGAGTGATATAGGCAAGCTGTTAGGGGGACAATATCAGGATCACCGGGTGCTGCCTGACCCTGATCGACCAAACCGGCTGCTGGGTGTGCTGTGGATCGATATGTCGGGCTGGCATGCCGCCAGGTTATCTTTGTTCCTGGATCCGGATCTGCGGGACCCGGACGGTAGGCAGTCACTGCTTCGATGGATCCTGGATAACCATGCATTTGAGGGCTGGTCTCTGCGCCTGGAAACAGTGGCTGAGGACAACCATGTCGAAGAGATGGCGCAGGCAGCCGGCTTCCGCAAGACTCATAACCTGACACAGATGCGATGCCTGCTGTAGGGTATTCTCGGAGCACGTTTTGCCCTCAGTCGATACTTTGACGGTAACTACTCGGCTACCTGGTGCTGCTTGATGCGCCAGGTTAAGCGTAAATATGTAAAACCTGATGATCAAGTTTTCTGTCTGCATCATTCAGGTGCTCAGTTTTCAGTAATTGGCTATGAACAGTATTTTCCCAACGTTAGATGGATATTTTGGGGTATCAGATGAGAAATTTCATCCAGAGGCAACTGTCAACGCTACAAGTCCTTTTAGATATACCATTCATCCGCCGTGTGCGGCGTAACCATGGTCTGGAACATGCCACGATTCACCTTTTGGCCGGTCGTGTGCCGGATCTCAGAGTCGTTGGGCGCTCAGACATGAATGGTTTCTGGCTGTACGGTGACGTCCCCACCGATGTCATCCGGCAGAGCGCAAATATGGCCCTTCATCGGATGCGCGCCGGCGAGCACAAGCTCGCCGTTCATCCCAATTGTGGCACCAACCTCGTCGCCGTCGCCCTGATCGGCGCACTGGCCACCTTATTCGCGCTGATTGGCTCGGAGAAGGAACGTTTTGGCAAATTGCAGCGCCTGCCTCTACTGGCGCTCATGCTCATGCTGGCGGTCATGGTAGGGCAGCCACTTGGTCTCCAACTACAGCAATATGTCACCACGCTTGGCGATCCTGCCGACATGGAAATTATGGAGATACAACAGATCACCAAGGGCAATCTCACCGTTCATCGCATCAAAACACAATCAAGCTGACGGTTGGATAGTTGTGATAATGGATAGTTATGGCCACTGACACCTCGTCGATCTCTCGCATCGATCTGCCCTATCGGAATCTGGTATTGACCGGCGCCTTGGGCGTTGGCAAGACAACTGTTGGCCGGCATATTGGCCTGCAATTGGGTGTTGATTTCTTTGACCTGGATGAGGAGATCGAGGTCAGGGAAATGATGAGCATCTCCAAGATCCGAGAGCTGTACGGGGACTCGCATTTACGCTCATTGGAGTACAACCTTTGTCGTCAAGCGGCTCTCATGCGTCGGGCGGTCGTCGTGATTCCCGGAGGAGCCTTGTTGGACCCGCGTAATTTCGGTGTCTTTTCCGAAGTAGGGTTGATCGTTTGCCTGACCTGCGAGCTTGGTGAAGAGTTGCGGCGCCTGCATCTGGTCAGCGAACAAGATTACCGCGATGCGACAATGCGACGGCGCATGTTAAGCCGGGTTCGACGCGAATATGCCATAGCCAACGATCCGCACGTTTTACAGTTCGATATCACACACCTGACGATCGAAGAAGAGGCCAACTACCTGATTAACATCTGGGCAGGTGGAGAGCCGGACGAGAAACACTTCCGCTATGGGGCACGCCCTCCCGTTAAACCGCCCACAAAGATTACGGTGGGGCTTTCCGACAAGAAGGGGCAATCCACAAAATTCGGTGCGGCCAGACGTAAATAGACCAGGACTGTACGACCTGTTGCCACCGACCACAGATCGTGTAAGGTCTTGGTGCACAGCAGCTCGCATGTTTTGCGCCTGACACCATCGGCAAGCCTGGTTGCGAAACATCAAGGATTCGCAACCTCGATGCCTGTCACTTTTTCAATATCCGGGAAGAATTGGCGCACAGTACCCTCGACCCAGCCATGCAGCGTGTTAGCTGACAGCGGGCAACCGGCACAGGCTCCTCCCATTTCCACGGTTAAAGTCTTGCCGTCAAAGGATGCAAACCTGACCCAGCCACCATGGTACTGTTCTACATAGGCACTCAAGAATTCAATGAGCCCCTTCATCCGATCATGCTCGCTCAAATGTTGCTCTGGGATATATTGTGGCAGATCGCTCATGATACCCTCAAATATTCTGCGTATTTCTCTGCGTGTTACCATCATCAGTATAGTGGATTCGCGGAGAAAAATCATATTACATGGGTTATTCGCGAGAATGTAGATCATGATATAGTGGAACACAATAGACTTTATCGAAAACAACAGAGTTACACATAAAATAAGCCGGATTTTACGCATAGCATGACTATTGCCGATCAAGTCTACTATCAGGCCGATCAAAAAAGACGCCGGATTTAATCCGGCGTCTTTTGGTTAGCGTGTTTTGCTACCGTTTCGCTTCCGTACTTTTGTCCGACCGCCCTCTCCAAGAGGTACCAGAGTGTTAGCTGGGACATACCGTCCACGCTTGTCACGATGGAGTAAACCACCCTCGACCAGATCGCCGATTGAAACGGCGACAACTTCCGAAGAGGTACCAAACTTAGATGCCAGGTTCTCCTCTGTATAGCTAGGATCTTCCGCGAAAGCGGCCAGGATGCTGCGTTTCATTTGGTGGTCGGGCGAGTTCGGGTCTCCGGTATAGTCGAGCGTTATCAAATCGGGAGGCAAGATTATCTGACTGGGAGCCGGAAGCCGTTTTTTTTTCCCGTTGGCGGGCAGTTCCATAGCCTCTTCTGCTTCCAGAAGCTTCTTGCGCTCGACCTTGTCCTCAAGGTGAACACCGGCGATCATACGCTGACCATACAGTGAGGTCTGCTCCAACGAAGCCATTGACTGCGCTTCGATGAGTGCTACCTGCGCAGTATGCTCTGCCTCACGGCGGAAGATAGCTTCCTTAATGGACAGCTTGCGAGCGTGCCGTTTCACTCTGGAAGCATTTTCCGCCGAACGATCGATCTTCGACGTTGCCCGCTGCCAGGTATACACGTAAGTATCCCAACCACTGCCAACAAGCGCAGCTAATAATGCGAGGCGGAAGACCAGGCCGGTTGGCCCTTCATGCCGCCAACCAATCACTAAAAGAGAAATATACATAGCCAGAGCCGTGATCCCATAACGAGCTTTGATCTCCGGCGTAGCATCCTTGTCAAATTCGAGCAGGAGCCAGTTTGACAACAGGACACCTTCGATGAGAAAGACGGCTGACGCTCTCATGACAAACAACAGGATTGGATTAGAGATATCGCTAAACAACTGCGTTGCAACAACCCAGGTGGCAGGACCAGTGATGGCCAGACTGGCTACTTTGACGCCCCAGTCTATGGTTTTTTGGATAAATCTGTACATGGCAAAACATCCTCAACACACAAAAAACGGGAGAAGTTCTCCCGTCCAACTTTTCCAAATAGTTTTGGATGACGTTCGCAACGATCACTAGTGTACCGAGAATCTGAGCGATTGCCTAGTGGCTTTGGCAGATTGAAACCAAAACTTACCTGAATGTTCCCAAAATGCCGGTTTGCTAATGCTTCTCCGGTACAATAGAATCTTGCTAACATGATCGACGTTGTGAAAACAGTTGCTGTCCTGTTGGAAAAGTTCAACGGTCATCATGTCCAGTACAGCATGTCTCCAATTACGGTTATCAGATCTTCGAACGATTTGACAGGTTGGAATTCGGGCTTTAAGGTAAACTCTTTGTGGTAACTGATCGTTTTGGCCGCCATATTCGCTATCTGCGTATCTCCTTGACCGACCGCTGCAATCTGCGTTGCGTGTATTGCATGCCGGAAGACATGGTCTTCCGGCCTCATGCGGAGATGATGCAGGATGATGAGATAATCACACTCTTTCGCCTGTTTGTCGATCTGGGTTTTGATAAGTTCCGGCTCACCGGTGGCGAGCCAACTACCCGGGCCAACATTGTGGAACTCGTGCGCGAGATGTGTGCTACGCCAGGTGCCGGAGAAGTATCGATGACTACCAATGGGATACTACTCGATAAACTGGCGAAGCCCCTGGCCGAAGCAGGACTGAAAAGATGTAATATCAGCGTCGATACACTCAACCCTGAGCGATTTCGGCAGATCACGCGCTGGGGAAGGGTAGAGGATGTCCGGCAGGGCATCCTGGCCATCGAGGAAGCAGGATTGCTGCCGATCAAGCTCAATTCTGTCGTCTCACGCGGTATGAATGATGGGCAGGATGTTGTCGATTTGGCCGCGCTGACATTGGAACATCCCTGGCAGATACGCTTTATCGAGATGATGCCGCTGGGTGGGCTGGGCGATTTCCAGCAGGCACAGATCGTGACGGAGGCCGAGCTGCGATCAACGATTGAGGCACAGTTGGGACCTCTGGGTATGCTGAATGGCGGAAAGCTGGACGGTGAAGCGCGGATCTATAAGCTAAAAAACGCACAAGGAGATCTTGGTTTTATCAGCTCGGTGAGCGCGCCATTCTGCGCGACCTGTTCTCGCGTTCGGCTGACCGCCGATGGGCGCTTGCGGCTTTGCCTGCTGCGAGAAAAAGAGGTCGATCTGTTGACGCCGCTGCGCCAGGGCGCAACGCGGGCCGAACTCCAACATCTGATCCTGACCGGAATATGGCAGAAGCCCTGGGGCCACGGCCTGGCCGAGAATGACATTGCTGCCAATCGCCAAATGTCCGAGATTGGCGGGTGAGGCCACCAGGCTGAAAATCGGGTGGCCTCATAAGGTTTATAATTGGCCGAACAACCTGGCAAAAGCCCGATGCCAGGCGTGAAACGAACGCACCGGCGGAGCATACATCAAGACACACCGCTTAGAGACCATGTTGAGCCCCAAATCTTGCCCTAATTGCACCAATTCCGGGGTTTCGGATCCTTGTTGAAGCCACACATTCCGAGGGCCAACCGCGGCGGCTTCTTTCATGACAGCTTCAGCTTGCGTGGACGGAACACAGATAACTACCGCGTCGATCCGGTCTTTTAAGGCTGTGATGTCAGGATAGCATGTCTCTCCATCGATCTGCTGAGCGGAAGGATTGACCGGAAAAACCTGATACCCGCGATCTTTTAGCTCGGTATAGATCATATTGCCGAACTTCTTCCCGTTCCGAGACACCCCAACGACAGCGACGCGTTTGCTGTTGATGAAATCTTCAATAGCTTGCTTCATGACTTTCTTCTCCTGATTGTAGCGAATACTCTTGGAATCAATTCTACGCATTCAAGATGCCCGGGTTGTAACACTACATCTTGTCGTATCTCTTGAGTGCTATCAGTGTCGCGCCGGTAAAAGCAGCGCCAAAGAAAATCAAGATCGCCCAGACCCCCATCAGGGAGAAGAAACCCTCGCCATAGGCAACCGAGATATCTTCCTTGTCCATTGGCGCGCTGCGACACTCCTTTTCATCGGTCTCGATCATGCGGACGTTATCGGTATTGACCTCCGGCACCCCCTCGACAAAATCGACCTCAATCGAATCCTTATCCAACTCCATCTTGTTTCCACAGCCTACTGTGTGTTTGGCCAGCCCGTTAACATCGGATGTGGTACCAAGGCCGACCAGCGACCAGTGTGTCACGGTCAGGTAAGAAACCGGCTCAACGGGATTATCACGTAGATCGAAGATCGAGCCGGCAAAGATGATCTGGACGAACAGGACGATCAGGATCAGGTAGGATACCATATTGGTCGATGAGGATATCGCCGAGATCAACAGTCCCATGGCCACACTGGCCATCGTTGCCAGGAAAAGGGTAATGTACAGCTCGAATGGGCCCAATGGACTGGGCAAAAGAACTCCTTCGCTGGGGAAGTTGATCTTGGCCCCTAAAAACATCATCAACAAGGCACACTGGATTAAAGCCAGAATACTACAGACAAACAACTTACTGGCGATATAAGGAATGAGCTTCAGGTTGATCATCCGCTCTCGTAAGTAGACCGGTCGCTCGTTCACCAACTCGTTCGACGCGGTAAACAGGCCGATCAGCACTGCCGCCAGGCTCATGCTGAATAGAATGGTCTGCGCGTCCACCGTGGGCATATAGGCTTTGGTCATCGTTTGCGCTGCCTTGCCCACATCCCGGAGGACGTCCTGACGCCCCACCAGTACATCGGGCTGAGCAACCAGCATCAAAAAGATGGCAATGATCGGCATGATCGCCAGCAGCACCATCAACGACAGCCTCTCACTCAACAGGATGCTGCTCATTCGTTGGGAGAAGACATTGAACTGCCGTGCCATGCTCCCAAGCGCCTGGAATGGCTCAGCCCCAACCTTCTTGGGGATACCTGGCATCAATCCCTGGCTGGTCTGCTGCCGTTCCACGACATACTGCTGAAAGTATTCAGATTTCTGGTTGTGGAAGACATCATGCCACTCTTTGCCATTCCGCTCGATCTTCTCATAGATGTCGGCGAAGTCATCAACCTCAAAGAAATCGAGGGCATTTTGGGGTGGGCCGAAATAGACCAGGCGCCCCTGCGACAGGAAGGCAACGTGATCGACCTGCACGATATTGCTGGTAGCATGGGTGATCAGGATGACCGTACGCCCTTCGTCTGCCATGCGACGCATGGTATACATCATCTTCTTCTCAAGACCCGGGTCGAGGCCGGACGTTGGCTCATCCAGAAAGAAGAGCTTCGGCTCGGCTAACAGCTCGGCTGCGATGCTGACCCGCTTGCGCTGGCCGCCGGACAGTGAGCTAATGCGCGTCCTGCGGATTTTGTCCTCGTTCATGCCGACCGTTTCGAGGACCTGGGCGATCCGTTTTTTGCGCTCCGCGGAGGTAACATCACCCGGAAGACGCAATCGGGCGGCATAACTCAGTGCCCGCTCGACCGTCAGCGAAGCGTGCAAGATATCATGCTGCGGCACATAGCCAAACTGAGTGCGGAAGCTATCGTACTCCTTGTAGAGATGGTGCCCATTCAGCATGACGGTGCCCTTGGCCGGTCGAAAGCCGTTCAGGGCATCGAGCAGCGTGCTTTTCCCGGCGCCGCTGCCGCCGACCAGGGCAACAAACTCACGGGGCATGACCGTCAGGCTGATATCATCCAGGATGCGAATTTTGCCTTTGGCTGTGCTGACAGCCTTGTAGACATCCTTCACATCCATCCGCATGCCCTGGTTATCGAAGCGAGAGAGTTTTTGCCCATCGTAAGCCAGGACATAGGTGCCGATCTGAACAACATCCCCAGCATTGAGCACTGTCTGCTTAACCGGCTGTCCGTTAACGTATGTCCCATTCGAGCTATCCAGATCGCTGATGATGTGCGTGCCCTCATGGGGCCGGATAGCAGCGTGCTTGCGAGAAACGTTAGGCGCGTCTAGGACGATGCCGCACGCGGGATCTCGCCCGATCACTATCATCTCAGCCATCGACAGATCGGATACACTGCCCAGTGAGGTATAGCCACGATAATCCGGTGACACTTCAGTCGGATCGTGGAAGGTCAGGCCAATCGAGGCACCAAAATCATCATCTCCAATGCGAATAACAGCGCCATGATGCAAAGACGCCGGTTCAGCCGGGTTCAGTCGTCGATTGTTGACATAAGTACCATTCAGACTGCCGAGGTCGACGATGGTAAACCCGGTCGCGGCGCGGTGGATCTCGGCATGACGGTTGGAAACAAAGCGGATGGTCTGGGGAAAGATGACATCGGCCTGAGAAGCGCGTCCTAATAACACGATATCTTTCTCAATGGCAAAGACAATCTCTTCTCCGGAGGGCCAACGTGTGACCAGGTAAGGTTGGTCGATGGGATAATCAGGGGCAGATATAGCAGCGGGCACAACCTTGGGACGTGCTCCTGTTGGGGCCATATCTCCTGTGTGAATGGTTAGATGAACTGCCTGGCCAACACTCTCGTTGCCAACGCGAATATCATCGCCGTTTGTCAGAAGCGTGGCTGCTGAGATGCGCCGGCCATTGACATGTGTGCCGTTAGAGCTGTTCAGATCGATAATCTCGAACCCTCCTGACGTGGCGCGGATTTCGGCATGGGTGCCTGATATAGTCTTGAATTCCGATGGGACAGTGATGTCATTCTGCCCTACGCGCCGTCCGATACGCGTCAGGTCTCTTAAAGTGAAACGTTCCTCTCGCCCGTCCGGCCATCTAATGTTCAAATGGGGAATATCGAGCAACCGTGTCGATTCGGATTCTGGTGGAACAGACATTAGCAAGTCTCCTGTAGACAAACTATTTGGGAATGAGAATTTATTAACTTGCCCAATCGCAGTCCTGATTGTAAGCCCAGGATGGGAAAGTTATTTAGTCACCATTCCTTAGCAACTGGCTGTTCGTTCCTGTTTCTTGGACAGCACTTCACAACCAGCCTCACAATCGAAGAGTTCCCTACCTAAAACAGGCGTGGCTGGTCGCCCCGGTTATCCTCGTAGTTGAGGTGTTCATAGGCACGTTTGGTGGCTACACGGCCACGCGGCGTTCGCTCCAGGAAACCAAGCTGTAAGAGATAAGGCTCGTAGACGTCCATGATCGTGTCAGCTTCTTCATTGATCGCGGCAGCAATCGTCTCCAGCCCAACCGGCCCGCCGCTGAATTTATCGATAATGCTGTGCAGAACCCGCCGGTCGATGTCGTCCAGTCCCAGATCATCGATTGCCATCAGTGTGAGTGCTTCCTGAGCAACCGACGACGATATCACCCCAGTAGCCCGCACTTGGGCGTAATCACGCACGCGACGCAGCAGTCGAAGCGCCACACGCGGCGTGCCGCGCGCCCGTCGCGCGATCTCGGTTGTTCCGTCTGGCTCGATGGGCACCTGGAGCATCGTTGCTGCCCGCTCAATAATATAGCAGATAGCTTCCTCGCTGTAGAAATCCAGGCGATAAACCGCCCCAAAACGGGCGCGCAGTGGGGCAGTCATCAACGCCAGGCGCGTCGTCGCTCCGATAATGGTGAAGCGCGGCAGTTTCAATCGAATGTTACGGGCACTGGGCCCCTTGCCGATCACGATATCGAGGGCAAAGTCCTCCATGGCCGGATAAAGTACCTCCTCGACGGCGCGCCCCAGACGGTGAACCTCATCGATAAAAAGAATGTCTCCCTTGCGCATATTGGTCAAGATGGCAGCCAGGTCACCAGCCCGTTCGATCACCGGGCCGGCGGTGATGCGGATGTTGACACCCATCTCATTGGCCATGACGTGGCTGAGCGAGGTTTTTCCCAGACCTGGCGGCCCGTAAAACAGAATGTGATCGAGCGACTCGTCGCGCGACTTGGCTGCTTCGACCAGGATGCGCAGGTTCTCCACCAGCCCATCCTGCCCATAGATGTCAGACAGTGCACGCGGGCGCAGGGCAGCATCGACGTTGGTGACTTCGTCGCTCTGTTTTTGGCCTGAGACAATACGATCTTCTTCGGACATGCAGCTTCCCTTCGTTGATGATGGCTGCCACGATTATAGTGTCGTATGGCTCCCCTGTCTAAGTTGTAATACAAATGGAGGTTGGGGATTGGGAGATGGGAAAGAGGGGAAAGCAAAATTATCAACTTAAGGTCATTTGCTGTCCTTGTTGATCGACAACAGATTTGACAAGTCAAGTCAAGAAAAAGATCGGGATGTTTTTGGAAAAGATCAAGAAGTTTTCGAGAAAAGATCATGATCTTTTTTGAAAGACATCAAGAAGTTTTGGCTCAACGCGGAATAGTGGGAAAAGCTGGAAGAAACCCGGTTTCTTAACCTACCCCCAGTTTTCCGCGTTGAGCCGAAGGTTTCTTGCTTAAGTTGACACGTATGGAGGGGAAAGCAAAAGGTATGGTGTGTTACCTCCCAGACCATGTCTTATCGCTCGTTCTTTCTGTCCGAGCATGAATCAACCTATGGCTTGAATTCAAGCTCTATTGAGCCTAAGTTGTATTTAGAGTGACGCTACATCTACCTCCGATCGTATGGATCCCAATACGATGAAAGACAATCGGCCTCCAGAAAAAGATCTGAAGGCCGATTGTCTTTATTTCAGATTATGATGAGGCCTCCTCAGGATATCTAGCCAAACGACACTGCCATCACATCATAATAGGTGCCGGCGCCAAATCCGTCGAGCAACACATGGTCACCAGGGTCAATGTCTTCGAGCTGCCGCAGGAATGCAATCATGGCAGATGCCGCGCTGATATTCCCAAAATCGCTCAATACCCAAGGCATCGGAAGATTGATACCTCCCTTTGAGAGCTGCTTTGATATCAGCAAATTGATTTTGTAGTTGGCATGGTGAATCACGGCCACCTTGAGCGACTTGCCTGACTGGCCCAGTTTTTCCATCAAGTCTTGATAATCCTGGAAGACCTCGCTGGCCACCTGTACACCCGTACGCACGAACAACTTCACCATCCCCATCAATCCGGCCATCTCGATCGCTTCTCCGGCATTCGGCTCGGGCATCAGTCCGGCAATGCGGATATGATCGGGCCCAACCTGGGAAACTTCGAGCAGCGATTTACCTGGTACTCTTTCACGCGAATGCGGGTAGTACATCCGCACCCTCAACGCGCCCTCTTCGTCGAAGTTTTCGCGGGTTCTCCCTACCAGAAACTTCATCGTTTCGCCTGGAATGACTCCCATGATCCCGGCGCCATTCCCAAACAACTGCAGCGCATGTCTGTCGTAGGATTCGGCCAGTGATATCAGACGGCTCAATCCCTCGATCCCGCCTACCAACACCTTTTTACCACGCAGGTGCTCGGCGATATTAACATAACCCGGAGGCGACAGTTCGGGGTTCAATGCCAGGTGTAGTGCCCCCATTGCGCCATCGCAAGCCTTATGAACACTCAACTTCAAGGCGTTATTTGGAAGGCCAATGCGTTGGGCGAGCTGCTCGACGTAGTCATCGGTCACTGGGGCAGTTAACCCAAGAAGCAATCCGCTTACATCTGCCGGATCCCAGCTATTGACTGCGAGAGTCTGGCGCAGTAGCCGCTCACCAACTTCGAGCTCCAGCTCGCGGTGCTCATCCTTGCTGAGCTGTGTAGGGGTATGATGCCGGCTGACAAAGCCCAGATCTGCCAGATCCATCGATTCCGACTTGTCGAGCGGCTCACCGGTCAGCCCTTCGATAAACTCAGGCAGGGCATTATTGTCATAGCTTGGTCCCCAGGCTCCATAGACTCCACCGATTCCCAGGTCGGTGTTTATCACAGTTTCAAATCCGAAAGGAATGCCACCTGCAACAGGGATGATCTCTTTTTGAACATTGGGCCGATCGTAAAACGATGTTGTCTCATTGGTCGCTTGTGTTGCCTGTTCACCTTCACTCATTATGTCATGCTCCTCATTTAGTTTTATGTTAGCTGACTATTGAAACCCCCAAAAAGCCAAAACGATTCCATCTGAGCGAGTGGATGTCTGGCCACAGGTCGATAATAGCGAAGATATTTTAGCGCATAAAGAGCCTACTGGGGTATTAGACTTTCTCGATAATAGGCGTACCATGCGTAAAGCCCGGCTTGTTTTGTGTAACTCAGATTTAATACCTCATAGGGGCGGTTCTCAGACCCGCTTGATTGATGAGGCCGATCCTGTCTGCTGACAGCATCTTGGCAACATGTGCGGACAGCATAGTTGGTCGTTTTGAGGCTTTTAATCTCACCCCTTGTGCCCTCTATTCGGTTACCAACCTCGGCGCTCCCCCTCTCCACGCATGGAGAAGGGGAGAAGGTTACCGGCCATCTATCGAAGGTTGTTAGGGACGAGGTTTTAAGCAGCAAAACGAGTTTGACCGGCACACCAACATGACCTTGTTATACCCGGGGGCTACTCAGTTATTGCCGATAAAGTCTATTGTCGAACAACCAATATCGTCTTGATGGCATCTGGGATGTCCCTTTAGACTATAGCTCTCTGACGCGATCCGCATTAGCGAGTATAATCCCCTGTGGCTATTGTGAGGAGGCTACAATCCTTTTGAAAACATCATCGCAACGCTATCTCTATCTGGCTGTCTTTGCTGCCGGGCTGACCACCCTGGGCATCGAATTAGGGGCATCACGACTTCTGGGTACGGTATTTGGCACCAGCAACGCAGTATGGGCTAATATCATCGGCTTGATCCTGTTGTATTTGACAGCAGGCTATTTCCTGGGAGGGCGAATCGCCGATCGATCTCCCCAAGATGTGACCTTTTACCGGGTGATCGCCTGGGGGGCATTTACTGCAGGATTGATCCCTATCGTCGCACACCCAGTGTTGCAATTTGCTGCACGTGCTATCTTGAATATCAGTGTCCCAATTATAGTCGGGTCGTTCGGCGCAGTGCTGATCCTGTTTGCCGTCCCAGTAACATTGCTGGGTACTGTATCACCCTTTGCCATCCGGCTGGCAATCCAGGACACTGAGAGCTCCGGGCGCGTATCGGGGCGCATGTATGCTATCTCAACCATCGGCAGCATCATCGGGACTTTCGTGCCGACACTCGTCCTGATCCCGGCAATTGGCACTAATTGGACATTCCTGCTGCTGGCTGAGATGCTGCTGGCAGTGGCGCTGGTTGGACTGGCGCGGGTCTCCAGGAAAGAGATGCTCAAATGGATATGGATGCCCATCGTGTTGATCGTGCTTGCCGCTCTATTTCTTCGTGGACCAATGCGCCCACTCCATGCCAACATGACGCTGCTCTATGAGGATGAGACAGCTTATAACTATGTCCAGGTGGTGCGATTAGGCCAGGCTAACATCCTGATGCTCAACGAAGGCCAGGCTATTCACTCACAGTACTACCCCGATCATCCCGACTTCCTGGAAACAGGTGGGCAGTGGGATTATTTTCTCGCAGCTCCTTTTTTCAACAATCCCCCTTTCTCACCCGCTGATGTCGGCAGCATGGCACAGATTGGACTGGCGGGGGGAACGATTGCCAAGCAGTACACAGCGGTTTTTGGGCCTATTCCCATCGATGGCATTGAGATCGACCCAGGCATTGTGTCGGTTGGACGTGAGTATTTTGGGATGAACGAGCCCAACCTGAACGTCATCGTACAAGATGGTCGTTATGCTTTAGCAACCAGCACTCGCAGCTACGATGTGATCGGTATCGATGCCTACCGGATGCCTTATGTCCCCTGGCACCTGACGACGGTCGAGTTCTTTCAAGAGGCCTACGATCACCTCACGGAGCGCGGCGTGGTTGTCATCAATGCCGGGCGAACGGCAAGCGACCGGAGAGTAGTCGATGCTTTCGCCGTGACGCTCGGACAGGTTTTTGCATCGGTACACGTCATCGACATACCCAATACTTGTAACAGCGTCCTGGTTGCCACAGTCCAGCAGACGACACCGGAGAATTTGATCGAAAATATGAGCCAACTCCCCGCGGATATCCACCCTCTCTTACCCAAAATAATCGCGATGGCTCACCGGCAGATCCGTCCGACAGCCCAAGAGGGCATGTTGTTTACCGACGACCGTGCCGCCGTCGAGCTGTTGACCGATTCCATCCTGGTGAACTTCGCCCTGAGCGGGGATTCCGCACTCCCCTGTCAGTAGGGGAGTTTACAGTCGACATCTTACAGTTCATAGTTTTTGATCAACGCGGAATAGCGGGACGATGCAGGTTGGATTTCAATTGGACCATCATCGCGCTTATTTGTCTGAAGATGTCCAACCTTCGAAGCCCACTTTTACCACATCGAGTCTCTTTACAACCGTTGGAATTTCGCCCTTTTTGCCAATGTGCATAGATTCGTTACAAAGTACACCAAGATCGCAAAGAAAAATATTAAAAAAACTCTGTGGGCTCTGCGGCGAAAAAGAGCCTGAGCCAAAAACTGGCAAAGACCCAGTTAACTCATCACTCGTCACTATTTTCAGAGGAATGTGCTCTATGTCATCCACAACAATCAACGAAAAAACGGAGAGAATGGTGCTGCCGGGATGGTTGGTATCGATCTTACAGGTATTTCTGGTAGCAGCTTTACCGTTAGTGCTGCTGCTGGGCACCGCCCGTGTTCTGATGATGCCACCTTACATACAGTGGGAATACAGCCGGCCACTCTTTCCTGCCGATCCGTTTGGCTTTACCCAGGCAGATCGTCTATTGTACGGCCCATTGGCGCTGGAGTACCTGTTTACCGAACAGGGCGAGGAATTCCTTTCCGAGCAAAGCCTATCGGATGGGACGCCCCTTTACAACGAGCGTGAGCTTTCCCACATGAACGATGTTAAAAAGGTCACCCAGGGGCTGACACGCTTTGGGGTGAGCCTGATTGCCTTATACACCATTGCGGTTATGCTAATGGCAATCCCCCTGCAAACGCGCCCAGGTCTGTACGCTGCGCTGCGATCAGGCAGCATCTTGACGATTGCTCTGATCATAGCCGGGCTGATCGCAGCAACGACTGCTTTCGACTGGCTGTTCGCTCAGTTCCACGGCCTCTTCTTTGAAGGTACAAGCTGGATATTTCCCACCTCCGATACGCTGATCCGGCTGTTCCCAGAGCAGTTCTGGGTCGATGCCTTTGTGCTGATGTTTGGCGGCGTGCTGATCGAGGCAATCATCATCGGCGGCTTGGCGTGGTGGAAGTTGCGCACCAGTCATTGATTGCGTGATGTTTGCCAATACCAATTGCGCTCGCGATGAAGCATCCAGATCACTGCGAAAAAGACCAGGAACACGCTGACAGCCAGAATTGTCAGACGAGGAGCAATGTTTGACAGCGTGGCGCTGCCTGACAACGAGATTATCAATAACTGATTCAGATAGTAGGTAGGAAACAAATAAAGGATTGCGCTAAAGGGTTCAGGCAGGCCAAATATACTGACCATTGTCGGAAAAATCAGTACCAGCATTACCACAGACGAAACAGTATATACTTGTTGCAAAATCTTGAGCGCCATACCTATCAATAGCCCAATGCCAGTCGTAAACAAGGCACCCAATACAACCGTCAGCAGAGTTACCTGCCAGTTCCCAACGAACCCATTGTTGAGAGCCAACAAGAGACCTGCCACCAGCAAGCTATAAACCAGGCCAACAAGTCCTTTTCCAGCAGTTATCTCCATAGGGCCGCCCGGAGCCACGAGCAGGACTTCGAGGGTATGTTTTTCCTTCTCTTCCACCATCAGCATAGGTACAACACATACACCAACCATGATCAGGCCCGTAACCAGCAGCAGGAGCATAATAAAATATGTGAAATCGAATGTTATGACGCGCCCTTGTATTTCGCTTTCTGCGGATTCTTTGTCATTCCAGACCAGTTCAATGGGAAACTCTTGCCGTACCAATAGCCAGGCCTGATCGTCGATGATAGAGCGAAACACAAATTGTTTCCAGCCAAGCGATTTCTCATTCACAAATACTTTAACCTTGGGCTTCTCTCCTCTTTCCAGGGCCGCGTCAAATCCTGGCAGGATCACAATACCGCCAATGGCCTCTTTGTCTGCTTTGATTTGCTTTTCCACCTCTGCCTCTGAAGCCACCAACAGAATATCCAAGGATTGATGTTCCTGGAGAATAATCCCATAGCGGGAATCTTCCGGATCATAGAGGAGCATCTTGTATCGGCCTATCTCTTGTTGATTAGGCATAATCACCTGAAACAGCAGTGAGAAGCCAATGGGTAGAATGATCGAAAAGAGCAGGTATGGATTTCTGACAACATCTACCAGGTCTTTGAGAACAACAGATAACACCATTCGCCAGTTCATTCTAAATCCCCATTCAGGCCGATTGGATGAAACTATCCCCCAGAGTCGCCTCAGTTGAATTCGGAATCAATATTTATCCTGCTTCGGCCCCATCATCCGGCCGAAGCAAGATTGTTTGCCCCTCGGCTCATCCAAACCGTACTCGGCGCTCTTCGTGAGCCACTTTCAACCAAGCTCACATACCCACGATCCGGATTTTAATCGTATCCAGGGAACGCAGATATCCTGTAGATCAAGGCCATCGGCTATGCCATACAAACCGGCATTGACCATCAGCCTCTCGCTAGAGGTCTGGTGCTTAAAGAGCATACCAATAGTGGGCCTGGTTTGCTTATATTCGGTGATGATGTCACAGCTGGCCCACACGCCCATCCGGCAGCGGGCTCAGCTACTTGTTTAGCTCTTTGATGGTGATGGTCTTGCCGGCCTCATTCGGATCCAGGATACCGGAGCGTTCGCCTTTCTCATATGCGGAGTTCAGTACATGGTCGCTGTTGAACTGACGTATCGGGTTTTCCACTTTGATGACCTTTACAAACTGTTTCATCAATGGCCTCAACAGGCATTTCAGGCAACTGTCGCTTAAAGACACCGAACATCAAAACTGCAAAAATCGCCGCGCCAAACAACAACATCACCAGATTGAATAAAGCGTCATAGTGTGTGGTCATCACCAGTGCCGGAGTAGTCAGCGCCGAGCCTTCAAAGTTGACCAACAGGCCAACAAAGAGGTTGTTGGCCGCATGTAGTCCCAAAGCTGCTTCAAGTGTCTGATCCTTCAGCGTAGCCCAGGCCAGCAACACCCCAAAAACCAGAATACCAAGTCCTGTCAATATGCAATTGCTCCAGACATTCTCGCCAAGATAAAACTCCGGATTGCCGAGATGTGGCAAGAGAAACAACAGGCTTGAAATACCGATTAGCAAAAGCCGGTTGCGAGTTAGCAGCCCCATGCCCTGCAAGATATAACCACGGAAAAACAACTCTTCGGCAGCAATCTGGATGGGAGTGAATATTAGAGGCACAAACAGGAAAGCCAGATACCGGCCTGGCTGGCAGGAAAAGCGGAAGGTGTCTGGCCATATCAGGAATTCCACCATACTGATCAAGGCTACAACAGCCATCCATATGACAAAAGCCAGCCCAACCCGGTGCCAATCGATGCGATTGAAAGGTGTAATCAGACTCTTGGGGGAACGTCCATGTGCCAGCCAGACTACCAGCACAACCGCCAGGAGGAAGGGAATAAAGCCAATATTGACAGCAATAAACATCTGCTCAGCCGGCAGGCCCCCAAAGTTGAGATCAATACTGATTGTGTTTCCCGCCTCTTTATGGCTGGTAAACGCTCCGAACAGCAGAATCAGGATTAGTGTGACAAAGGAGCCAACACCCAGCCAGACCAACAGGATAAGGTACAGGCCAAGCACGTAGATCCACCAGGCACTACGACCCTGACGGGCAGCATCTAAATAAGGGGAAAACGTTGACATGATATCTCCTTAGATTTCTTCTTGATTGTAATAGTGATGTAGGCATTTGGTAACTGCACACCTTTGATTTCTTTCGGTGTCACATTCTACATAGCAAAACAGCCATTCGCGGCAAAAAACCGGTGGATGGCTGAAAAGAGCGGTGAATAGCGGATAAAAGGGGGTGGGGAGCAGGTGTTTGGCCGATCAATATCCAAGGAGATCGCGTAATTCTTTTGCGGCGCTCTTGCTCAGAGGGATTTCGGTATTGGACTGATCATCGAGGATCAGGGTATAGCTATCGCGTGTGTAAGGAATAACAGCCTTGACACGCTGCAAGTTGACCAGATAGCTGCGATGGGCACGAAAGAAGCCGTTACGCCCCAGGCGTGCTTCGAGTTCTCCCATCGTCAGATGGCTGAGAATGCTCTGTCCCTGAAGGGTGTGCAGGCGTGTTTGATCGTCATCAGCTATTGCATACAGCAGATCAGCCGGGTTGATGAGTATTACCTGACCCTCTTGTCGGGCAGGGATTTTGAAAGGGAGATCATGGCGAGAATGGTCACGCGGCAGATTGACATGGCTTAAGCGGCCTTGATTGAGCGAGTAGATCGCACTGCACAAGCTTGCCAGCCCGATTCCCTCATGCGACAGAATCAAAACGCTACAGCCTGCCTGTGCCTTTTGATAGATAGATTCCGAAAGTATCTCACACGAGACTGTGTCACACCCAGAGAACGGCTCCATCATCAGTAGCACCTGTGGCTGATGGAGAATTGCCCGTCCATAGGCCAGACGACGTGCCAGGTTAGGGGACAGTTTGCCCGCTCTTATGTTAGCCTGATCGACTAACCCTACTTCAGCCAAAACTTCATCGGCACGCCGTGCAGGCAGACCACGCAGAATACAGTGAAAGACCAGGTTGTTGCGAACTGTTCGACGCTCATATAGCCCCAGGTCACGGAACGCTACGCCTACTCGTTCACCGATCTGTCTACGATGATGACATGGGGCCAGACCGCATAGGCGTGCTTCACCCGCAGTCGGCTGCGACTGGCCCAGCAGTAGTGCCAGAAGCTCGCTCTTGCCGCTGCCCACCGGTCCGACTATTGCCACTATCTGCCCAGCCTGGACCGTGAGCGATTCAATGTGCAGCAAGCTGTGTGTGCCAGAGACTTTTTGCAGGTGCTTAATTTCTATCATGGGCAACATAGACAATATCAATCCTATACCATAAGCCATGTATAGAAAATATCTTAGGAGGAACGATAATGAAGAGCGACAAGTGAGCCATGCATCACAACATATCAACCTGGCTACTATCCATGATATCTCACGCAACTATGGGCTTACACGAAACACCGGGTTCTGTTGACATTAATACGGTAAAAAGTGCTCTAAATAGCCCGGCAGTAAAGAAGCCCTTCATACCCAACTGTTTAAGTGTTTCGCATGTGGCCATAACCGACGGCTTACTTATGCCGCGAAACACTAGCTATCATAAAGAAATGTCAATAGCATGAGACCCACTTGTCGATTTTGCGTGCATCGCATAGCATTATATTAACCTTTTATGTGATACGGCAAAGGTGTCGTGTAATTTATCGAGGTTGTCGACATCGGGACCATTATTGTAATGAGGGATAGTGATTCAAATGCTATTCCCATTTGTATGTTACAGGTTCGGTTTTAGGGCCGTTAGAAATTCGACCCTAAAACACAGGAGTTATGACTTATGGATCCAGTTTCTATTTTATTGGTGGAAGATAATCCAGGTGATGTACGTTTAACAGCCGAGGCACTGAAAGAAGCCCATGTCAACAACAAGCTGTATGTTGTCGATGATGGGGTTAAGGCTATGTCTTTCTTGCGGCATGAGGGAGACTACACAGATGCGCTGCGGCCGGATGTCGTCTTGCTTGACCTGAACTTACCCAAAAAAGATGGCCGCCAGGTTTTAGCAGAAATAAAATCCGATGAAGAATTGAGGCGCATACCGGTAGTTGTATTAACCACCTCAGAGGCTGAACAAGACATCTTGATGACATATAACCTGCATGCGAATTGCTATATCTCTAAGCCTGTTGACCTGGACCAATTTATCAGAGTGGTACAGGCGATAGAAGATTTCTGGCTATGTGTTGTGAAGCTGCCGCCAAAGTAAGCAAAAAGTCGGCCTATGCCTTTGGAACGATGAATGACTGATTCCCATGAACATGACATCCTTGTATGAGATCCTCTTTGCCATAGAGAACTTGCCTCCTGGCTGGCCTCGGGAAGCTGTTTTGGCTGTTCCTGCTTATCAACAAGGGATATCCGTCCTGAATAATTTGCCTTATCAATATTATCTCAATCTCAAACGAGTGGCCATGCATATGATCGCCGATGTGCTGTCACTGACACAGACCGATCTACAGCGAATCGTCAGGTCAAAAGATATTTTGCCTGTCCAGAAATCTCTTAGAACATACCTACGAGAAAATCCTCCGCCTGATGTCTTTGAAGTGGTAGTGGTAGCCAATCGCTACAGCCGTAACCTGCCGCCCGACAAGACCCAGACTAAACAAAAGGCATTTCAAACTGTCCACACTTCTCGGCGCAAGCATTCCAATGAGGCTGCGATTCCCCCTGGTTGGCCCCTGGATGTTCTGCGCCGTGTTCCTGCCTACTGGCTTAGTATTGATATCCTGAAATTGCCCACCCACTTTCATAGGGCATTGAAGCGAGGTGGCATCCATACGATTGCCGACCTGCTGTCTTTCACCCCTGACGAGCTTTTGAGCCGAGTTTATCAATTTGGTGAGAAAGGATTGCTCACTGTACAATTGAGATTAGAGCCTTTTCTGTCGCTTGCTCCTTTGCCTCAGGATGCTCTGGTTGAGTGGCACGCCATCAACGACGATCTGCAAGGCCTCAGCAATGAGCAGTAAACCCTCATCTGCGACAAACAAACCATGCATGGGGCCTATCCTACACCTATTTCTCCCGCCCCTGGTAGACTGTTGAAAGCATATACAATTCACAATTAAAGGCTAACGACTGGTAACTGAGTGGTTATAAAATTGATTGCTTGTCAATGTGGCGTTAAACTGAAAATAATACACACCCCATTCCACACCAGCCATGGTTTTTCTGACATGCAAAGAGTTTAAAACAGGCAGGCACAGCATGACACAGGTCGAACAGGCAAAACAACCCAATACCATATTGCGGAAGTATGTCAGGATTTTAGCCCGCTACGAGCGCCTGATGGAACTCAGCCGGGCGCTCATCTCGACACTGGATATCAGTGTGTTGCTCGAGCAGATCGTGGTGGCTGCTGCTGAGCTAACTGATACAGAAGCGTCATCGATTTTATTGCTGGATAAGGCCACGGGCACCCTTCGCTTCGAAGCTGCCTTTGATCCAATGGGCGTCTCTCTGGCATCCATCGATGTCCCGCTCGAGAACAGTATTGCGGGCTGGGTTGTGTCACATGGCGAGCCGCTGGTTATCACTGATGCAAGATCTGAGCCAATGTTCTTTAGCAAGGTGGATGAGGAGAGCGATTTTCAGACACGCAGCTTATTGGCCGTTCCCATGCGAGCACACAACAAAGTGATCGGCTGTCTGGAAGCCCTCAACAAGAAAGACGATCACCCCTTTACCGACGAGGATATCAGCACGCTGACCACGCTGGCTGCTCAGGCTGCGCTGACTATCGAGAATGCCCGGCTGTTCCAACAGAATGACTTCATCTCCGAAATGGTCCATGAGCTGCGAACCCCGCTGGCTGCCATCAACGCAACAACCCACATCCTCAAACGCGCCGACCTCGTTCCCGAGCAACATATGCAGATGGTTAATACTATCGCCCAGGAAACAAAGCGTCTCACACGTATGACAACCGATTTCCTGGATTTGGCCCGGTTGGAGTCTGGCCGCAGCCGCCTGGCTCGTAACCCGATCGACCTGGGTGAAATCTTGCAAAGTGCCGTCGAAACCGTCTCGCCCCAGGCTGACGAGCATCACATCAGCCTAAAATTGGAGATATCCCCCGCCCCATTACCATCCCTGACCGGCGATGGCGAAAAGCTCAAGCAGGTTGTTCTCAACCTCCTGACCAATGCCATTAAATATAATCGTGAAAAGGGAAGTGTTTCCGTGACTGCCGCCCACTACGAACCACACATCGTTGTCACAGTCCGGGATACCGGGTTGGGTATCGCGCCGGAAAATCTTCCCCACATGTTTGAGAAGTTTTATCGTGTTGCGGATACCGAGGGGTATACGACAGGAACCGGGCTCGGTTTGGCGATTACCAGACGCATCGTTGAAGGACATGGTGGCAGCATTACGGTTGAAAGCGATCTAGGTGTTGGCACAACCTTTACCATCATGCTGCCACTTCACTTCGACCCAGGTGTCACGCGGCATTAACCCATGGTTTCGCCGCTGTCGGCATCGAGACCGTCCTCGCATTGGATGATGAGATTGGGACAATCATATGGGGGTCGGGCGTTTCCTGAATAAGCTATGGGGTATCTTCTCAACAATTCGAGGGACAATGTCTCTGTTGTGGCTTTTTTACGCATAAAAAGCGCCGAGAAATGCAACGTTACCTCCATATCGAGAAAACACGATAACCATAAGCGATCACAGTGGTGAAGAAATCGCTGAGACTGCTCCTCCTCGTCCATTGACGAGACGGCAATCCGAGCATGGAGCTTTCATGAATGGCCGGGATGATTATGAGATACTGTTGGGATGATTTTAGGATGGATAGAGGAACCCCAGGCAACGATTATAGGACAAACATCCACAGGGAAATTCCATGATAGGGACAGGTGCTCGCTCTTATCCTGTACCACTGGGAGATAGGAGCCAGCATCGACGACTTTTGCCCACAATGGTTCTTGTCAAAAACAACCCGTAGACAGACTCTCTAGACCCTGGCTCTTCCCATCTCCATTCTGCTGTTATGCTCTTGTTCATCCAATAAGGCCATTCCAAAGAAATAAATGTCCCGGCAGGTTGTCCTTAGAAGTCAGACAATGGCCTCCATTCGACCGAGTGATAGATGGATTCCCGCTTTCGCGGGAATGACGGCATTGGCGAAGGCATTGATCGAAAAGAGCATTTGTTATTCTGGTATGGCCTAAGTGTAACCTCATAGCCTTTCACGGCGCTGCCTGGCGCTCCAAATGTCGCAGACGCCACCACAGATACAAGACAATACCCGCAGTCGCAATGAGAAGCACGAGCCAGGGCAGCAGAATCGCTACCAGCGATGTGATACCTGAGACAACATCTTCTATTGTACTGACCACCGGGTTGGCGATACCGGCTGTTGTTGCCGTGAGAACTGGGCGAGCCGTTGCCTTGACAGCGTGCACGCTGCCGGAGATCAACAGCCCTAAAATGACGGAGATCACCGGGCTGAGATCGGTGACAATATTGGCGCTGGCGGCAAACAAAATGGCCCCGGCCGCAGGCCGGATGATGGTATTGATAATATCGTTAACTGTGTCGGCTGCGGGGACTTTGTCTACCAATATCTCCACGATCAACAAAACGGCCAATACACCAATCACCCACCAATTGGTCATTACATCAAAGGGTTCTTGCAAAGTAAAAATCTCGAGCTTGGCACAGACCGCCACAATCAACAATGGAAGGTAGGCATTCAAGCCTGCACTGGCCGAAAGTCCAAAGGCTGTAAAGATTTCCATGTAATTGCATCCTCTCTCAAAATAGCCCTATATTTCTATCAATATTATACGCAATAATCGGTAAGGCTACTCAGCAGAGTAGGATCCGGAAATAGTGTGTACAACAAACTGTGCGATGGGTTGCGATGATTTTTGCCTTCCATTTTCGGAAAAACGACCACACATCGAGCGAAGCCGGCTCCAAAATCGCATCCGAGAGTTTATGTTGAGCCTCAAAACAGGCCCGGCAATGTGATTTGGGATACCGTAGCCCGCCGACGCCAAAACACACATGGACGACGTGACATCAAAATTACCCAAACCGGAAATCTCTGATTACCATTCTTTTCTAGTGTTTATACCTGTATATTTCAGACGAAATCCGACACTCTCATATAACGATCGAGCATTTGTCAGATTATCATTGACAACCAATATTGCTTGATGCACCTTCTTACCTTCAAATAGCCATTGTAAAGCTGTATGCAGGAGTTGCCGGCCAATGCCTTTTCCTCTAACCTCTTCTCGTACACCGATAAATTCCACCGAGCCGTCGCCTGTATCTTCTTCGATTGCCGCATATACATAACCCAGAATCTCATCTCCCTGAGTGTAAACAAATACCTGGTGATCATCGCCAAGTTTGTCCAAAATTCTTTGACCTGTTGCATACGTTTGAGTGAAAATACTCTCATGTAGGGCAACAAAATTCTGTGCCTGAGACGGATCTATAGATTGGCAGGCGTGTAAGTTCTCCAACAAATTTTCAAAAGTTGTGGCAACATACACGTGAACCAGCCGAAGTTGTTGAAAACCGTGTCCACAATAGAAGGTATTGCCTCGTTCGTTTGCGATATTCAAAAAACTGTCTAGCTGGTGAATAGTTGAGGGTAATATATTTTGCAGCCCTTGAAGAAGGGCAGATGCGACATTTTCCCATTCATCTGTTGTTGATGTGATAAATGGACCTCTTGTCCACCCCCGACCCAGATCTTGATCCAACTCACACCCCATAGTTCCAATCATTTCGCCATTTTGAAAGGCCATCACGAAGCAAATTCCGGCATCCGAATCGAGGCGGACCATCTCATTATGAATACTTTGATAACTATTACCCGTGTCACTTTGAATGCAATGAGTATCAGGATTTTTGTTTTGATCTGCAATCAACTTCGAAATAGTCTCAAAGTCTTCTGCATTGGCTTGTTTGATGGTGATGTCGTTCACCGATTTTCTTCTTTCTACATGACAGAGTGCTTTGTCAGGTTTGTGTCTTGCCTGACCATTAGCAATTCAAGATTGACACAGACCAAATGCGCGAGGCAAACCAGGGCCGTTCTGTATAACAGCCTATACGGCACTCACGTAGATGCGCAGCAAAGTGGATCTGGTGAGGGCCGTAACTGAAAACTCACCCAACATGGCAGGAAGTAGCGCGAACCGGACGGCCTGCATGGTCATATTGCTGATTTCTACCCTGCCCTCGATTATCCCCCAGATTTCCAGGCTGTCACCCATGCAAGCGCCATGATAGACCGAGCCTTCGGCCATCTTGACGCGCTCCGTGACGAAGTACGTATTGCGACACAACCCGGCTCGACGCACCCCACTGCTCTCCGATATCTGCTCCGGTGGATGCAGTTCCGGCTCGATCTGGTCAAAATCGATGACATCCAGCGCTTTGTCGACGTGAAGCGGGCGCGGCTTGCCGTCGGCGCCCACGCGGTTCCAGTCATATACTCGATAGGTTGTGTTAGAGTTCTGCTGGATCTCGGCGATGAGCAGACCACCCATGATGGCGTGCAGTGTGCCGGCTGGGACACAGATGTGATCACCTGCCTCGACAGGGATATGGTGCAGATAGGGCTCCAGCCGACCTTCTTCGAGCGCCAGACGAAAAGCCTGAGGGGTCGTTCCCTCCTTGACACCTAGAATGACCTCTGCCCCCGGGTCGGCGCGGAGGATAACCCACATCTCGGTCTTGCCCAACTCGTTACCCTCGTGAGACAGCGCATAATCATCGTCAGGATGGACCTGAACAGACAGGGGGCGGTTGGCATCGAGCAGCTTGATGAGCAGCGGGAACTTGTTCCGCTCCTGGGCCCATCTATTATTGTGCCCGATGAGATCAAGACCCAACTCAGCGTGAATGTCGGTAAGCTTTTTGCCGGCCCACGGGCCGCTGTCCACTACCGTGCTACCATCTTCATGACCGGCGATTTCCCAACTCTCGGCGACAATACCCTCCGGCAGGTCGCGTCCCAGCTTTTCCAGGTTACGACCACCCCAGATGTAGTCTTTGAGGATAGGAGTGAAGGTTAAGGGAGATAGTGTTCGGTTTGTTATTTTGCGAGTCCTTTCAGGTGGATGATGGTCTATTACCAACGAATCATACATGGGAACCGGGATGAACGCTATGGTTGGCCGTCCAACAAGCGTTGGCCGCAAGTTGATTTCTAGGTTCTGTTGACATTTGTACTTAAAACCCGCACCCTAAATATACGGAAATGTCAACAGAACCAATCATCGATTGTAAAGTGCCCAGGCCATGTGCTAAACTGGGGCGGTCTTAATCTTCTGACGCTGAGGTGTCATATCGATATGCCGGCAAAATGGAATTGATGAACGATCCTTATGCGGCGCTGGTACGCTATTACGATGCAGAAACCGCCGATTATGCTGTGGATATCCCGGCTTACAGCCTGTTGGCCGATCGTTTTGGTGGGCCGGTGCTCGATGTGGGCTGTGGTACCGGGCGGATTGCCTTTGCGCTTGCCCGGCAAGGCATTGCAACGATAGGGATCGACACATCCCAGCCAATGCTGGATCGGGCTCGATCCAGACAGGCAGACATCACACAGCCCATACAACCAGTCTGGCATCACATTGACGTCACAGAGATGGCTTTGAATGATCGGTTCGGTCTGGCGATTTTTGCTTATAATGGATTTATGCATCTCTTGGAACAACACCGGCAGTTAGCGGCGCTGAATAAATTGGCTGCTTACCTCAAGCCAGGCGGTGGATTGGCCATCGATATTGCCAACCCTATCGAGATGTTCCGGGTAGAAGATACGCCGGGGTTGGTCATTGAGCGCCAGTTTGCCGATCCTGAAACCGGGCAGCCGGTGATGCAGCAGTCACTGGCCACTGTTGATCGTGCCACACAGATCATGTCTCTCACCTGGGTCTACGATCGGATTGGGCCGGATGGTGTCGTCCATCGCGACCTGGTACCGCTGCAGATGCGCTACACGATGGCATCTGAGATGCGCCTGCTGTTAAGGCAGGCCGGGTTTTCTGAC
Source organism: Anaerolineae bacterium (assembly GCA_016928235.1). Classification (GTDB taxonomy): domain Bacteria; phylum Chloroflexota; class Anaerolineae; order Aggregatilineales; family UBA3940; genus JAFGMS01. The sequence continues at coordinate 5,726 of JAFGLD010000055.1, read as the reverse complement.
ATCGAACTATGCGGCGACTACGATTTTAGCCCTTACGAAGAGGAAAGCCCTCGCTTATTTGTGATCGCCACGCGATAGGGATTGATCGATGATAAAACGGATACCTTTTGGGTTGAAAGTTGTATTGTTGCTTGGCGTGATTGCCGGGTTGGGTGGGTGTGAGCCGGAACCCACCGTTGCGCCGCCGGATTACATTGGAACTCAGTCTGCCCTGGTATTGCCAACCATGACGATGATGTTGGATACCCCTACGCCAGCGTTCGCCGAGATAGAGCGTGAATTCGCCACTTATCGCCATCGTTCTGGTGTCTTCGCGATTGCTTATCCCAGTGATTGGGAAGCTATAGACAACTCGACCGACCGTCACATCCTGGTGCGATTCGATTCACCAGTGGGTTTTGGCAGCCGGTTCATTGTGGACATCGAGAACACAGGTGAACTATCATCCCAAGCCGTGCTCGATCGGCTTCAGAGTTTCATCCAGATGAACTACTCTGCCATCCCTGCCTACGGCCAGATTAGTCAGGATCTGTTGGCAGATGGGCGCATCCAGGCTGTGTTTTTGTATAATGACGGTCGAGGTGGCAAGGGGCAAGAGACGCTGACTGTCCAGCAGATTGGGCCCTACTTCACAGGTTTGCGAATCTTTCTAGCCGAGAATGACAAATCTGTTTTGACCACGGCTTTGTCCTCGGTTGCCTCCAGTATGATGGTCGATCCACAGGCCGCGTGGGGGAATCAAGTTGCAGCTATCAACCCGGCAGAGCTATTGGTGATCAACTCCCTGCTCTGGCGGGACAAATCGAAGGCCACCCATTACACGGGCGAAATCTACAACGCCTCTCCCGCAAATGCCGGTAATATCCAGGTGCGGGTATCTATCTGTGACAAAAACGACATTATCCTCAAGGAGGTCACCGGTGAGCCGGCGCTCAGGGTGATCCCGAAGGGCGCAACGATCCCATTTTCCATTGTTGTCGAAGATCTGCCTGCTGATGTCACGGTTTGTTCTGAGCGGGTCAATGCCGAGCCTGCTCGATCTGATTCCAATTATACGACAGCCCTGACCATCGAATCGGATGCCAAACTGGATGCTCGTCGCCAGTTGGTTGTTTCGGGCACTGTTTCCAATCCTGGCCTGATGGCAGTGCTGAATGTGCGACTGGTTATTGCTGTTTATGATAAAGAAGGAAGAGTGATCGGTTTTTCAGTACCCGATCTGGGAATCGGGCTGCGGCTTGAGCCAGGGCAATCTCAGCCGTTCGATTTCACTTTTGTCAACCTTGGCGGCCAGGCCGATCACTCAGTGACATTCGTAGAAGCCGAGACAGTTGGTATAGGCGATTCTTCGCTGAAGCCACCGAGCACCCCTACCGAAAATGTGACAGTCGAGGGCACTCCTGGGAGTACTCCCAATGCTATGTCTACAGGTACGTCAGAAAGTGCCCCCAGCAGTACCAGCCAGCCGTAAGCCAACCGGCTGGTAAAGGCAACAAATTTGCACGTTCGGCAAAGGGCTTTACAATAGGAGTCGGGATGGTTTCGGGCTTTCATTAATCTACGAGGGCAGGGATAACTTGGAATGAATCTCAGCATTGGCCTTAAAACTGATCGCGGCCCCCGTGAAGGTCAAAACCAGGACAGCATCTCAGGCGTTCTCATCGATGGGCCGCCTCAGACAGCCTTGTTGGTAGTTGCTGACGGCATGGGAGGGGCCAAAGCAGGCGACATGGCCAGCCAGGAAGCCATCGCCGTAATATATGAGCATCTCATCGATAAGGGAGTACCCTCATCCGGCGATGTTCCAGGGCGCCTGCTGGAAGCTATCACCGCGGCCAACTCCAGAATTTACCAGAAAAGTTTGCTTTCACCCGATACAGAGGGGATGGGCTGTACGGTCGTTGTGGCATTGGTCATTGACGATGTTTATTGGATAGCCAGTGTAGGGGACAGCCGGGCCTACCTTATTCGAGGACAAGAGAGTTACCAGATTACCGACGATCACACCTGGGTTAATGCGCGTGTCAAAGAAGGCTTGTTGACGCTGGAACAGGCAGCAAATCACTCGCTGCGGCATGTACTGGATCGGGTATTAGGCTCAGAAACAACCATCGAAGTTGATATCTGGCCGGATGATATTCTTGAATCAGGCGACGTTCTGCTCCTATGCACGGATGGCCTGTATGGTGTTCTTGACGACAGCACAATCCGGAATGTTATACTAGGTAAGTCGGCTTCGGAGGCAGCCGATGCGCTGATTCAATGTGCGCTCAGTATGCCTGCCAGAGACAATGTCTCTGTCGCAATGTTATGCGCTGACTGATTGGATGTTTGTAGAGATCACAGTCAGCTATGCCGGTTGCTGGATTGCGATGCCGGTCTGAAGGATGGGGGGTCAAGCCATGTCTAAAACTAAATTCTCGATCATGTTGCTCTTGTTGTTAGGTGGGGTTGTAGGACTATTCGCGACAAGCTCTGTTGCGCAGGCGGAGGATGTCACTGTACTCATCGGACACTCAATCCATGATGTCAATATCCGCGCCACGCCAGGTCTCAACAGCAGTGTCATCGGCATTTTGCCGGCCGGTGAAAAAGCAACGGCGATTGGCCGTAACGAGTCTAATAACTGGATTCAGTTACGATACGGCAGCATAACCGGCTGGGCTGCTTCCTGGGTCACAGTTTATTCGGGGGACACCAGCCTCCTGCCGGTTACCACCGAGATCGATCCCGTTCCTGTTGGTGATCCCGGCCCGTTTGATCTGAAGTCGCCCTTCAATGTCAACATTCGATCCGAACCGAGTATAGAGGCCGCCAGTTTAGGACGGCTGCCTTACATGGCCAAAGCCTCCGCCGAAGGTCGCAATGAAGCCAGCTCGTGGGTATTCATCGAGTACGATGGCATCAGGGGATGGGCTGCTTTCTGGCTCGTTCTCCTCGACAACGATGTCAATGCTCTTCCGGTTATTGGGGGCGCCACAAGCACGCCATCGAAGCAGTCTACTCCATCTGTGTCAAAGACAACGCCAACCATAGTGCCGGACAACGTTCCACACGTGACGCTGGAGGCGCCACTGTTGCCGGACAGCGGGATCACCGTCAAATCTCCCTCCAGAACGAATATCCGCGCTACGCCAAGTGTAGACGGGGTTGTTATCGATGCGCTGCTCTTTAACGAATCGGCTGCGGTGGTCGGCCGCAACGCGGGCTACAACTGGCTCCAAATCAACCGCAACGGCACCGTTGGCTGGGTGGCTCGATGGGTGGTGGTGACCTCCAACGATACATCTACCGTGCCTGTCACGTCGGATCTGGTGGAAATCGGCCAGGCACCAGAGGTAATCACGGGCCGTGGGCTGTATGATGTTTATATCCGGTCGGCCCCCAGTCTGGATAGTCAACAGATAGGCGTCTTACCTCCGGTCGGTAAGGCTGAGCTTCTGTCCCGTACGGAAGCCTGCAACTGGCTCAAGGTCCGGTACGAAGGCATCGAAGGATGGGTGGCGGCCTGGGTGATCATTGCAACCGCCGATGTCACAAACCTGCCTGTCGAGTAGCCCTACACTGTAACTCGGACATGATCACAAAGAGGCAGCCATATGGCTGCCTCTTTGTTCAGGTATCGACATGTCTGGAACCGGGATCTTATGTCTTTTACCTGGCTTTCATTGCCATGGCGGCTTCCGGATCCTCGATGTGGGCCATGTTGAGTGCCTCGATCAGGGAATCTCGCAAAGGCATTTTCCGGTATCTGCGATCAGCTATCAGCTCGACTGCGCTTGCTGACATAGTGCAGCCCTATATATTCCTCGTATCCGCTATTGCGGAAACATGCCAGCGACAGTGTATTCCCTGGCTCGATCAGCGCAGCAATCACCTCAATACCCTGTTCGCGCAGCGCGTCCTCCGCCGCAGCGATCAGCAGTCTGGCCACACCCTGGCGGCGCCAACTGGGATGTACCGCCAGCCGGTTGATCCAACCCTTGCGCCCATCGTGTGTCGCCAATACCACACCGATCAGGTTGCCGCTGGTTGTTTCAACGCCAATGACAGTCTGGAGACCGCCTGCCATTTGTCGCGCAAATGCCTCTTGCGAGTCACGTCCGGTAGGTCTGATGTGTAACCCGGCAGCCTGCCATAATGCCATGACGCGCGGATAATCACTTGTGGTAAGCCGGCCCGGTGGCTTCAATCTCATTTGTAACTCCTCCGGTTGACTTTTCAGGCATATTATCCAACCGTTATTTGTTATGGCTCTGAGGGCGTGTTCGTAGACTGGATGACCTCATCATCGACCTTAGGCAAGTTGTAAGTTTTGGAAGACAACTGCTTTTCCAGGTTTTCGATCTTCTTCTTGTTCCCGGAAATAGTCAGGCTTTTCTTGATGGATGATGGGAGGGTAATCAGCCAGCCTACAAGTCCTCCTGCTCCAAAGGATGTCAACAGCAAAACTGCCAACGAACTCTGGAAGCTCCAGGCCAGAAAGCTTACTGTGATGATCTCAGAGTTATAGAGTGCCAGGATGACAGTCGCAATCGCCACTAACAAGGCCAGAAACAGAATGATGATCAGAATTGCCATTGGGTATTCTCCTGATTGATGTTTAGTGTCCCGAACAAAGAATGAGATGTAGTTCTCCAGAAGAGTTTTCGGCCAACGTTCGCAGTGGAAGAGCAAAAGGAACTCGTCCGGTCAGCCACTTGTGTTTGACCTGTGACCGGGCTGCCCAGTAGACTTTGTCGAAAACAACTGAGTTACGCATAAAATAAGCCGGATTTTACGCATAACATGCCTGTTACCGATAAAGTCTACTGTCCATTGTTTATCACTTGTTGTTCATCACTGCCTTAACGATCATATCCAGAATAGGCCATTGCTTTGCAGATGTCAACGTTGCCCTTGACTTGTTGCTCCAACTTCCGATCCCGCTATACTTTCAATGATTAAAGAGATCACCAACTGAGGAGAATGGGATATGCTACAGGGGAATAAGTCAACAGAAGAGTTTCGTTTTGAGCTCCTGATCATGGGAATGGTATTAGTCGTCGCGGCAGTTTTGTATGTTGTTTTGCCTGACGATCTTCGCTCACTAATGCTCTTTTTGCCTGGTCTGATTTTGCTCGGCGCGGCCATCTACCAGGATATGCAGCCTGATTGGAGAGCCGGCTGGCTGATGTATGCATTAGCCATTTTGATGGTTGCAACTGGCCTGGCAGGAATAGTCAATATGCTATTGGGTAATATAGTTCGTCTCAACTGGATCGTCATTGCCATATTTGAGTTGGGCGCCATCCTGATTGCCAAAGCCTTGTATGACCCATCACCTCGCTCATAAGATTGATATCTTCCAATCCGGAGATTTCCAGCTTCTTCGGCAGGAAGTCTCCTCCGATTTTTAATCATCCGCCATTTCCCGGAACAATCGATCTACGGCATGACGATGAGCCACCTAGTACAGTTGGGCGGAAATAGCCCGGCAGTAAAGAGAAGCCCTTCATACCCAGCTGTTTAAGTGTTTCGCATGTGGCCATAACCAACGGATTACTTATGCCGCGACACTGTACTGCGCCCCAAAATCTGGACACAGAAATCAGGGTGAGATAAGAAGATTTACGCGGCTGTGATAAGCCGCCTCGAACTCAGATGGAGTGAGGTAGTCGAGAGAGGAGTGAATGCGCTCGGTAGTGTACTCGACCTCAATCCAGTGCTCAATCTGGCAATAGGCG
>JAFGLD010000054.1 GCA_016928235.1 Anaerolineae bacterium | reverse complement strand
GATATGGTTTTGCGTTCACTCTTAACCTTATCAAAGATGTTTATGGTGTTCAACTCTTGCTCATTTGTTCAAGTGTCCGGTAGCTAGAGATACTATCGCTCTTTTGCCCTTTTAGACAGACTTGATGGGTATTTTACTTAGTTCTCATTCCTTAAAACCGATCATCAACCCCTGAACAGCCAGCCAGATAATCAGCACTGCCCCCACAGACAGCGTCCCAAGCCAGGCCCAATGACGCCCGGTCAGACGGGAAAGCGGCTCGGCCCACATCCAGACTGGGCGTTTCAGTAGAGCGTAGATCAAGAAGAGAGGCACCAGCCCCATCACGAAGAGGAGGAAGAGGCCCGGCAAGATAAAATTGGGCACCGGCAAAAGAGGCAGCACCTCGGTCATCTGGAGCGAGCCTCCAGTGGGATCGGACAGCATGGCGATCCCACCGTACAGTCCACCCAGCCCCAGGAAAGCCAGCGCGAAGAGCAACAGCCAGAGCAAAACAGGACGTCGCATGGTTATTCTTCCTTTCGTATTCGCAAACCTGCAAGCTGCATCGATGAGGATCAGTCTATCATACTTGCCATGCACATGCAGCTTTAAACTGATCCCGGATCACCTGTCAATATTAAAAACTTGATCATCGGGTTTTACATATTTAACTATGTACATATTGACTTGTCCTGTGTGAGTGTTAACCGAAACCTTTTCCGGAGAACTGTATTCTGTGCGCCATTCGCCGTTTTGCTTTCCGTCAGGCTGGTGTACAATGAGGGATAATTGCTTAGTCTTAGTCTTGATGGGGTGTCTGATAAGTGAGATCGAGGCTAGGCATCGACAACGATATTATCTCTCCAAGATTGATCAAGGTGTAAATATATGGCTACGCAGGATGAAATCCTACAACGTGGCATAGCTGCTGCTCGTGCAGGGCAAGTTGACGAAGCCAGGCAATGGTTCGCTCAGGTTATCAAGATCAACCCTCAAAGCGAGGTGGCCTGGCTATGGATGAGCAGTGTGGTACAAACAGACGAGCAGCGTGTCTATTGTCTCCAGCAGGTTCTGGCGATTAACCCGCAGAATGAGATGGCACTCAAAGGGATGCAGGCACTGAGCAGCCCACCTGCTGCCTCAATGACTGCCCAGCCTGCTCCGGCTCCCACGATCTCCGCACCGGACGGCGTTCCTCTCATCGATGCCGGTCGGATATCCCAGGCTCAGCGCGCCGCGGAGGAAATCCTGCGCGCTATTCGTGACGAAGACTATCTGGGCACATTGGATATTGCCTGGGCCGCCCCGGAAAAGGTCCAAAAGCGGGCTCGGCCAACCATTGCTGCCTTCAGCCCACAGATGATGATGATCGGTGGCAGCATAGTTGCTGCCACCATTGTGATCATCATCATTGTGATGATTGCAAATGCATCATCCAACAGGCAGCACACAGTCAGCACCGGTCCGGTCGAGGCAAGGCCTTCCGCCACGCCTACGGTTACGCCCCGACCAACCCGGACGCCAACACCAGTAGGCACTGTATTCAATCCCGGCCCAACCATTGCGGCCGCTGATGCTCCTCGAGGGGACTTACGCTATGGCAGGCTGACTGCAACACCTCCCTATGTCTCTACGCCACACCCCGCCAGCCCGCGCATGAATGATGCTCTACTGTCATTTTTTAGCGGCAACTACAATGAGGCTTTGGAGTTCGTCAAACGCGCACGCGAAGCAGGAGACGACTCTGTTGATGGATACTGGGTTGAAGGAATGTCGTTTGCCTATCTGGACGACATCGAGCAAGCAAAACTGGCCTTGCAAGGTGGCCTTGAGCGCGATCCGAGCTTTGCCCCCATACACGCCGGGATGGGATATGTCCATATCCAAGAAGGCTCAATGGCCCAGGCCCGCACATCGATCGAGAAGGCAATTGAGCTTGATCCTAAATTGGTCATGGCTTACATTACGCTGGCAAAGATCGAGTTGCGGGAAGGCAATTATGAGGCTGCCCTTCAAGCTGTCGAAGATGGCAAGGCTGCAAGCAAAAGCAAGTATGATGTTACTTTGCTGGTCATGCAAGGTGAGATCTATATGAGTGAAGGTGAATATGCCAAGGCAGCCGAGCTTGGAAACCTGGCCTATTATATTGACCCCGGCTCTGAAGAAGTTGTGCTCTTGTTGGGGCGTAGCCGGATATCGCTAGGCTTGCAAGACTCGGCTGTTATCTTGTTGGAAGATTATCTCGATCAGATTAACCCTTCAAGTGCCGACACGTGGGTATTGTTGGCAAAAGCCTACAACAAGCAGGGACGGATTACAGAGGCAACAGAGGCCAACCGGCGAGCTCTTCAGCTTTCCGGCCAAATTGCTGATGCGCTGGTGTCACAGGCACTGCTGAATATCGACCAGGGTAAATATCAGGAAGCTTGTGCCGATCTCAGCGAGTCTCTTAAGCAGAATGATAAAAATTACGATGCTCGTTATGGACGTGCTATTTGCTCATTTGCATTAGGCGATGCCAAACAGACAATTGAGGATCTGGAATTCGTCAGGGAAGCAACGCCCAACAAACCGGACATCGAGACACTGTACATTCAGGCACTGGTCGCCGATCAGCAGTGGAAGAAAGCCATCTCGATTGCTTCAGCAACTTATGGACTTCGGCAGCTAGAGCAAGAGCAACACGCTATCGTTTTAGAAAACCAGGCTTATGCCTTCTACAAAGTAGGTGACTTAAACAATGCCTTTCAGAACATTGAAGCCGCGCTAAAAATTAGTGAGACGGGCACACGTCACTACTATCGCGGCTTAATTCTCGAGTCACTGCGGGACTATGATCGGGCAGCTCTTGAATATGAATGGGTGTTGTTCTGGGATCAGGTTTACCATTATCCATTCGGGAAAGACTTAACAGCCAGGTTGGAAGAAGTCTATCGGCATATGGAGCCGGCCACGCCAACTCCTACACCAACCGTCACGCCATCACCAACCAAACAGCCTACGCAAACACCAACACCTACTCGGACATCGACACCTACTCAGACGCCGAAATCCGGAACAGCAACGCCTTCACCGACTACCGGTACTGTGACCATAACACCCCAAAACACACCGACGTCAAGCAAGACGCCAACACCCAAGCCAAGCAAAACGCCGACGCCCAAGCCCAGCCAGACATCGAAGCCGTGATGCCGTCACGTTACAAACAACGGCACGGATTGGAGTAATCCATCCGTGCCGTTGTGAACATTGTTAGATTTGGAGGCGGACGAGCCGTACAGCGATTCTACTTCTTGGGCGCGCCTTCATCCTGGCTGAAGCTGTCTGCCATTTTATCGAGCACGTTGCCCAGTGAGCGTAGCCCAGTGACTAACCCTTTTCTCACTTCATTGGCAACTTTTCCACTTTCAATGTCTTCGGTTACACGTTTGATCTCTGTCTCGACCTTCTGGCCAGTGTCAGAAGTCCGCGCAGATTTGAAAGCCTCATTCACTTCCTTAACGAAGCGTTCGAGGCCCTCTTTGATCTCAGACTGGATCTTCTTGCGCTCCTCACTGGTCCAGGCAGTCTCAACTGTGCTGCGAATCTTTTTGCCCAGTTCGGCAAATTCGGCGGCAAGATCTACAGATTCCTCTTTGGGTTTTTCATTGTCAGGGATATTTTGCGACACGTTATTGCTCCTTAACTTAAAGCAGAATTTACATGATTGATCTACCATGTTATACGTTGCCGACGATTGAAAGTTGCGTCTGACGCGGCGAACATCGGCATACCTATTGAAGATATAATATCACTATCATTACAGCAAATCGGCTCCTCGACAAAATATTGGTATACAATCTAATCAGATGTATCGGAGTCTGTTGTCCATTAGCGTAAACTTAAGCACAAACTCGATCTGTTTGATTCTACATTTTCGGTTATTAGTCTTTGGTATACAGCCAAGAGCCTGTCACTGCGAATAAAAAACTGATCACTGAAAACTGAAAACTGATCACCAAGCAGCATTGATGCCTTAAGTTGACACCTATGGTCTGTTGGCCTTTATACAAGGGAAAGCGATTGTGGCAACCGGAATCCTTTGTTAGTGGGGAGAAATTGCTTATGGTAAACAGTGAGAAACTATCAACCTGGGAAGCACTTATTGTGGATGACAATGCCGACAATCTTAACATTGCCGCTCAGTTACTCTCGTTTCACGGAGCTGGCGTTCATACAGCTCAAAGCGGTTCAGACGCATTGAAGATACTGGAAAAAGTGAAGCCGACATTCATCCTGCTCGATCTCACAATGCCTGATCCGGATGGCTGGCAGATGCTTAAGATTATTCGTTCAAATCCCAGTATCAGCGCCACGCCAGTGATTGCGCTGACAGGCCATGCAACAGATATAGCCATGCGACAGATCAAAGAAGCCGGTTTCAATGGCCATATTACCAAACCCTACTTGATAGCAGATTTCTTAAAAAGCATCAAAGATGTATTGAAACAAGCAGAAGAAACGGCAGATTCTGATGATTAGCGACAATGTCTTCGCCAAAATCAGGGTAACTATTCAGCCGGCATAGTTACTTGGAGTGACGAGTAAAGGACGACTTGCAGTCGTTTGTGTGATCAGGTAATGGGTATGATAGGTGTTGAACGACTACAAGCCGTTGGTCTACGACAAACAACTTAAGGAATGGGGATTAAATAACTTTCTCCCGCGGAGCCTGCAATCAAGGCTATGGTTGGGTAAGTTAATCGATGCTCATTCCTAAATAACCAACTGGACTTTCGCCTTTTCTTGCCATCAAACCATTTCTGACATAGTCGCTAAATGATGTACTCAAGTGTCATTGTCTGTAGATAGGGTAGAAACCCCCACCTTTCAGGTGGGCCGTTTTCAACATCAAGTTGGTTGTCGGAACACAAAACTGATG
>JAFGLD010000053.1 GCA_016928235.1 Anaerolineae bacterium | reverse complement strand
TTGATACTCCATAATTAGCCTTGATGAGTCAAGATTCAGAGTTTCTTAGGAAAACTTCTCGATCTTTTTCGAAAGAGATCGAGAAGTGTTTTGTAACTGTTCAAAGGATAGTCCGGCAATGAGACATGAGCCGAGAGATAACACGCCCTGTCTTTTCCTTTACCCTAATCCCCAACCCCTGATCCCTACCCCCCTGAATGATTACTATTATTGAACAATAGATGTTACTCTTGGCCCACATTGAGAGACATCAGCCAATGACACCAACGGGATGCTCTAGAAGTTACAAATACAGGCCCTTCCTCCTGTGGCGCTGGAAAACTGAGAGAGTAGCTGCAATTGACCGCGGGGAAATGCCAACTCTCAGCCCCATCGACCGAAGATAACGCAAGTACGGAATCATCTCCATCTTGACTTTCCAACATCACAAAATATGCTTCGTTGTTGGCCACAGCGGGTACAATATGCACCAAATCGAATAGTGCCGACCAGTCTGTCTCGTCTATTAGTCGTCGCCGCCACAGCTCACTGCCATTGGAAGCGTTCAAGGCAAATAGCCAGGCCCCCTCTGCTTCATCACTATTCTTACCATAGAATGCAACACCAATATAGACAATCTCTCCGGCTGTATCCAGCCCGAAATACATGGGATTCACACCGGAAACAGGCGAGGTAAACTCCCAGCGCAAAGCACCTGTCTCCGCGTCAACTGCCACAAGAGATGTCTTGGCATTGACATATAATATGCCTTTGACTACTTGGAGCTGACGGGAATCTATATCTATGCTGTATTGAGAAATTCCAGACTGAAGATCAAAAGCCTCCACTGTATTATGTCCACTCACAAACACCAGATCATCGTTGGCTGTAATAGCAGGTTGATCTTGATAGATGTCATGCCAACTTGCATTGCTTAGAGACGCATCCCAGATCGGTGTGCCCGATTGTGCATCAAGTGCCTGGATTGTCACCTCCGATTCGTTTTCATTTTCCAAAAGCACGATGAAGTAGTCGCTTGCAAAAGTGGAGGATTGGGTGTAAGAATCGCTCATCACATCGGTGATGTGCCATTGCAGCAAGCCACTTCCGGCATCCAGGATACCCATGGTATCTTCGTTGAATTGGATCGCGATCTGATTTCTGCTTGCCACCGGTGGAGTAAGCACAAGCGAACCGGCTGCCAACTCGAATTGCCTGCGATCGACATTGTGCTGCCACAATAGATGTCCCGTGGCGGAATTGAAAGCATAAATCCCGACAGTGCTGTATTTCGGAATACCAAATGCTTCTCGGACATCCTTGTAATCTTCTGGCGCAATGGGGACGATGGAATAAGCAACTACGCTTTCGGCTCCACTCGTTGGTGCTGCAAATAGCCCATGGTTGAGGGATGCAGACCACCTTACACGCCCAGTATGATTATCCAGAGCAAATAAGCGTGTCTCGTATTGCAATATGCATTGCCGCAATAGAAAGACGATAGCCAACAGAGCGCAGCACGAAAGAATCATAATCCAGTAGCGTCTCTTCATAGTTTGTGAAACCCTTCTCCTATTTCTATTGATTGCATATCCTTCTCAGCCAGCGTTCTGAATCCAACCGATCACTCAGATAACAATCTGATCATCGCACCGCCCAAACCTTAATGCTGTTATCTTCGCGGCGATATACATCACTGCTGCCACTATAGATGATTGTTCCATCCGGGCTGAACACTAACGACTCCACATCGCCCGCATGTCCACGTAGAATTTTAAGCTGCATGCCGGTGGCCGTATCCCAGAGTGTTGCAATCTGCTCAGAGCCACCAACCACGAAATAGGCACCATCAGGGCTCATTGCCAATGCATACAGACTCTGCTTGGGCTCGCCAGAGTGTCGATAGATACGTTCGTGCTTGTCAACATCCCACAGCACAACCTGACCGCCGAAACTGATGTACAAGAGGTGCTGTCCAGAGGGTGTAAACGCAAGAGCTTCGAGGGAATCGTACCGGCCGTTGGCCTCCAGCGTCTCGACCGTGGTGTATGTTGCCAGATCGATCAAGATGATTTCCCCGTTATCGAGCCCCACCGCCAGCGTTGTGCCATTCGGACTGAAAGCCAGGGCCTGGGCCGGCTCGGCCAGATCGGTAAGGGCAAACACCCTCGTGTGGCCGGCAACATCCCACAGCCAGACCGAATAATCCCGATACTCGGTGGAGCGTGCTCCAAAGCCGCTGGCGCTGGCGAGGAACTTGCCGTTGGGACTGAAAGCCAGTGCATTGATGGTATCATCCTGGCCAGTCAGCCGTGAGATCTGGACCTCTGTAGCCACGTCCCAGAGCCGGATACCCGGTTGCTGCTCAGGCTCAGATGCCGGGCCAGACCGGCTGCTGCTGGCAATCGTGCTCCCATCCGGGCTGAGTGCAACCGCCTGGACATCCCCAAGATCTTCACTCGGTAAAGCATGTGACTGGCCGGTTTCGGTATTCCACAAACGCACCGTACCATCGTCGCTGCCGCTCACCAACAGGCGACCATCAGTGCTGATGGCCAGGCTGTTGACACTCTCTGTATGCTCCCGCCAGGTTGCGTTGGCGCCCACCAGAAAGCTGGATACCTGCTGAAACACGATCCCCCACAACAAGATCGCAGCAGCCAACACCCCCAGCGTGGCCAGTGCAACGCCTGGGTAGGTCCGCAAGGCGGCCCACAAAGTGGCCCATACTCCAGGCGCATGACAGGGCGGTTGAGGAAGAGGCGTCCGTTCAATTTCAGCAAGGCGCTCCGGTGAAGGCCGCGCTGGAGCGGGTATTATTGTGCCGGCAGGGGTGTGGAATAGGTGTGGCGCATAGCGGCGCATCTGCTCACCAATCTCGCCACGCTGCCAATTCTTATCGAACATTTCGACTGGGATAACCATGAGGAGCTCGCTCCCCGGAACAGAAGGCATATAGCGGCTGCTCACAATTGTGATGATCAGAAATACAGGATTTAGCAGGGACCTGTTTCTCACGATCCAGGCACTGGTCAGCGCCCGCTCCAGCACCAGCCCTTCCTGCACACCTCGCTTGTCGGTAGAGGGGTAGCCATAGCCGATGATATTCTCCCAGGGCGAAGCAACTGTGTAGCCAAATGTGTTGAACTCAATACCGTCAGGCGAAATGGTCAGACGTGTTCCTATAAGGGAGACACAGACAAATGTGGCCATGGTCAGCATTAACAGGTTGATGAACACAAACGTATACTCAGCGCCGTCAAACAATAGCCCTGTTGGCTTGGTATAAACCATGTACACAGCTATTGCCGGCATGAACAGCAAGAGAAACCCGGCAGCTATGTATGCTATTACGCGAAAGTACGGGCGAACGATATAGACGTTGGTTTGATCGGGTAGAGATGGTAGATTAACTTGCATAGAACGATGTCCTGTCTATCACTTCATATTGGTATATATACAAAAATGACCTATTTCAGTTCGTCAAATTCAGCAAATCCGGGATGGTTCACGAGTCTGTGATATGGAACGAGATTGTTTGGGAGCATTTTGAGTAACAGAATGTCATTCCCGCGCAGGCGGGAATCCACTCGTCCACCGAGCACTCCTACAAAGTATTCCGAATGCCGGCCTGGAAAAGTGTGTTCTTTTGCATTGGTGTAACCCACAACTATCTCGCCTTCTGTCACACCTGAATGAACCATCCCGAAAAGGCCGTTTTGTTCTCAGAGAATGGACAGATCAAACTCTTTCTCATACAGGGAGAAACCAACCGACACCAAAACTGGTCAAGTTCATTCCGAAACTCAGGCTCACTGCTTCCTGCCAACTGAGCTGGTTGTCAGAAAGAAGCTTTAGCATAATGCCTTCAATCAGCCATATATGAGCTTCTGTCGCCAGCAAGGTCTCCAAGTAATGATCCGGAAACAGACTAAGCATCAACCAGAGCATGGACTGTGTTGTTAGATTGGCTATAAAGCAGTTCAGCAGTAGTTTCGCTGCCGGCTGCTTGTGACAAAACGTATAGGTTATAACGACAGCGCTCTCAATGACAACGGTCAGCAGCAGCGTGATGATCATCGTTTTTTGAGGAATCGTCGCACAACCACGGCTACACTTAGTAAGCAGGAACAGATTACGACAGCGATCAAGATCGGCAGAAAGTAAGCCAAGCTCATCTGTGGCTTAACTAGCAAATCATCGGGTTGGATCAGTACTTTGTATTTTGAGCGAAATCCCGCAGTGCGAAAGATATTGCTTTGGCGTGCTTTACCATCAGAAAATTGGATATCCAGACGGTGGTAATTCTTGTAATCATATGCAAGTGAATCGCAACTGGCAATCCCATCACACTCAAAATGTTGCGGCCCAGCCTTGCCCAGGGGAACAGCATCACTACAATCTCTTTCATTGCACTCGTACATAATGCCCGACAGGATGGTAACCTCTGGCCCGGAAAAGGCCTGTGTGAACGTGAACTCCATGGTAGGTTTGGGGCCTGTATCTGCTAGAGCAGTATGCGAGATAGAGATCGTCAAGATGCCTACTATCAACCATACAATCTTATGCTGTGCTATCATTACTATTCTCCCACTGAATCCAAGCTTCCTAAGGGCATTAGGATCTGTAAGTAAATAACTTCCCGCATTCGATGCGGGTATCCATAACAAGATAGGACAAAGCGCGGGAAGTTATACTTTTACAATATCCTTAGTGACAAGTCGAAGTCTAGAAGGACAGGATTGCCGGTGCCTGGCGTACCAGTTCTCTCATTCCCATTGGGCCACATTGTCGTAATAGATAGCGTACTCATAGGGATCATCGTGGTTATGATCTTCAAATGTGACTCGCCAGTTGAAAGGCCATACTTCCACTCCCACTCGATCTACGTGATGGGCACCATTCTTGAATCGTAAGTCGAAGCCTAGAAGGACAGGATTGCCGGCGCTTAGCGTACCAGTTCTCTCATTCCCATTGCTGGACGTTCCCTTGATGTCATAGCCGTACATGCTAAGATTCCTGGTTGGAACCAAGGCATAGCTGATCCTTACCGATTTATCCGCGCCGCCACCTCCCAAACGCACCCTGGCCATAATTGGCTCAGGGTACCCATATCCTGGTCTGGCCTCGCCAACTAGTAGGATTGAGATTCTCTCCAGATGCGAATCGCTCCTACCATCACCGGAGATCTTGAACCCGGTCAGAACTGGCCTTGTAAAAAGGGTGTAGTTGTGGCCGATGGTTATCCAATGCTCCTGTCCATCCATTTTCACGGACTCGCCGCCAGAACCATAGGTAATACCCGGTGGTAACTCTTGCCATCGAATATCGTACCAGTAGGCATCATCGCTGTTATAGTCAGACAATTTCGTGTACCAACTTCCGGAACAGCAACCCACAACACCGGGAGAATCGAAAGTCGAAACCAGGCTCCCAAAATGATGGTCACCACCTTTGAAATTGAAGCGAAAACCACTCAGGCCTGGTATGCCGCCGTTCACGGCAGGCAGCGTACCCAATGCTGCCCCTCTGCTTTGGTATCCGGAGAACCAGTGACTCTGATACTTGTCGGGTCTAGCAAGCGCAACCGAGTTGCCAACGAAGGTGGACAAGATGACCAGACTGATGAGGATCAGGAGTATCCTGCGCTGACGAGTCTTCAACATTGAGCTAAACATTTTTTCCTCCATTTGAGTATGCTTATACGGCAGGCTTTATTTACAGGACAAACGATATGTGAATTTGAGCCTGTTACTCTCCTTTCTGGTTAATTGAGATAGTAAATGGCTAAAGTTACATGTGAAGACACTTCTGCCCATCAAGCTGCTGTGCCGCAGCTCGGTGAAGCACAGTGGAACACCCAGCCAAAGAACCGAGATATTTCTGTTATAGCGCTAGCCAATATGGCGGGGTTGCGATCGGCCCAATGTTTGGAGGCAACATTCTTACATAAGTATTGAAAACGCTTCTATACATTGACGGCTGTCTTGAAGGCCTTATGACCAGATGGGACCCAAGCCCATACGGACTGGAGAAAGTATGGTTCTTTTGGGTGACTTCGATCTTCTTCCGGATCTCATCCACGAGATGGGTAATTTCAGTCTCGGTGTGATCATGTCCGTCACTCCAGATCTCCATAATTAGCTCTTCGTAGGTTACAGATACATCTCCATCGGTCGCCTGCGGGTAACCCACTGCCGAGGATCCGGTTCCAGTTCCACATTGTTGAATGCCCAGAAGCGCCCAATCGCAATATGGTCTTTTTCCAATTCCGCAACAGAGATCTCGCCTTCAGGGCTTTACGTCTCCAAAATAGGTAATGGTGTCTCTGTCATCATGTTATAGTGTCCCATATGATCGTAACATTTCGATGGCTTCAGCATATCGAGATTCTCAGTATATTACCATGGTAATACAATGGAAATTGCGTGGAAATATGATGAAAGACAGACAGTGTGCTCCCCTACTGCATGGCAATCCAATTGAAAAATCCGGGGACGGCTCACTATGTTGTGACCGAAGATGAGATATTTGTGGCGGGCAAGAAGATGGGAGATGTCTCCCCATAGTTGTTTGCAGGG
>JAFGLD010000052.1 GCA_016928235.1 Anaerolineae bacterium | reverse complement strand
GGCTTCGAGCGCTCCTCCAGGTGTGCCAGCAGGCGGCTCTTGTGCGCCTTGAGGAAATCGACCAGAGCCTTTTCCGCTTCGATGGTCCTGGTGCGGCCATCTTTCCACAGCAGTGAGACGGTAACCTGCGGGCGGGTCTGGTAGGTCTCGCGGATGCCATGCTGGCCCTCGGGCGTGGTATCGACCGTCACCAGCCGCACCACGCCGCGTACCGCGGCGCTGCCTTCATCTGTCTTGACCAACGCCCCGTCCAGCAGGCCGCCGGCCAGCACCAGCCCCAGGTGGCCGCCGCGCGGCTGCACGATGGGGTGGAAGCCGGGAGGTGGCGGGAGGGGCGTCAGCAGCTGCCGGAAGCCGGCCAGCTGTTGGGCGCCGTGCTCCTGCATCGCCGCCAGCATGACATCGGCGGTGATCTCGTCCGGCGCAAACACGAAGCGCCGCACCTCGGGCGGGGCCGGGAAGCGGTAGCGCGGTGCGTCGAGGCGTGCCAGCTCCGGCAGGCTGTGCGGGCAGCGGCAGCTCTCTACCAACTGCCCGGCTAAGTCCGGGTCCGGATCGCGCCGCTCGATCTTGCGGGCCACGACCAGGATCTGCGCGTACTGGCCCAGGTGCAGCCCCGGCAGCCGGTAGACATCGACCTGGTCAGCATTGGCCGCCAGGAATTCGGCCGCTTTGTGGGTCATGTGGTGGGCATACACCACCCATGCCACATAGCCGCCGACCATCGCCCATTTCCAGCTGTGACGCAGCGCCGACAGCTCGATGCGCCGGTCGTCGCCGCCGTAGTTCTCGCCATAGGGCGGGTTGCACCACACCAGCGCGAAGGCCTCGTTGGAGGCCCGCAGGCGGAACAGGTCGCCGGCGACGGTGTGCTCCTGCCCGAACAATGCCTGGCAGCGCCCCGCCCGATTGGCATCGAGCTCGTTGGCGTAGGGCTCCAGGCCGAGGTTGGCGGCCAGGTAAGCCAGCGCCGCGCCCTCCCCCGCGCAGGGGTCTAGGGCCCTCAAAACACAACGCCCGCCTTCTTGAGGGGCGGGCGCGAACAGCGAGCGAGCAGCTGACAGCTGCTCCGGAGGGTACGGGTAAAACCCTCCCTTGACGATTGAGTTCAACATGGCCATGGAAGGCCTCCTTTCAATTCAGTTATTAGTTTTTGGTTTTTAGTGATTAGTTCACGGCTGTGGTTATACTGCGGGGTGTGTGCTTTTGTTCGGGGTTCGAACCTCTGCCCGGACGTTTTCAGTCCTCCGGCCAGGGGAGTTCGCCTTTCTCAAGCAGGTCAGAGATCAGCCGCTGCCAGCGGGCTTTCTCCAGGCTGATGCGGTAGAGCGTCGGTTTGCCGGTGCACAGGCAGGGGGTGATCAGGCGCGCGGCCTTCCCGGCTCGGGCCAGCGGCTCCAGCCACTCTGGGAATACCACCACGTCCACCAGATTGCGCACGTGCTGGCCGGCGATGGCGTCGAAGCCGGGCAGGTCAAAAGCGAAGGTCGCCCCGATTTCGTTGTAGCTGGGCTCGGTGATGCGGCGGTCCAGCAAGATCAGGTGCTCGATGGCAAGGCCGGGTATCCGGCGCTGGAAGCGGGCGAAGGGGCTGCCCTCGCGCCCCTCGATGCCGCGGTGCTGGATGAACAGGCCCTTGCTGCCGCCCGTCTTGGGCTGGAAGATGACCGGCTTCTTCTGGGCCAGCTGCGCCCACACCGCCTCGACCGAGGTCGAGGGGCCGGCCAGGTTGAGGTAGACCAGATCGCTGCGCTGCTGGCCAACCGGGCAGCGCGCCAGGCCGAAGACCTGCGTGTTGCCGACCTGGGTGATCGAGCCAATGTGCTCAACGTCGGCCATGAAGGGGTTAGTTGGGATGTTCATTTGGTTCTTCTCCTTTGAGAATTGGCATAAAATGAAGGCGCAGGGATGAGAATTCCCTGCGCCTTCGAGATGTATGAGCGACCGTGTTTGCCGGTCGCATGATCGTCGGGCTATTACCCGCGAAACAACTTATGTTTGTGACAGCCTTGGCAATACGGAGAATCCAATACCTAGCCCGATGAGAATTGCATACAGGAGAAGGCTGTTGCCACGGCAAGGAGTTGACAATGACCATCACTCATGGCGGTATAAATCGAAGGAAACGATTTGACTGGTATTTCGATGCTCACTCGAAGAAGGTTCGAATAGTAAACGAAGATGGTAGAGAGCACTCTTATTCAGTTCAAGAAATCCACCATATATTGAATAGACTCTGGCAAGAATTCGGGGACAGATATTTCCCGCTTGCCAACAATGTTGAGTATTTGAGTAAAGGCTCTGAGAAGATGGGGCTCGGTATGGTTATTTTGCAGCAGGAGAACAGCAATGTTTCTCATGCCCAGGGGGCAAGTTACTTGGGAGTCGTTCTGGAAGAGTGCGGCTATTTCGGATGGAATGGAAAACATCGTCAAATAGAGTGGCGCTTCATGGATACGGATTTCAGTTTGGCAATGATCGAATCTCGACTAACCCGATCACGGAGCCGAGGATAAGCGTATCAAGAATCTGCCTCTGCGATCAAAGGAGGCTATCAGTGGTTTCATTGTGTTTTGTCGGGTGCGTTAAAGAGAAGCAATTAACACCAACCCTTGCTCAAAACCTATATACCTCATCGCTGTTTCAAAAATCCCGCGCATACGCAGAACGATACGCAGACAAGTGGTACATCCTGTCTGCGAAATACGGCCTTCTTAAGCCGGATCAGGTAGTTGTTCCTTATGATATGACGCTAAAGACCATGAGGATAAGTGAGAGAAAGAAGTGGTCTGAAGCTGTTCTTGCTTCCATTCTGGAAATCGCAGGTTTGTCAGATAAGCTCATCTTTCTGACGGGAACTCGCTATCACGAATATCTTGTTCCTCGATTGCGTTCGCGTGGTTATCAGCTCAGCTTACCTATGGAGGGTTTGTCCTTTGGAAGACGCTTGCAGTGGTTGAACACCCAGATCGGAGGAAGTGCCCATGATTGACCGGTCAACTTCTGTTGAGGAATTCTACTACCATCTCTCCCAACTAGAGCGAGGATTAGGCGGAACACGGCGGCTCAAAGACTGTGATGGTCGGTTAGCTTGGCCCGCCAGAGGCGTCTACTTCTTTTTTGAACTGGGGGAATATCGGGGCAGTAATTCCAATGCGCTGCGGGTCGTGCGGGTTGGCACACATGCAGTCAGCACTGGCTCCAAAACAACTCTGTGGCACCGCCTCAGCACTCATCGTGGGCCAGGACACGGCAGAGGTAATCACCGAGGGTCTATTTTTCGCCTACATGTTGGCATGGCGCTGATACAGCAATCAAACGGTTCGATCCAGGTACCAACGTGGGGTAAAGGGCAATCCGCTAAGAAAGAAGTGAAGCAGCAAGAAGCAGAATTGGAGCGAATGGTGTCGGCTTACATAGGCCAGATGCCATTTCTCTGGCTCGAAGTAGAGGATGAGCCAGGGCCGGAAAGCAAACGCTCCGTAATTGAGAGGAATTCCATTGTGTTGTTGGCAGGGCCTGACGGATGCAGCCCGGCTGATTGTCCAAGTGAGGATTGGTTAGGCAGATATAGCCCACACCGCAAGATCAGAGAGAGCGGCTTGTGGAATCTCAATTATGTTGGGGCACCTGACAAGACTATTGGGTTCAGCCCGGACTTTTTGAAGATGCTAGGGCGTCATGTGAATGAGATGGTTGGCAGGTAGCCCCGTTGTGTCTGTGTGTGCACTATGGTCGCCGATGAAAGCTCATGTATGGTTATGCCTGACGACTTTTCCAATCCTTGTCGGGATCTGGTGGTTGCCAACCATCGGTGCCGACAAAAACAACAACATCCCGTTGAAGCCCACGTGCCAGAGCACAAACGGTTTGCCAAAGCGGATTCGTCCTTGTTCCCTGTTCAAGTTGGCGAATTGTACCCACATCGAGGCTTGATTTGTCGGCGAGTTGTTCCTGGGTCAATTTTGCCTGATCGCGGAGTTTCTTCAATCTGGCAGCGAATGGCTCATCGCTTACCCATTGACCTTCAATCCATGAGCAGGTCATGACTGTCATCGTCACGTGATCGTGGTAACGATTTGATGGTTCCGGCGAATCCACAGGTAATACGTCACTGGCGATCAACTCATGACGGAGTTGCCCATAAAGATCGACTCGGCTCATGGAGGGAAAATTACGTCGACCCCATGGGCCTTGAATAAGCCATTCACCCTTTTGTCGCTTGACCGTCGTAGGTCGGAGAATCTGAGAACCCATTGTAGAACTCCTCTCTTGCACACCAAGAAAAACTATATCAACTGTGGTAGTAGTATATCAGTTGTGGTAGTTGGCGTCAAGCGAAAAGGTTCGAAGAAGAACAGCAGGACAATGCAGTGAACGTGGCTGAACTGCGAGATATTTGTCATCTTTCAGCCAATCCAGCTAAGCGCTGTACAATGCTCCTGATGCTTCTTCCGGACTCGCGTGCCGATGATAGTCATCCGACAGATCGCCTTGACCGGCCCCAGCCAGTTATAGGTGATTTCCTGGAAAGCCAATTCTCCATCCTTGCCGCCATCCCTACGCCGCCTGGCCCCACGGCCCTACCTTGCCGGTGGCAGCGAAGTAGTGCGCCGCTCCGGAGGCCAGCTCGTCGGCCTTGAGATTCTCTGCACAATCTGCATGACCCCGCACCCATTCAACCGTGAGCACGTGCGGCTTGGCAGCCTCGATGAGCTGCTGCCACAGGTCGATGTTCTTGACCGGCTGCTTGCTGCTGGATGTCCGCCAGCCGTTGGTCTGCCAGACCGGGAGCTGCTCATTCCAGCCTTTGGCCAGGTACTGGCTGTCGGTGCGGAGCACCACCATACAAGGCGTCTTGACCGCCTGCAGTGCCCGGACCGCGGCCAGCAGCTCCATCTGATTGTTGGTTGCGCTGGGCTGTGCTCCGGCCAGGTAGCGGGTGGAGCCGGTCTTCTTGTGCCGCAGAACGATGCCATATCCACCTGGTCCGGGGTTGCCTTTGCTGGCCCCATCGATCCAGGCTTCGACCATCTGGTAACTCTTGAGATTCGCGGGATAGGTAGTCATGGTATAAACTCCTTTTTGAGTTGTAGGATCATGAGGCAACCGGAAATCACTCGCCGGTCGCCTCTTTTGTTTTTCAGATCGCCTCGCCACCGTACTCGATGGTGATGCCGTGTGACTGCCCGATCTTCTGGAGTACCTCGACCGCGATGTAGCGATGACAGAAGCTGTACGGCCGGCAGTAGCACCCGATGAGAAGCTCACCGTTGCTTGGCGTCAGCAGCTGGATGAAGCCAGCCTTGTTATCACAGTAGCGGGTTCTCAGGAGATCCAGGTATCGCTCGGTATAGCCGGCATGACTCAGGGTTCCACGTTTGATCCCCATCACCATGTCCCAGGTGGGCGCCAGCAGTTTGCCCAATCCCTGGCCGGACTTGATAGTGATGTCGAGGTATGGCTGGGAAATGCGATTAATCTGGCCGGTAGTGATGATCATGGGACAGCCTCCTCTCTTGTCTTCACAAGCCGCTTCTGCGTGATGAGAGCGGCATTTCTGATCCGTGCGTCTGGAGCTCTCACCCGGGGCGCGGCCCGCTTTCAGCTATCGAATACGCTTACGATTGAGGCTCATCATCGGGAGGGATGTCGTCCTCGCTCTCACCGTTCGATCCATTGCCGAGGAACTTGACTTCCTGAGCAGTGACCTTCAGCGAGGCGCGGAGCTGTCCCTCCTGGGTTGTCCAGGCGGATGCGCTGATCCGTCCACGAACCATGACCTGGCGGCCTT
>JAFGLD010000051.1 GCA_016928235.1 Anaerolineae bacterium | reverse complement strand
ATCATCCGGCAGGCAATACGTATCGCTCTTACAAGCTTGTATGCTGTTCGTCGACGGCTGATTGGTGTAATAGCGCATGGCCGGCGGTTATGGGTTAGTCGCTAAACCAATCACTAACACCTAAAAACTAATCACTGGGAACCTCAAGCCGAATACCCCCTGAACGATTCCAAGCTTTGCCTTTTGGTCTCGAAGGAGACATGATTACTGTGGGCTAACAGGCTAACACACACCTGTCGACAGCTCTGCGGGTTTGTTGTAAACTGATAGTCGATATGTTCGCTTACTCGTACCGGCAGCTGCGCCGGAATACTCTCCTCACCAAGCTGTCTCCCTTACCTCCCTCCCCGCACTATGCGGGGACGGGAACAACTCACTTGCGGGCTGCCGGATTCTGATTCCGAGCCTGGCCTATTCCACTCAACAGCCTATGACGTAGAGCTTATGACTGAAAGCTGACCGCTGAAAGCCAATCGCTTATGGCATTATGCCATATCGCTGTACACTATGAACTGATAACTGCAAACTGTCGTTAAGAAAGGAACGCGCTCATGCGACTGAGCAAGCTTTTCAGCCGGACGGCTCGCGAGGCGCCGTCTGATATCACCGCGGCGAGCCACCAGCTGCTGCTGCGGGCAGGCTTCATCCGGCAGCTGGCCGGTGGCATCTTTAGCTATCTGCCGCTGGCGCGCCGATCGTTGAATAAAATCGAGAGCATTATGCGGAGGGAAATCGAGGTCATTGGCGGGCAGGAAGTGACTATGCCGATTGTCCACCCGGCCGAGCTGTGGCAGGAGACCGGGCGCTGGGGGGCGGTCGGCCCGGAGATGGGGCGGTTCAAGGATCGCAACGGGCACGACATGGCGCTGGCCATGACCCACGAGGAGGTGGTCGGCGACCTGGTGCGCAAGGAAATCGGGTCGTACCGTCAGCTGCCGCAGCTGATATACCACATCCAGACCAAGTGGCGCGATGAGCCGCGCCCGCGCGCCGGCCTGATCCGGGTCCGCGAGTTCACCATGCTCGACAGCTACAGTCTGGATGCTGACGCGGAGGGGCTCGATGCGCAGTACCGTGCCCACTACCAGGCCTACTTCAACATCTTCCATCGATGCGGTTTAGAGGTGATTGCTGTCGGCGCCGACACCGGCATGATGGGCGGCAGCCTGGCCCACGAGTTTATGGCTCTCTTTCCCATCGGCGAGGATATACTGCTGCTGTGCGGCTCGTGCGGTTACCAGGCCAACCGGCAGATCGCCTGCTTCGGCAAGCCGCCCTCAGCGCCGGAAGAAGCCGGGCCGGTTGAGAAAGTCGCCACGCCGGGAGCGGCGACTATCGACCAGGTGGCAGGCTTCCTGGATGTGCCGACGTCCAAAACGGCCAAGGCGGTCTTCGTAATGGCGGCCATCGACGGGATCGAGCAGTTCGTCTGTGCCATCGTGCGGGGCGATATGGAGGTCAACGAGACCAAGCTGGCCAACGCCGTGAAAGCCAGCGAGCTGCGCCCGGCCCGCGAGGATGAGATCGTCGCTGCCGGAGGCGTCCCGGGTTACGCATCGCCCATTGGCCTGCGGGGGCTGGTGGTGGTCGATGATGCCATCCCGCAGTCGCCCAACCTGGTAGCCGGGGCCAACGACGCAGGCTATCACCTGCTGAATACCAACTACGGGCGCGATTACCAGGCGGATAATGTGGTCGATATCGCCGCCGCGGGGGAGGGCGATGCCTGCCCGCAGTGCGGCTCGCCGATGCGCGCCGAGCGCGGCATCGAAGTCGGCAACATCTTCAAGCTGGGCACCCGTTACAGCGATGCGTTGGGCTGCACCTTTCTCGATAAAGACGGGCAGCACAGGCCGGTTATCATGGGCTCGTACGGCATTGGCAGTGGGCGGCTGCTGGCCTGTGTCGCCGAGGCCCATAACGATCAGTATGGTCTGATCTGGCCGATCAGCATCGCCCCGTATCACGTTCACCTGATCTGCCTGCCCGACGAAGGCGTGCTGGAAGTCGCCGACAGGTTGTACGATGATCTGTGGGCGGCGGGCATCGAGGTGCTCTACGATGATCGGGAGGAGCGGCCGGGCGTCAAGTTCGCCGATGCCGATCTGATCGGCATACCGTTGCGGCTGACGGTTAGTGGACGCTCGCTGGCGGCAGGCGGCGTCGAGTTCAAGCGGCGCGACCAGCCGGAGAAGACCGTCGTGCCGATGGATGAGGTGATGGGCCGGGTGCGGGAGAAAATCGATAGGCTGTATGAGGAGATCGCGGTACTATTCAAACAATGAGAAATATGCAGGCAACCAAACATTTCCAATTCCTCTCGGCTGTGCATCTGTTCCTGATCCGGGACGGCCAAATCCTGCTGCTGCGCCGCTTCAATACCGGCTACGAGGACGGCAGCTACAGCGTCCCGGCCGGTCACCTGGACGGAGGTGAGCAAATCAGGGCAGCGATGATCCGCGAGGCGCGGGAGGAGATCGGCGTCGATCTCCTCCCGCAGTCGCTTGAAGTGGTTGGCGTGATGCACCGCCTTTCCAACGATGAGCGGATCGATTGGTTTCTATCCGCCGGCGCGTGGTCGGGCGAGATCACCAATAGAGAGCCGGATCGGTGTGACGATCTTCGCTGGTTCGCCCTCGATGCACTGCCTGATAATGTGATCCCTTACGTTCGCCGGGCATTGAAGAATTACCAGCAGCGGCAGTGGTTTGATAGTTTTGGCTGGAAATGATTGCGGTATTCCTGCCTCTCCCCGCGTGAGTGTGCCTGAGAAGAAACCAATCTTGACAGAATGTAAACTATAAATTACATTCCTGGTCACAAATCTGCCTTTTGACCGACACAAAGGAGTGGGCAGTTGTGGTCAGTTAATGACTGAAATTCCATCCGCCTTTTCGCATAGGAGTTTGATCGATGTCTGAGATCGCCATTCGTATTGAATCACTGAGCCGTTCCTTTGGAACTATCAAGGCAGTAGACAACCTGACACTCGATGTGCCGCGTGGAACCGTTTTTGGTTTTTTGGGGCCTAACGGCGCCGGCAAGACGACGACTATTCGCATGTTATTGGGGCTTCTGGCGCCAACGGCAGGCACCGCCATGGTACTGGGCTTCGATATTCATAACCAATCAGGTGCGATCCGCGAGCGATCCGGCGCGTTGTTGGAGCACAACGGCCTGTATGAGCGTCTCACCGCCGAGGACAATCTCGACTATCATGGGCGTATCTATCGTATGTCAAAGGGTAGCCGGCAGGCGCGTATTAAGGAATTGTTGACTCATCTGGACTTGTGGGAACGGCGTTGTGAGATAGTCAAAGATTTGAGCCGGGGAATGCGGCAAAAGCTGGCTGTGGCACGTGCTCTCATGCACCGCCCATCGCTTATTTTTCTTGATGAGCCAAGCTCCGGCCTGGATCCGGTCGCTGCTGCATCTCTAAGAGACGATATTGCTTCCCTGGTGCAGCAAGAAGGCGTGACCGTTTTTCTGAATACCCACAACCTGCCCGAGGCCGAAAAACTCTGCGCCCAGGTCGGCGTGATCCGGGCGGGAAAGCTGCTGGCGGTTGGCCATCCGGATACACTCCGTGCTCGCTCCGGGAGAAATCGGGTCACAATTTCAGGCCATGATTTTGACAACAATATACTCACTCTGCTGCACGAACGGGCCGAGGTTGTGCGAGCGGAACTGATCAATAGCCATCTTGAGATTGAACTGATCGGGGATTCTGCGGTCAGTCCATTGGTCAGTTTGATCGTTGGGGCAGGAGGGCAAATCGAGGAAGTGCGCAAGGACAAGGCCAGCCTGGAAGATGTATTCCTATCACTGGTGCAGGAAGAACAGGAGGGTGAGTGATGTTTGCCGATATTTGGACTGTCTTACGCAAAGAGTTAACCGAATATGTAGTCCAGGGTGGTATACGGGGTAAAAGAGGATATCTGATCTACATCCTGGTGTTTGGCGTTTTCTTGCCACTTCAAGGAGGCGAAGAGGTTTTTCGTAGCGGCATGCCTTTGCTATTCCTGGCCTGGATGCCGTTTCTACTGGTTAGCAGCATTGTTGCCGATTCGTTTGCTGGAGAGCGCGAGCGACATACGCTCGAAACATTGTTGGCGACGCGATTGTCGGATCAGGCAATCCTGTTCGGCAAGATTCTGGCGGCAGCCTTTTATGGCATGGGCATCATATTGATCTGTTTGCTCACCAGCATCATCGCGGCAAACGTGGCCTTTGGTGGTAATGGCTTTGTGATTTATCCGCCTCTGGCCCTGATCGGTGCCTTGATTGGGTGTTTGCTTGCCGCCGGGCTTGCCGCAGGAATTGGTGTACTGGTGTCGCTTCGCGCATCGACGGCAAGGCAGGCACAACAGACGATGAGTATTGCAATTCTCGTGCTGCTGCTGCCATTCTACATTCTCCCGTTTGTGCCACCTGGTATGCTCACGCCAATTGCGGTGATGCTCGAAAAAGCCAACGTAATGGTTGTTGTGTCGGGTTTGGGGTGCGGCCTCCTGTTGCTCGACATTGTCTTGATTCTGATTGCCCGGATGCGCTTTAAGCGGGAACAGATGATTCTTGATTAGGTCAGATGTAACTATTCAGTTATTGGTGCCGGCTGTTTGACAGTTTTGAGTGACGGACGACTTGCGGTCGTTTGAGTGACGAGTTTTAGTTTACAGCTAACCGCTGAATAGTTACGGTCAGATAACCTTTTCCACATTGGTCAGATATGTGAGACTTGATAGGAGCATGCGCAACATGTCACCAGCAGGAAATGAGCGGACATTGCGCAACCGTGTGCGCGAGCAGCGATCAGAACGAGGCTTGACACAAGAACAATTGGGACAGACGGTTGGCCTGACCCGGCAGAGCATTATTGCTATCGAGCAGGGGCGCTTTACTCCCTCGGTTCACACGGCGCTGATGCTCGCTTCTGCGTTGGACTCATCGGTAGATGGATTGTTTTGGATCGATGCCGGTAAGGTTAATCAGGAGGGGAAATGAAACGCGAGTTAATGCCCTACTATATCAGCCGGGTGGTGCTGTCGGCAGGGATGGGCGTGTTTTTTGCGTTGATCGGTAATTGGCCCTGGTGGATCGGTTTGGGTATGGGCATCCTGACCTTTGCCGGATTTCTATGGTATGCTCATAGCGGCAACTACCTGATCGATCCGAGCACCCCACTAACACCCTTACGACGCGACGTGCGCGGAAAGGCTATTCGAGACCAGTCTGTTGTGACGGCGGTGATGGTTGCTGGGGTGGCCTATGCCGCGCTGACCTTGATCAGGTTAGGGGTGCCTTTCCTGTCCGATCCGGGCAAGTGGGCGCTGCTGTTGGGTGTTCTTGCCTATTTTGGCGTAAGCAACTGGCTGTTTACCAGAGGCTCATAATGCCGGAATTGGAGCCTCTGGCCTTATGGCATGGCATTGATCTCTGCATAGCGTGCCGTTACACGTCTGAGCAATGCCTCGCGCAGCGAATCGTCGCGCCATTTCTTCCGGGAAAGCTTGGCAATCTGGACCGATAGTGTGGCGTCTCCCAATGAGCTTTTGACCCAGGCTGCGAAATCGCCCTGTTGATGGTGGTACATCAGGCTGCTGAGCGGTAGGGTAGCGATGATTTCTTTGAATTCGAACAGGCTGGCGGCCTCCAAGCCGAGGTAGCCCTCCTTGTCTCGGAAGTAGAAACGCTTGTGTCGGGGTAGGGGCATATCCAGATACTTGTACAGGTGCCGGATGTGCTGGACGCGCCGGGCCGATTGACGCAGCCGTACTAACTGCTCGCCGTTGAGGAGGATGTGCTGCGGGGGAATATTGCTCAGTGGAATATCTGGTGGTATGTTGAATGTTTCTCGAACCACCTGTTGGGACTCGATCTCAGCCATCGATGTCACTATATGTTGGTTCAACTTTGCCAGCACCGACCTTGGCAACCAATCGGGGCGATAGGAAACTAAAGCACATCCGCCATGGGCCAGTAACGGCAGCAGGCCATTGGCGGTTGCCTCATCGCCATCGCTGCCCAGGAAGTGTTGAGCCTCCTCGATGACGATCCAATGTGGGCGGAATTTGCGTTCTTTGAGCGGCCGCAGCGCCCGCAGCAAATCGGCTATGTAAGTATCACGCTCGGAGGCGGGGTAGATCGATAGATCCAGAACGACCGAGACTGACGATTCTTCCAATAGTTTGGTGACCAGAGACGGGGAGGGTATGGCTTCCTGGTCGCCTCCAATGGCAGTCATTCTAGGTAATACACGCAGTCCGCGGAAGTCTCCCTCCGGATCGATGAGGAGAATCTGATACCCGGCAACATGCATTCCCTCGGCGATCAACCCGGCGACCCAGGATTTGCCGGTATTGGAATCTCCAATAATGCCCAGATTGGCGCTTGCGACCAATGTGCCTGGCAGGTAGACCGGGTTATCGTCCGGGTCATTCCCTAGTGTGATCCAGCGGGCGTGCTTCGATGGGATGTTGGGGGGATTCTTGCTCAGCCAGTATGTTTCGATGGCCTCAAGAACGCCTGCCGGTCCGGGCTTCTCGGTGACCAGATCGGCGACCGCTTTGAGCTGGGGTACGGCGCTGCCCACCGCTATTCCGATCTCACCGGTTTGGAGCAAAGAAAGATCATTTTCGGCGTCGCCAAAGCTGGCTAGATTGCGCGGGGAATAGCCGCACAGCTCCAGTAGCTTCTCCAACCCCGATCCCTTAGCCGCACCGGCCGGCAGGATCATCAGAGCACCTTTGTTGCCGACGACGGTTGCATCGCCTCCCCAGGTGCTGAGCACCTTCCAGGTGGTTTCGCGGTGGTGGGTCCAGGTCGAGACGATGGCCAGGCCATGCTCCAATGGCACTCTGGCCTCTTCCAGCGATTCCACCAGGCGCGGGGAGATGTATCCAAATGGCAGATAGACTTCGTTGGTGGCTGTGCGGCAGATGACCGCCCCATTCTCCCACACAATTCCGTCAAAGACATTGCTTAACACACCTAACGGAATCCCCTCGAAGCGCCGTCCGGTGACCAGGAACAGCGCACAGCCCAGGGTGTGGAGCTTGACTAGTGCGCGCTGCAAGTCTTTCGGAACTGATCCATTCTCTGCCAGGGTACCATCGAAGTCAAAGGCTAATACACGTCGATACATGGCAAACCTGCCTTGAAAACAGTGTGAGTGACGAGTGATGGGTGATGGGTGACGAGTGAAAATCCCTTATCTGTCTACTTTTGGGCTATTGGTAACTATCGCTCTATAGAGATGAAAAACAGTCTCGTCTCTATAGTACAACAATCTGCCGGAAAGTTGATCCCATGCTATGACAATCGCGCAGTCAGCAGTCAGGCGAATAATCCGGCGGGATTTGTAACATCTCGCCGGGCTATTCGTTATAGATGCAGAACATGAGGCTACCCCTAACCGATTTGGATAGGTGATTGATGCAAGAAAGGCAAAAAAGGCAATGAAACAGATTTCTTTGTGTTTGATAATGATTATGTTGTCTCTTATTATGTCAGGATGTGCTTTACCTGATATGCCGGAGATGTCAAATGCTCCGATCATTGTGCTATCCGACAGTGATGAGGCAACTCTGACTGAGGAACCATTCTCTACAGAGGAGCCGTCTGCCACTGACGATACACTTCCCGCCGATGAGGCTTCCGCCACTGATCCGGTATCTGATGCGACAGATGAGCCGGTTGCGCCGGTTGATGAGCCGGATGATGTCAATGTACCGGATGACATCGACGATCCTGAAGATGAGGGATTGGCGCGCGCAGGCTGCGATGGCAATAACGGCAGTATGCCCGAGGCTGTCGAAGCTATGGCTGAGGATTATGGTGTAACCCCAGAGGTTATCATGGGCTGGTTCTGCCAGGGTTATGGTCTTGGCGAGATTAAACTGGCCTACAAACTTAGCGCGAAATCGGGGAAATCGGTAAACGAAATTTTCGCCATGCGCAAGCAGGGCATAGGGTGGGGTGAGATTATGGCAGAGCTTGATGCCAAGCCTGGCCAGGGTTGTAATCCCCATGACGAGAATTGCGAGAAACCAGGCCAGGGTTGTAACCCTCACGACGAGGATTGCGAGAAGCCCAATGGTGGGCCACCGGCAGACCGGGGCAATAGCGACAAGAAGGATAAGTAAGCATTAACTCGATAACGATCGGGACACAGGGCCCGTTCAACCAGTAAGCCAGGTAGCGCGGGGGAGGGCACGAGAGGGTTTCTCTTGTGCCCTCGACGCTTTTTGCGACTGTTTTCAGGTAGATGCTAAGCTCTCACCCGTAACAGAATAGATCCCAGAGTCATGCCCACAAAGAAAAGCAGGGCTACAACTGATTGAGGGGCGAAGCCCAGAATAATCACCAGTAAAATGATGAACAGGCTGCCTAAAACATTCGCCACAATACTTGTGTTGAGCATCCATATCTTAGCCACTTTTTCAGCAAAGATGTTGGCCAGTCCCAAGTACACCAGTGCCAGTCCTGTTCCTGCAAACCACAATGCATCCGAAGATAGCTTGTTGTAAAAAACGGGGGTAAAAGCTGTGTGGACGATACCAAGCAATACAGTCAGATAGGCCGTGATCTTGTAGAATAGTCTCATCTGTAGTTCCCTTTCGTGCTCATGTTCGATTGCGTTGTTGTTTTGCTGTTTACAACCGCGCAGTCTTCTCAGCCCGGCGTTTGATGGCATTTAACCACATGATGCGAATCCATCCACTCCCCAGCGAGATCAGGCGCCAATAGAAGGCAAATTTCTTGCGGGTTTGCGCATCAGGTGCCCAGATGCGTGTCTCGGTACTCAGGATCGTCCGATTCCCATCGGCCCGAACAAGCAGGTTAGCCGCGGTCTTGGCGAAGTCTGTGCGATTAAAGTCCAGGAATTCTTGAGGAGTGGCAAACACAATCTCCTCACCTCCGCTCAGCTTCCAGAATTGCCCAGCCAGGCCACAGACGATCTCCTGCTCTGTTTCCGCCAACAAGCTGAAGCCCCCTTCGAAGAGCTGTTCAAGGAAGGATTTTTCGGCGAGCGATTCCGGAATGGTTTGCCTTGGCTTACCAAGCAACTTGCCCGGCAGATCGCGGATCGATAACATCAGGAATATCACAGGCGATAACTCGGATGGACGAAGATCTTTGATGGCCGCAAAGGTCATTTCCGGTGATGCCTGTACGGTTGTGGTATGGATCTCGTGGAAAGCATACTCCGGCAAAAACGTGTCGAGTTTCATGTTTCAATCTCTTAATCAATTGGCCTAGAGGGTATGGCAACAAAGAGGTAGGCTACAGCAGGGGCCAGGCAAAGACCTATAATAACAACCGAGCCGATGCCTGTATAGCCAAAAAATGCAAATTCGGCTGCAATTCTGATGGCGTAAAACAGTGAAAAGAAGACGAGCATCGAATGTCCTAACGATGTGCCGGCCAACTCGCTTGGATAACGAAATGAGAAGAAGACCATGGCAGCGAGCATCAGGATTGACGCAAGGTTGAATGTTTGGAGAATCGCCCAATTGTTACGATCTAAACAGGCCAACGTCTCTTTCCAGTTAAACATCCATGGGAAGGTGATGTGAAATATCAAGAACAATAGGCCGATACAACCTGCGATGACTAGACCGATTCTGATTGCTTTAGGCATGTTTTTCATTCCTTGTCTTTGTGGCGGTTGTTTCGGTAAATACAGAAACTTGACCGCAAAAAAAAGAGGCGCTACCTTTACCTCTTAACTATTTTTGATAAACTTTCACCAAACCCATCACCCAGTTGGACAAGCCTGGACAGGGTTTCTACCGGCATCTGCTCCATCTGTTGGCCGATTCTGACCAGTGTTTTGGTTGGAATTTGCTCTGTTCGATCATAGAGAGTGGCAACCATTTCGAGAAAGTCGAGCATCTCCTGTAGGCGTTCTCTAACCTGCGCGTTGTCTTCTCCTGCTGCGTCGACACTCCGGCGCAGCATGTATAAGAGGGGATCTACCTCGCGGGCTTTGCGTTGCCTGACGATGACTCGGAACAACTCACCGGCGTCGCTGATCATCTCAAAGTGATCGCGGCGATCGCCGAGGATATGGACAATCTTGACGAGACCCCAGTTTTGCAGCTCCCGCAGGCCGGTGCTGACCGTTGAGCGTGCGATTGCCAGCGTTTCGCTGAGGTCCTCCGCTGTCAATGGCGTCGGGGAGAGATACAACAAGGCGGCCATCTGGGCTGTCGCCCGGTTAATGCCCCAGGTGCTGCCCATTTCGCCCCACTGGAGAATGAACTTTTCCATTATTGGCGTAAGCTCGAACATGTTTATTCACTCGTTTCTGTTGTTACCGAAATTACCACAAGATCTTGATAATGTCAAGGAACTCGTAGAGATGTTTTGTCGATGCCGGTCTGTGATCGACATCAGTTGGTGGCAGGCTCGGCGGCAGGGGCAGGTGTATGTCCTGGGGCAACCTGGTAGACGGCTTGCCAGGGCAGATAATGGCTGAGGAATGTATCGCGGGAGATGACCTGTCCATCACGATAGACGATGCGGACCACCTTCACGTCTGCCCCATCGACCGCAAAATCGACCTGTTTGACGGTTCCGGGCGCAAGCTCCGGGTTTTCTTCATAGACAGCTGGGCCGTGTGCTACGATATTAGTAACATATGGCCCATCCTTCTGTACGGTTCGCCCATCGCTGGTAGAGTAAAACTTAAAGGTCAGTGTGTTGTTCTTGGTATCGGTATAGGTCTCGATCAACAGATGGTAAGGGGTATCGTTGATAAAGCGCATGTCTACTTCCGGCGCGAACACGGTGGCATCCATCCCTGAGCCCTCGCCGCGCTCGTAATACCCGACCCGATACCCATGTGGTACGCGCTGGGTAATCGGGAAACCGGCATAGAACGCGGCCTGGAAGGCTGTCGTCGAGACCTGGCATACACCGCCGCCAACACCTTTGATTGTCCGTCCGTTGAAGATGATCCATGCTTCGTCATAGCCGGTTTCAGAGCTGACATCGCCCAGATAGTAGACAAAAGAAAATTCATCGCCCGGCTTGACGACAACACCATGAAAGCGCGAAGCAGCAGTCCGGACATTGTTCTTGCGAGATTCCGATGAGCCGGGGAAGTAGGTTGTAGCGGAGGACACGAGCTGGGTGATCCCTAATTCGGCGGCGGTAGCAGTCTCAGGTACATCCGGCTCGACAACATCGAATACCAGTGGGATTTTGCGGGTTTTCTCGTCGATGATGAGATGATTGATGTTCTGGACCGTGGCCGGGATATTGAGAGTGCGTCCTTGAACGCTGGAAGCCAATAGTTCGAGTTGTTTCGTTTCATCGTTAAAAATGAAATGAGCATTGACAGGATCTCGCACCAGTTTTTCATCGAGTGGTTCGAGGAAGTCTTGCAGCTTTGTCTCGTCAAGCCGGACGGTATAGGAAGAATTGGCAGACTCGATGACCAACATCTCCGCCAACGACTCGCGGGAGGCAATCCAGGGGCCGGGATCGCCTGTAGCAGCATTCTCGACAAATATCTCAAGGTCCGAACCGAGGATGGTGTTGATGGTTCTGGCTGCTTCGTCCGCGTCTGCAATGGCAGGTGGCGTCTCGGTGACGACCACCTCGACCTCACCGCTTTCCAGGCGGGCGATCAACTGGCCCAGTGCTTCCATCGTTCCTGGGATATCCACCTGCCGCCCGATCTGGCTGGGGGTGGTAGCGGCCTGAAGGTTCTCTACCCGGACGGTGGCATTGACGGGAGGACAATTGGTCTGCGCGGCGATGCGCTGCAAGTAGCCATCCGCTATTTGTTGGTCGAAGACCACGACGGGTGACATGACGACACCCTGTCGCCAGGCAACAGCCTGTTCGCGCAGACTCTCGATCAGGCTGGGGCGTCTTCCTGCGTCGTAGGCGGCCTGCACGGTGCGCTCGACATCGAAATGCACGCCCAGCTCACCGGCTGTCAATCGCCAGATATCCTCGTCATCCCGGAAGGTGATCGTGGCTGACTGCGGGTAAGTAAACTGCCCTTGCAGCGTGACGGCTGCCTCGGCAGGGGTCATGCCACCCAGTTCGACGCCCCAAACGTTGACTCCCGGAAAGATCGCGCCGTCGTAGTAAATCTGATAACCCGCGACGCATAACGCGGCGATCAGGTTAACCAGGATGATGATCGAAACGGCGATCAGCGTCATGCGGCCCAGCCAAAGCTGTGAGAAAAGTCCTGGCCCATCGTCATAGGTGTCATCGAAAGCTGCTTGTTGATTCCAGGATGTCATGCCACGGTGCCTGTATTGAGATAGGAGCGGTTTGCACAAAGCAACCGCTCCTGATGAAACACTTGGTAGAACGGAGTCTACCATGAAGGGGATATTGAAACAATGTGCCTGATGGGAAAACTCGGACTGGTGTAGGATGTGTGGGCAGTATGGTCGAAATGTGATAGGTTGTGAGTAGGCTCCATGCCCGCTGGTCTCGTTTGCGATAATCTGGTAAGCTGAAGATTGTTTGTGAGGAGGTGCTATCATGAAGTACATTTTGTTGGTTGTGCTGGTTCTAGTAGTCATCGCTTTGCCGGCTTGTTCATCGCCGGGCGAATTGGACACGTCTCTGACCGGGCCTCCCAATGCGCTGGAGCAGGCCACTGCTGAGGTATCCGATGAGCAGACTGCAACCGGGCCGGCGGTCGATCTGTCTCCCACAGCCACAGTCGGCCCGGTCACCAATGCCGATTGGCAACCTGTGACCGGGCAGTTGGGCGATCTGCCGATGGTCTATGTTCCGGCCGGCTGCTTCACGATGGGCAGTTCGGAGGAGCAGATTGCATCGGCCATGCAGGCGTGTCCCGCGCTGTACAGCGGCGCGCCGTTTGCCTGTGACGCGAGCGCCTATCAAGCCGAGGGCCCGCAACATGAAGTCTGTCCGGATGCGTTCTGGATCGGGCAGACGGAGGTTACCAACCGCCAATATGCTGCCTGTGTCGAAGCCGGCGCGTGTGCTCCGCCGATCGATCGGACGTACTTTGATGATCCGGCTTATGCCGATCATCCTGTGATTCAGATTCCGTGGCCTGACGCGATGGGCTATGCGGATTGGGTGGGTGGTAGCCTGCCCACCGAGGCGCAGTGGGAATACGCCGCGCGTGGCCTTGACGGATGGGTGTATCCGTGGGGAGACACATTCGAGAAAGACCGTCTGAACTACTGCGATGTCAACTGTGATGTCTATTTCTGGGTCGATTCAACTTACGACGATGGGTATGCGCTGACCGCGCCGGTCGGCAGCTATCCGGGTGGAGCCTCGTGGGTGGGGGCGCTGGACATGAGCGGCAATGCGTGGGAGTGGGTGAGCAGCGTTTTTAGAGAGTATCCCTACGATGCCGCCGATGGTCGTGAAGACCCGGGCGCTTCCGGCGATCATATTCTGCGCGGTGGAGCCTTCGACATCAGCTACCTGGATGCGCGAGCGGCCTTCCGGTACAGGCTTGCTCCCGGCGATATCTGCCGCGGCTATGGCTTTCGCGTGGCGGCTGATGCCGAAGCGGTGACCGCTCCGTAAATCTCAGACCGGAATGAGCATGGTTTTCCATGCTCATTCCAATTGATAATCCCCAGACCGATCACTGTTCCGCTTCTTCTTCCGGACTTTCCTCGAAGTACAGACGGAGCGCGTCTATTCCATAGCGAATCTCCATCATTGGTGCCTCCAGGTCGCAGACGCAGTATGGGCTGTCGTAGTGCTTAAATCCGTCGAGGGGATGGGGCTCGCCGTTCAGGAGCAGCGGCCCCTTCCAGTCGAAGCGCAAACCGTCACCGCGCAGGGTAGTCATCTCGACCCGTGTTTCTTCGAATGTGACCGGTAAAGCCAGGACTTTCTCGATGAAGTCATCGAAGCTGCCGTCCAGCGCGGCGCGCCCTAGCTGACATAGCCAGATATTGGGTGTGCCGGGCGAGCGGAGATCGCGATAGGCGTTATCGCCCTGTCGCTGAAAATCTAATCCGTTAGCAGCCGCCAGAGCAACATAGCCGTCACCGACCTTGCCGAAGGCCCAGTTATTGTGAAATCGATGCTTGTCCATGCTGTGCGCCGGGAAGTAAGCGTGTGTCAAGCCCATCCAATCATCATCGGCAAAATTGTAGATGGCGATCAGCATATCTTTCCACTGGGCCACGCGGGGTAGGGTGGCGTTGCCGTGCCAGTAATTGGGGCTGCGCAGATGACTTTCAGATAGACAGGCCGGGTGAGATGTGAAGATCGTTACAGCCGGGCTTAATGTGGCCTGCCAGATATGTTCCCGGTGACCGGGCTCGCCGGGATGCCAATCTTGGGCTGAACAGAGCATGGCATCGGGCGTTTTGTAGGTGACCTTGTTGACGGTGTCGCTGTCTGTTTTTTCGCTGATGTGCTGCTCTTTGCCCCATAGCTCGTCAGGCTGGTCGGCGGCGATGGCGGCGATGATGGGGGGGAGCTCATAGGACGAGCAGGCCAGACTGACCGGCCCGGCCGGGTGTTCGTTGAAGATGCCCAGCCCCCACAACAGGCGAGCGATGCCTGATGTGGGCTCCCGGTAGCCCGTCTTGATGTGCTGCGTGTAACAGCGCCCGTGCGTGGAGCCAAATATTCCCTTGAATGAGTTGACTGCCAGGGTGAAGAACATCTTGTCCAAGATCAGCGCAGCCGTCTCCCATATCTGCTGATTTTCCGCCAGACTGGTGAGCGTCGAAAGGGCCACGGCGTTTTCCGCAAAACCGATGTTGGAGTCCCAATCGGCAAAACCGCCGTTGGCGCGCTCTTGCAGCCATTCCATCACCAGTTGCTCGCCCCTTTCGAGATGCCGGCGTCCGGGCTGGTTGGTGTGGGTGAAGGTGTGTTCCGGAAAGAGCTGCCCTGCCAGCACCTCACAGGTATAGAGAAGGATAAGATATGACTCTGTCTTCGCATCACTGCTCTGGCCATCATCATCGTATGTAAAGGCTAATACGCACGTTTCGATTTCCCGGCGCAAATCGGCCGGAAATTCGTCTTTGTCAGCGTAGCGATACAGCATCCCTAGTAGTCCGCAGAGCTGAAGGCCGGCATTTGCGTGGCATTGGTTGACAGACTCGATGGCTTGAGCGATCACGTCCCGATTTAGCTCTTTCCACCATCCTTCCTCCATCTTGGCGATTTCGCTAAAGAGATTATTCTTGCGGCGGGCAGCATCTTTCATGCATTCGACGCGCCGGGCCTGGTAGTCGCCATATGGTTGGGTGGCATACACATTGGTCGAAGCATAGAAGTCGCGGGTACGGGTGACGCGAACATTGCCCTCATAGAACGCCATCGGCGGCGGCATGAACCGCAGTTGGTAGCTGCCTTCGGGAGACAGATAGGGAGCGCCCATTGTCTGCTCGACTTCGATCCGGTTTTGCCGGCTGACCTCGGCGTAAATACGACCCTCCGGGGTTTGCAGGCGGATGTTAAATTCAGTTGTCGATGCCAGGGCCGGCAGCAGGTAGGCTATGATCTCATCTTTACGGGCATAGACATCCTGGCGAATGTGGCAGGCATCGAACAGCATCTCCAGCTTTAGCCGGTGCTGCGGATCGGGCGCGCAGGTTGGGATGTGGATGACCTGTTCCTCGGCGCCCTCTTCGGCCTGGAAGTCGATAATTTGTAGTGCCATGCTGTAGGAGCATTCACCGGGCGCGACTTCTTCGAAGCGTATCATCAGCCGGTTGCTGCCTGCTTCGAGGCGGACGGACAACCGGCTTTGCGCGGGGAACTGAGGACGGAACTCCTCTTGCCGATATAAATGCCGATCGTTGAGCCACAGATCGGCCGGCCCGCCCGTGGTGAGGACAAAGGTAACATCCTGCTCTGTCGGGCTGTCGATTTCGGTGTAGGCCCAGGCGCGCAAGTAATGAGGCGATGGATAGGCAGACGAGAGATCGACCAGATGATCGTCGCCTGTTCGAAAATAGCGCCATTTATCAGTAAATTCTCCGCTCCGGCAGTCTCCATACTCGACCGGCAGACCTTCGATGCCGATTTCCGGCTGATGATAATGCCGGGCAATAGTCAGCCGATCCGGGGAATTGCCTGGCCGGGGAGCTTCTACCG
The DNA here is from genome assembly GCA_016928235.1 of Anaerolineae bacterium. Classification (GTDB taxonomy): domain Bacteria; phylum Chloroflexota; class Anaerolineae; order Aggregatilineales; family UBA3940; genus JAFGMS01. Next base: position 4,604 of record JAFGLD010000051.1, on the reverse strand, counting down.
CAATAGCTTGCGGGCCTGCCACCAGCCAGTTGTGAATATATCCGTTTACCAGTGGGTAATGGAGAGTTTCGTTCTGCATCATTTTCTCCTCTAATGTTGTCGATTCATCATCAGCAGCTTAAGCAAAAAACTTCTCGATCTTTTTGGGAAAACTTCTCGATCTTTTTCAAAAACATCTCGATCTTTTTCTCGACTTGCCGGTATCTCATCATTCAACACAGATGGCAATGCCGGGCACGAGAAACGCGCTTAAGCTGACAGGACTGGTTGTCGATTGTTTTCTCAGGATTGGTGAGGCGTTTGAGTGATTACTTCGGCTGATAAAAACTCTCGGGTGGGCCGAGATATCCGGGTTGGATGTCGCCGGTCTCTACGACCAGCTTTTGCAGCACCACTGCCGGGTCGACCATCCAGAACTTCAAGACATGCTCGCCCGGCCGGTCGATTTCGTGCTCAGATGTCAGCACCTTGATGTTATCGCTGACCGATTGCTCCCAGGCTCTGATCGAGGTGTCGGTGTGCATATTGACGATCTGAGGCGTCTCGTCATCGAACGAGACGGCATAACGCAAGCCCTTGTTGTTGAAATCGAGTGTTGGTGACAGATAGGCCCGTACCTTGACCGGCCCGCTGCTGAAAAGGTACATGTGATATTCCAGCCGCGGACTGTCGCCTTCCGGCGATTGGCTCGGAGCGGTGACCGGGGTTATCGTCATAGCAGAGAGCGTCCGGCCCAGGTCCGGAACGCGCAGCCATGTGAGCGTTGCCGTCTCGACAGCCCGGGTGAAGTGCTCGGCTTCCATCGATACATAGCCGTTGCCTTCGATGAACCCCAACACCTGCTCTCTGCGAGGCGATGCGGGATTATGGATGACTGCCTGAACGATCACCCGGCTGTCGTTAGGGCCAACGATGTGAATGGGGGCGCGATGTATTCCGGTAGGCGCCTGCTGCCAATCGACGCTGATCGATAGGGTCTCGTCTTTTTCGACCTTTCCCTGCTGAGGGGTGACGAGCAGCCAGGGCGTATCTGCCTCGACCCGGTAATCGAATGGGAGCCGGCCCCGGTTGAATACCTCGACGCGATAAGTTGGCTGCTGATAGGGATCGAAGGTGGGGAGTACGGCTTCTATCTTTGCCGCCGGCCACCAGTCTGCCGAGCCTTCGACTGCCACGCCCATTTCCGCGATATCGGGCAGGTTGATCTCCTTGACATCGGGCATGACATTTATTTCCGGCTGCTGCCAGTAGGTGTAGCCAATATGGGTCTGATCCATCAAGTGGTTCCACTTTCCGCCGGCCAGTGTCTCATTGTAGTAGCGCGAATAGTCGGCGTCCCTCTCGAACAATTCTCGTGCTTTGGCCGCCAGATCATTGGTGGCAGCGCGTCCCTGTTGGGCATAGAGGTGGTTTTTGCCGACCGTGACATACAGCTCATTCAGGTTAGCACAGGCCTGGGCCGGGTGCAGCACGAGCTGGTAGCAGGCATCTTGATATTCGGGAGGCAGACTGTTGTAAATGCGCCGGGCTTTCTCTGCCAGCGCATTGTAGTCGACCACAATCGTTTCGGCTTCCCGGTAGGCCACCAGGTTGTAAGTATCGGGCGCCAGCAGCTCAGGTTTCCGGCGGCTGTTGAATCGGGTGTACTCGGTGAGAATTTCGGCGATATCATCTGCCCACCCGGCGCCGAACTGCTGCTCGGCCCAGGAGCGCGTATATTCAGGCAGCCGCTCAGCCGGCCATCGATCAGGGTTCCAGGCATAGTCCAGGAAAAACTGGGCCGGGAACTCCATCGGCTTGATGTCGCCCACATTGACGATCCACATCCGCTCGACGCCGTATCGATAGGCCAGGTGCATCTGCTCCCAGGTCCTTGAGATGGGGCTGGTGTTGAGCCATTTATAATTTCTGGGGCCGCCTACGTAATCGAAGTGGTAGTAGATGCCGTACCCACCGGCTCGCGGGCCGTCGGTCAAGTTAGGCAGCTTGCGGATGTTGCCCCAGTTATCGTCGCACAGAAACAAGGTGACATCATCAGGCACTCGCATTCCCCGGTCGTAATATTCCTGCACCTCTTTGTACAACGCCCACATCTGCTGGATGGTGGTCAAGTCTTTGCCGGTAACTTCTGTGATGATCTGCCGCTGCTCTTTGATGATTGTCTCCAAGAGAGCGATGTTGGCTTCCTCGGTCATCGGCTCGTCGCCGTCTCCTCGCATTCCAAGCGTGACGATGCTTTCATAGCCATCCATCCGCTCGATGCCTCGCCGCCAGAACGCCTGTAGAATCTCCTCGTTGGTCTGGTAGTTCCATGGGCCGATTCCGTAGCGGCTCCATTCGACGTGGGCGCGCATCATCGGCTCGTGGTGCGATGTCCCAATGACGATTCCGTATTCGTCGGCCAGCCGCGGATTGACGGGGTCATCATCGTAAAAGGCTCTTCCCCACATGGCCGGCCAGAGAAAGTTGCCCTTCATACGGAGTATCAGCTCGAAGACATTCTCATAGAAACGATGAGTGAACCCGCCGAATGTCTCTTCGGCCCATTTGGCCAGCGCCGGGGCTTCATCGTTGATGAAGATACCCCGATACTTCACCGCCGGCTCGTCCTGCAGGTAGCGCCCCGGTAGAACGAAGAGATCGCGCTGCTGCCTCACCGGTACATCGGCCCACCAATACCAGGGTGAAACACCCATACAGGCAGAGAGGTTGAACATCCCGTAGATAGTGCCGCGTTTGTCACTCCCGGCAATGATCAGCGCGCGCTCGACGTTGGGCAGTGGATCTTCGACACTCTGAGTCACGGATGCCTCCCACTTCCCATCGATGTCTGTAACGTCCAGTTTCCCATCGCGCGCCAGTTGGTCGATGAGGGGATTGTGCCCCAGTGTCCCAATCAGGACAATCTCTTCGACCGGGGGAATCTCATCGACAAACAGATCAGGCTCAGCGCCGGACACACGACCCAGGTCGGCCTGAATGTGCTGGGCTATCCGGTGTATCCCCGGACAGTCGGCACTGCTGATGCACAACGGTGCCGTGTGGCCTGAAGTAGATAGGGTAAAACATCCCATCTCATGTTCCGAGGAGATAGATGGTTTGCTGGTATCTGTTTGTGGTGTACTTAACATGTCATAACCTTATTCAGCGTAATAGCCGGCAGGGGCAATTCTGCCAAAAGGCCGAGATCGTTCTGTGTGGCGATCCAGGCCTTTTGGGTTACCGGTTAAGAAAGCCTGATGGGTCGATGGGACTACATCCTGTAACCCGGCACACTTCCTCTCGAGACTTGTTTGGCGAGCGCGGTTTTAGGGCGTATATCAGTCATTGAGGTCCCAGGTGGGTGCCGTTGGTGTAAGGCATTTCGTCAAGTGGCACCATCACATAGACAGGTGTGTTATTGGGGCCGGTCATCATCCAGCCGCCTTCAAAGGTTTGCCATTGGCTGTTAATTTGTATCTCATCGGCAGCTGCCCACCCAACTGCTTCCCGTATAAATCCGTTGCCGCGCCAGACTTTTCCAAAGCCTCGGATAGGTTGGCGCATCCCATTTGGCGGTTGAAGGCTGGGATCATCTTCCGGTTCGTCGGCTTGCCAGGTATCCTCAATACGCCACCATTTGTCGGTGGCCTGGCCTTGACGAATAGCCAGCTCAGAGATGATGAAAATACTGTGATCGTTCTCGCGCCAGAACATCACCCCGCGTTCAAACATCTGCCAGACACCGGGGATATCTTGCGGTTCGCCGGTGGGGCAGCGCATCGCTGCCTGGACTTGGGGGATGTTTTGCCAGATAGCCCCAAACGGCAATGGAGGGGTAGAGGCACAGGCTGCCATTGGAGTCGTAGTTGGCTGTGATATAGCAACCGCCGTTGTTGGCGTTGGGCCGGTAATGAGGATGGGCAGGGTGGGTTGTTCTAACACAACAACAGTGGGCAGCGGCAGTGTCGGCGCGGGTGTATTGGACAGCAGATTCTCAGAAGCTGTGGTCAATTGTGGTGTTGGCGATAGCTCGGCGGTAGCCAGAGACTTACCGGGTGTGGCAAACACATCGGCTACGACGAACTCGTTTGCCCCTGTGGTATCTGGCTCTGCACAGGCCGAGAATACGGTAGCGAGCACTAGCAGGAGAGACGGGTAGAGAAGATGTCGAGATGACTGGCAGATCATGTTATTCCTCCAACTGCCAGTGTAGCAAACCTTTTTCAATAAAACCAGATGCAATATCGGGAAAGTCTCGATGTCCAACCGCTTTGCTCATATGATGTGGAAGGGCCGTAACCCTTCATAGTGCCTTTACAAGTTGCCCGCGGGCACAGGTTGTTCCTTCGTCAACCGTGTTGAATGTCTTGATCTCAGGAAGTTCCAGATGGAGATGTATCATAGTAATCGTTCAGGGGCTATTCGGCTTGAGGTTCCCAGTGATTAGTTTTTACTCGATGATCAAGTTTTTAACATCGACGGGTGATCAGTGATCGGTTTTCTGTGATCAGTTTAAAATCATAGCCCAAAGATCACAGATCACAGGGATTGCAGGGTTAATGACAACCTGAAACCATCTATGTTGCTGCCTAACTATGAGCATACCCAAGAGTACAGTTATT
>JAFGLD010000050.1 GCA_016928235.1 Anaerolineae bacterium | reverse complement strand
CCATCGACGGGAATACGCTCCCCAGGGCGCGCCAATACCTGGTCATTGATCATTACCTCATTGACCGGGATGGTTGTTTCGTGAATACCGCACAGCGGGCAGGCGCCGCCGGTATAACCATCCTGTCCCAGATGTTCTTCACAATCCATGCAGGCTCGCTGGACGGTGGCCTGGGCCGGGGCGAGTGATAGGAGGCTCTTCAGGGAGTCGCGGGCACGCTCGGCGGTATACCCTTCCAGCGCCTCGCCGAAGGCAAACAGCAGGATGACGGTAGCCGCCTCGCCGGTCTCGCCGATCAACAGCGCGCCTAGCGTGGCGATGCTCATCAACAGGTCGATGGTAATCTGCCGGGCAAGCACCATCGCGCGGATACCCTTGTTGGCAATCGGGTAACCGGCCAGGACAATCACCAGTATCTGGATGGCGACAACCAGCCAATGCCAGGCGGATGGGACGAACCATTCTATCGGCAAGCTTGCCAGGAGCAGCAGCGATGCAATCAACGCCAACGCGCGATGCCTGTCGGCCTTGAGATAATCGAAGAAGCCCAGTATGCCCCTGGGGGCCGAAGCGGAGTGCTGGTCGACGATAGTATCTTCCGGCCTGGCGGCACCATAACCCAACGCGCGGATGCGTTCTACCAGCGTCGATTCATCGACCTGGCCGCGAGCGTGAAGCGTGGCAGTCGGAAAGTGGACTTGAATCTCCTCGATACCATCCAGCTGGGCAAGCCCGCGTTCCAGTGTTTGGGCGCAGTTGGCGCAATCCATGCCGGTGATGCGAAGTCGAATGTCAGGTGTAGAGAGTGACATAGAAATCCTTCAAATACAGTGATGAGTCATGGGTGATGGGTGATGAGTATCAAGCTCAACCATGGCTCCTCGAAGGTAGTTAGCATGATCATACACCTTCAAGTCGGGTTGAAAGTCAAATACAGCAATTGACGATTGGGGAAAGGCATTAGCGGAGTGAGAGCGTGGTAGCAGCACTGGCCAGCTACAGACTGTGGATGGAACAGGAGTATGGCAGGAGTATAGAAGGAGTATGGTAGCAGTATCGCAGTTACGGTCGCAGGCTGGGTGCTGATCGCTGAAAGCTGACTGCTGACTAGCTTTCTTGCTCCAGCGCCAGGAAGAGCTGGGCAAACAGGAAAGCGTGCTCGCCGCTGACGGTGAAAAGGTAGCCATCTTTGTGGCGTTCCAACTGTGGCGTGGAGTGAGCGTGGCACTGTGCTTCGAGCCGGGCCAGCTCACGCAGAGCGGCTTCGACGTCAGGCTGGCTGCCGGCGACCAGGATGCGGTAGCTATCGTCATCCTGCCAGATGTGGATGTGCTTGCCCATCAGCGCTCTCAATACGTTTTGCCGATCCAGCCCGCCGAGGGAACAGTGTGTCTGCTCGATCAGCCAATCGAGCATGAAGCCGGCCGGTGCCCCGGTCGATGGGTTGGCACAGACCCGGTCGAGCAGGTGATCGAAGAGCGTTTTCGTGGTCTGTGAGGGTTGAGCGTGGAGTGCGTCGCGCAGATCGAGTAGGAACAGCTCCATCTCGTGCCGTAGGACGAGCAGCTCGGTCAGCCGGCGGGTCAGCTCGATGAAGCGATTTTCGGCTATCGACACGACAACCTGACTGCCTGATGCCCCGTCCCGATAGTCTTTGAGCAGAGTGCGGATGTCGGCTAAAGAGAAGCCTAACCGTTGAGCACGCTGGATCAGGTGGAGGGTCTGCTCAGCTTGGGGGTCGTAGAGACGATAACCGGCCTCGGTGCGCTCGGTGGGATCGAGGAGACCTTCTGCCTCGTAGTAACGGAGGGCCGAGGGACGTATCCCGGCACGCCGGGCAAGCTGGCCGATGGTGAGCAGGGGCATGGGGGGAAAGTCCTCTCTATGACATGTTGATGTTCTATTGATTGTAGCGGATGTGAGCCGAAATCGGGGCGCGAAAGGGTGGCATATTCGGGCGACATGCGTCAGGGCTATTGGGCAGATGACAGGTGTTGCCGGGCCTGGGCATTGGCGCGTTCCAGGAGATCGAGCATGGCCGTGTGCCAGGAGGTCGGGATTTGCTCCGGATGCTCAGCAGTTTTGAATGGTGCTTCGATGACGACTGCGACGCGCGCGCCGGGCAGCGGCAGGACGGTTCGAGATTTACCGGGGAGCATAATCTGAGGGGTGATGCCGATACCGATCGGGAAGATCAGCGCATCGGCGGCGCGGGCAAGACGGAGAGCCTCGCCTGCGTTGGTGCTGCCATTACCATCGTCAGTGGGAATGGCGATCAGCGCGTCGTACCGGTTCTTGAGATATGTCACATCATCATGGCTGTTCTCATCATCCTGCCGGGAGGGTATGAATAGGCCCCGGCGCTTGCTCAAATGATGGGTGTAAATAGCGTGGAAGATTGCGGCGTGGCTATCTCTGACCAGCAGAATAGCGCCCGGATTGCCGGGCGGCTCTGTTCCGATCAACTCGATTCCGGCAAGATTGCACAGCCATCGGAGCATAAACGACGGCTGAAGGCTTCGAGGAACTGAGATGGTTTCTGATGTTTGCATTGTGTCTGATGGCATAGGGCGGTCGGCTAAATGGTGTAGGGTGTGCACTGTAAGCTACTATACGTGGCGATGTGCTGCTCGTTGCAACCTATGGGTTGGTGATAGTGTCGTAGAAAAGCGGCGGCTTTGTGATTTGCTCTGACCACTCATGCGCGGCCAGTACACGCTCCGATGCCTGCCGGGCAGCTTCTTCGGCGCGGGCGTGGACCGTAAAGAGAATGTCGCCTGATTGCGTTACATCGCCGATTTTTTTGTGGATGACCAGCCCGACGGCATGATCGACCGGGTCTTCTTTTTTATGGCGCCCGGCGCCCAGCTCCAGGGCCGCTATGCCGATCTCGCGGGCGTCGATGGCGGACAGGCGGCCAGTGGCCGGTGCAGCCACATCGACAATGACAGGAGCAGTTGGCAGCCGGTCGGGCTGGTCGATTTGCGAGACATCACCCCCCTGAGCATCGACCAGCTTGCGGAAGATCTGCCAGGCCGAGCCGTCGCGGAGCTTTTCTTCCAGGATGGGGCGACTATCAGCAAGGTTGTCATGCTTTCCGGCCAGACGGAGCATGTGGCCGGCTACCATCAGACAGTGCTCGATGAAATCGGCCGGGCCGTGCCCGCGCAGTGTGTCGATGGCCTCCTGCACTTCGAGCGCGTTGCCGACCGCGCAGCCAAGCGGCTGGCTCATATCGGAGATCAGCGCGGTGACTTTGCGGCCAAGACCGGCGCCGATATCAACCATGATTTGTGCCAGCTCGCGGGCATCATCGATGGATTGCATGAAGGCGCCGCGCCCACACTTGACGTCCAGCACGATGGCGGTGGCCCCGGCTGCGATCTTCTTCGACATGATCGAGCCGGCGATCAGCGACTTGCTGGGAACGGTGCCGGTTACGTCGCGCAGCGCGTAGAGTTTGGCGTCGGCGGGCGCCAGATCGGCAGTCTGGCCGCACAGCACGATGCCGTGATCGCGCACCTGGGCGATAAACTGGTCATGTGTCAGTTGGGTGTTGTAGCCGTCGATGCTCTCCAGCTTATCGAGTGTACCCCCAGAGAAAGATAGCCCTCGGCCGGACATCTTGGCGACCGGGACGCCACATGCCACCACCAACGGGAGAACGACCAATGTCGTTTTGTCGCCGACCCCGCCGGACGAATGCTTGTCGAGCACGACGGCGCCCAGCACACTGGAGAGATCGAGTACATCGCCTGACTCGGCCATCGCCAGTGTCAGGTCGATGGTCTCCTGTCGCGTCATGCCGTTCAAGTAGATGGCCATGCACCAGGCGGCGGCTTGGTAGTCGGGGATATCGCCACGTGTGTAGCCGTCGATGAAGAAACGGATTTCTTCAGATGTCAAAGGCCGGCGGTCGCGCTTTTTCTCGATGATCGATAGACTGTTCATAAGGGTACTCACCCGTGTTTATTAGACTCTGTCGGCAACAGGCGTGCTATATGTAAAATCTGCGCTATGGTATGTGCGGCTCGGCTATTATCGATAATGTCTATTCGTGCTTAACTTTATGATAGCTGCTTTTGAAGTATTGGCACAACTGAGCACGAATGGCAGTCCGGAGATGGTTTCGTGAACAGATAGGATAATTATGGGGTGCTGTTGGGATGATGTTGGGATGGATATAGGGGCCTTGTGCGACGATTATAGAACGACTGTAACGGGCAAGTCTATGGGAGATACAAACTGTATCTCCCATAGCTCAAGATTCTGATGTCATGTTTTGGCGAGGTCGGGCAAATGGGACCATGCGAGAATAGCGTGGTCGACATTGTAGTCGTTGGGTGGTGGGGATTTTGCAGGGTATAGGCTTGCCTTTGGAGCAATTTCGCGCTTGTGCCACCACCCATTTTACATACTGAGTAGCATGCGACAATAGCGTAGTTGATGGTTTGGGTATGTCATATCCCTCACACCCAGTCTCGTTGATGCTCGATCTTCCTCCTCTCTATGTACGGAGAGAGGGTCAGAGGGTGAGGTTTTTGACTCAAAAATAACCTGTCTTGACTGACTATGTCATTCCCGGGTGCTACCATAGAACATGTTGTGCTATGGTCTCTGCCGGATTCTTTGGTGCATGGTTCAAGCGAAGGCTCGGTAAAAGCCTACAGCCTAAATTTCGCACTTTGTATGATCGTCTTTGGTGATCAGTTTTCAGTGATCAGTGATCAGTTTTTAGTCTCCAATTGCAAGTCTCCAGCGTTTGCAGAGCGAGATGTTGG
>JAFGLD010000049.1 GCA_016928235.1 Anaerolineae bacterium | reverse complement strand
GGGGGGAGGTCAAGGTTGGAGACGACAGCAGAGGGGCTCAAAATGGGCGAAGGCTTCTCGCCGCAAGCCATGAACTTCTGATAAAAGTCGTTATCTGCATCCCCCTACTCCAATGCCTGTCTTCACGCAAAACACAACGGGTACAGCGCGGATCAATACTCAGAGATCAGTGCTTCAGCGACTCAGTGATCAGAGCACCAGTGTTCAGTGGATCACAGAGAAAGGGGGCGACTACGACACACACACCCGAAACCCGCTGAAGTCGAGACGGCCGTCCGGATTGTACCTGTCGCGGGACGAGCAACGCGCGTCGTACTGACCGTAGTACCACGCCCCGCCACGCACCACCCGGGCACTGCCCCCCGTCAAGCGAGTAAGAGATGCCGGATTATACTCGTTCAAGCACCATTCCCAGACATTGCCACTCATATCCAGCACACCGTAGGGAGATGCCCCCTCTGAGAAAGTTCCCACCGGTGTGGTTTTTCCAATGCCAAGCTCTCCTGTATTGCTCTTGTTAGGATCAAATGTGTTACCGTATGGATATTCGCGTCCATCTGGCCCCTGCGCGGCCCATTGCCACTCCCATTCGGCCGGCAGGCGAATGCCCAGGTACCCCGCCAGCGTCTGAGTAGTCAGGTCGGCTGGGATGGGAGGCAGGCCCAACCGCGCATTCAGCCACTGGCAGAAGGCGATGGCGTCCCACCATGACACCGTCTCGCGCGGATGAATGTCAACTTTCTGGTACTGATTTCCCGGATTCTTCTTGTGATCGGCGTCGGCTGCCAGTTCCTCCCACCAGCGCGGATTGCGAAAGCCATCCTCGGCGTCAACAAATACCTGAAATTGCGCGTATGTGATAGGGTACATGGCCATCCAAAGTGGTTGTACTTCGAATGTTCCGGCACTGCCCTCCAGCGCCACCTGCCCGGCGGGTATCTCACACCACTCGAAAGGCCGCGGCAAGATGGCGAGGATGTCTGAGGCATCGAGCAAGAGGCCAGTTTGTTGCTTGCTTGCCGATGGGACGGGGGAGGGTTCATGCTTAGGAACAGCTTCGACGCGGGGTGGAGCAGGTGAAAGCACAGTCACGTGCAGCGCCTCTTTGGCGCGACGACGCACCTCCCGATCATCGTCATTCACCAAGAGATCGTCCAGCACCTTTTGAACTATGTCGGCAAGGCTGGAATCGGCCAGCAGGCGCTCGGCCTCGGCGATGGCCAAGTAGCGGATTTCGGCATCCTCATTGGTTAGTGCCCGGCTGAGCCGCCGCGGGAGAAGGTCGATTGCCCGGACCTCAGGTGGAATGAACAAAACCATATCGCCATTGCTACTGCCTTCCAGGTACTGGCAGACTGGGATCTGCAGCCGCTTCTGCCTGGCAGCCACTGTATCTCTGACATACTGTCCAACATGGCTGAGCGTCAATGGACCGCTCTCGTCAGGAATGCCTTTGGACAGCGCCTGCACGAGCACTCCCGTCATCGATTGAGCATCTGAGACAACCTCATCACCGCCGGCAGTCAGAACCTGCCAGGACCGCCGCTGCATGTATTCCTCAGCGGTTGCTTGCGGTACGGCCGCCCGTGTCAGCCCCAGCGATTTGCCACTGAAGCAGGCATCGAGAATAAAAGCGATGTGCTTGGCCTTGACCCAGCGCCGGATCTTGATGACTTCCTCAAACTCCAATCCTTCATAGGGGTCAAGCGGGTTGGTATCGCTGCACCCCAGATAACCAACTTCATGCTCGAACTCGTCAGTGAGCCTGTAACCATGCCCTGCAAAGTAAAAGATGACGCGATCATCCGGCTTAGTGCTTCTGAGACCGGACAAGGCTGTGAGGATCGCCGATTTGGTTGCTGCCCGGCCCAGCAACATCGTCACCGAGAAGCCATACGGTTCGCCGCCCAGCACCTCAGCCAACGCCTTGGCATCTTTCTCGGCATCGCCAAGCGGGAAGAAGTTGGGATCGGCATAGTTGTTGATCCCGATCGCCAGCAGATGTGACCCGGTGTACTCATTTTTGTAATCGCCCATAGAGCCTCGCGTCAGGAGTCAGAGGAAGGACTACTGTTCCATTATATACCGGGCGGGGCAAAACGTATCAGTGGCTAACACATGCCTTCGCAGCCCCCAGCTATCGGCGTAACGCACGTGATTGACCCAGCCCTGCACTGATGCATCGAACTCCGCAAAGCTGATGCACCCTGCGCAGTAATCGGCCCAGTGCTGGCGCAGACGCCGTGTGAACTTGACCACGTTGCGCGCCTTCACCCGCCGGTGATCGGGATAAACCACAAAGCCCAGCCAAGGGATGCCCTGCTCGACCGACATGACCTGCGCCCCAGTCTCATGGATGGTCAGGCGATAGCGGGCCAGCCGGTCGATGACAGCCTCCTTCCAGCCCCATAGCTCGCGCTTGTCGTCAGAGAACAGCGCAAAATCATCGACGTAACGCAGATATCCCCGGCAGCGCAGCTCGCGCCGGACAAAATGATCGAAGGGGTTCAGGTAGCAGTTAGCCCAGAACTGCGACGTCAGGTTGCCGATCGGCAGCCCG
>JAFGLD010000048.1 GCA_016928235.1 Anaerolineae bacterium | reverse complement strand
CGGTAGTGCGGTTTTTACATATTTACATATTTACGTTTTATGTTTTTTCGGCCACTTTGCCCATAGCACCAAACCTTGATCATCGAGAGATAGAAATCCCGGCACTTTGCTTTTATGAGGGTTTACAGTGACACACATCAGAGATGATATTCGTAACATCGCCATCATTGCTCACGTCGACCATGGTAAGACGACCCTGGTCGACGGGATGCTCAAACAATCGAAGGTTTTCCGCGATTCCGCCGTGGTAGGACAGTGTATCCTGGATAGTAACGCGCTGGAACGCGAGCGCGGCATCACCATTCTATCCAAAAACACGGCTATCACCTGGAACGGAATCAAAATCAACATTGTCGATACCCCCGGCCATGCCGACTTCGGTGGGGAGGTCGAGCGGGTCTTGAACATGGTCGATGGTGCCCTGTTGTTGGTCGACGCAGCCGAAGGCCCAATGCCGCAGACGCGCTTTGTGCTGCGCAAGGCACTGACGCTCGGCTTGCGTGTTATTGTGGTCGTCAACAAGATCGAGCGGCCGAACGCGCGAGTCCACGACGCCCTGAACGAGACCTTTGACCTGTTCATCGAGTTGGGGGCCAGCGATGAGCAATCCGACTTCCCGGTGATCTACACCATTGGTCTGGAAGGTCGCGCCGGGTTCGACCCGAATGACATGCAGGACGATCTGGTGCCGCTCTTCGAGACGATCCTCAAGGAGATCCCCGGCCCGCAAATCGCCCCTGATCAGCCTGCCTCACTGCTGGTGACGACGCTCGATTACGATAACTACAAAGGGCAGATCGGTGTCGGGCGGCTGCGTTCCGGTGTCTTGCGCAAGGGGATGGATGTGGTACGTATCACGCCGGCCGGCGAGCGCGTCACCGGTAAGGTCGAGTACCTGTTTACCCATCACAACCTCTCGCGCCAGGAAGTTGCCGAGGTTGAGGCGGGCGATATCGTGGCCTTCTCGGGCTTCGATGAGCTGCGTATCAGTGACACGATTGCCGATCCGGCTGTCAGCGAGGGGCTGCCGCCGATCAGCATCGAGGAGCCAACCGTGCGGATGACGTTCGGTGTCAACACGTCGCCCTATGCCGGGCGCGAGGGGAGATCGGGTTGGGGGACATCGCGCCGCTTACGCCAGCGTCTCTACGAGGAAACCCGGCAGAATGTCGCTTTGCGCGTTGAAGACACCGACCAGGCCGATCGCTTCGTTGTCAGCGGGCGCGGCGAGCTGCATCTGGCCATCCTGATCGAGACGATGCGTCGTGAAGGCTACGAGTTCGAGGTTTCTAAGCCGGAGGTTATTTACTCTGAAGACCCGATGACCGGCGAGCTGTTGGAGCCTTTCGAAGAAGTCCATGTCGAGGTGGCGGAGGGGATGATCGGCACGGTGGTAGAACTGCTTGGCGCGCGACGCGGCCAGATGATCGATATGAGCAGCGAGAACGGCACGGCCTATTTGCAATACCTGGTGCCGACGCGCGGACTGCTCGGCTTCCGATCTCGCTTCCTGACGGCTACCAGCGGCATGGGGCAGGTACATAGTCTATTTCACGGCTACAGCCCGCTGGCCGGGACTATCCAGGGCCGGCAGTTCGGCAGCCTGGTAGCCTTCGAGACCGGCGTGGCCGTTGCTTACGGGCTCGATAACGCCCAACTGCGCGGCTCATTGTTCATTGGCCCCGGCACCGAAATCTACGAGGGAATGGTGGTCGGAGAGCACATCCGGCCCGGCGATCTGCCGATCAATGTTTGCAAGACCAAGCACCTGACCAACCATCGAGCCAAGATGGAGAATGAGCGCATCATGCTCACCCCGCCTCGCGTCATGAGCCTGGATGACTGCATCGATTTCCTGGCCGAGGACGAGCTGTTGGAAGTGACCCCACAGAGCCTGCGTATCCGTAAGCGCATCTTGAAGAATGAGCTGCGTCAGAAGGATCGCAAGGCGCGGGAGAAGTTGATCGAGGCGATGGAGATGGCGTCGTAAAAACAAGTGACGAGTTTCGGGTGATGGGTGATGCGTTTTGCCCCATCACCCATCACCCCCTAAGCCTATATTTCGCACTTTGAATGACAGTCTTTGGTGATCAGTTTTCAGTGATCAGTTCTCAGTTTAGTTCAAACATCGCGCTTCGGAGAAAGACGCGCATTCGTAGGGGCGACCCGCGGTCGCCCAGGGTGTATGATGTCACAGCCTCTCTCTTTGTAGCGAACAGCTTTTCAACGATTCGAAAGGTGCGAAATATAGGCTAAGCGTTAACGTAAGCGCGATGCGCTATCGCCTGGGAAGATACACCAATTCCTTAAGTTAACGCTTATTACCATCACCCATCGCCGGCAAGACAAAACTGAAGGTAGCCCCCTCCCCCGGCACGCCGGAACTCTCCACGCAAACCTGTCCGCCCATCTTTTGGGCGATCCGGTGCACAATCGAGAGACCCAGGCCGTGCCCTTTTAGTTGGACCTGTCCAAGCCGCTCGAAGGGTTGGAACAGGCAGGCCTGCTGTTCGCGCGTCAATCCTGCTCCATTATCGTGTACCCAAAAGTTGATATTCCGGTCTTGTTGGGCTGCTCCCAGCTCAATGCGCAAGGGCTGCCCACCGTATTTGATGGCGTTGCTGAGGTAGTTGATCCAGATCTCTTCGACCCAGGGAGCATATCCCATTGCCTGTGGCCAGGTCGGCGGACAGGCGATCTGTGCGTGCGTGTTTTTGATCAGGTAGGCCAGCCGGCGCTGGGCGTCGGCTACGATGTGACCCATGTCCAGCGGCTCCATCTTGACATCGGCCTTACGCAGCCCGGCCAGCAGCATGAGCTCCTCAATGATGTTATCCATTCTCAACCCCAACTCTTCGATGTTTCGAGCCAGTGCATAGACGTCGTCCCTGGAAAGCGGGTTTTCCTCATCGGCCATCAGGTAGGCATAGCCAATAATACTGCCCAGAGGGTTTTTGAGATCGTGAGCTACAGTATGGCCAAAAGCATCGAGTTCTTCATTGCTGGCTTGCAGATTGGCATTGGTCTCGCGCAGGGCCTCGACCAGTTGGGCATTTTCGATAGCAATGGCAGCCAGGCGGGCCAGCGGTCTCAGGATATCGATGGCCTTTCCGCCGAAACGCCGGTTCGACGCATCGGTGTAGGCCAGTCCCAACACACCTAACACGCCCGATCCCGATAAGAGCGGCACGCCGACCGCCGAGCGGAGTGTTCCAAATTGGAACGTCCTCACCCGTTCTGTCCAGGTATCATAATCATCGATGACCAGTGGTTTCCCGGTTTGCCATACAATGCCTGCAATATCCTCGCCCGGCTTGAGCGGACACTGGAGCGAATTTGCCATCGCCCCCAACCCCACCTGCGGCCTGAGCCGGTTGGCATCCAGGTCTACCAGGTCGAGATAACCGGAGTCAGTCCCCATCATCTGCCCGGCGCGTTTGACGATGTTCTCCAGCAGGCTGCTCAAGTCGAGCTGGGAGACCAGGTCGAGCATCGTTTCCTGCAATGCGGTCAGGTAATCGTTGTGCCGGAACAGCTCTTCTTCCATGTACTTACGCTCGGTGACGTCCATCGCCAGGCTGATCACCAGCCGCCGCCCGTCCGGAAGAACGCCAAGCGGAGCCGAGCTAAAATCCCACATCCGCGTTGTGCCGTAGCGCGTTGTGATGGCATACTCACCCTCTTTGGCTCGTCTATCCAGGCTGTATAACCTGTCGATTTCCACTTTGACCAGGTTATGCCGCTTCCCATAGGCCCTCTCTGTCCACGCGGAAGTGGTCGGGATGTCTTCAGGGGTGTAGCCGGTCAGCTCGCTCCATACCTGGTTCACAGTGATAACCTGGCCATCTTCGGCGTGGATCATGATGGGGAAAGGTGCTTCCTGGATGGCGCGCCGGAATCGCTCCTCGCTTTCCTGGAGCGATACCTCGATGCGCTTGCTGTCGGTGATATCATGCCCATAGACGCGGACATACCCGTTTTCCAGGTGCATGATTTGCCGGTACCAGGACTCGTCGATCACCACTTCACGGGAGAGTGTATCGATTTGCTGCTCCTGGAGTTGGTGGATGATCGATTCCCAATCGGCCAGCCACGGATGGCGAAGGTTGGCTGCCGGTTCGTTGGAGGGCTCCAGATCGAGATTGGAGAGTAACTGCCTGGCAGCCTGGTTGATATACCGGATGTGGCCGGCTATATCCAGCTCGACGATCGGGTTGGGGTTATGCTCTTGAACTGAAGCCAGCCTGGCAGCAGTCGCCTCAGCCTGCTCCAGTTTTTCCAGACGGGCTTGTAGTGTTTCCAGCTCCTCAACGAGCTGTTGCTTGGTCTTGTTGGTGTCCATCACCCTGTCCCTTGTAGAAGGCTTCAGAGCGTTGGAGCCCTTCAAATCTTGATGCGATGACGCTCTCGTGCCGGATTTTGCCGCTGATACTTATAGCACAAGTCTGTTGGAAGCTGCAATCTTGACCCCTATGTTCTGCGGCTCGGATTGTGTCTGGCTCACGTTTTGCGGATGATGGTGGTATGGGTGGATGCTGAGCCTTCTAAAGTTATTCTACAAGGGACAGGCGGTTCTCGTCAATACGATCAGTTGTTGACGCCGCAGGGCCTCGATCGTCGCTCGTGGCTGTCTACTGCTCGCCCAGCGCTGGACATCGAGCGCTCAGTGGCGACTACTATCGCTCACTGTCTGCATTTGCTCACGCGATGTTGTCTCCTGCACGCTCTGGTTTTGCCGGTTGTTGATCGCTCGGTGGCGACTACTATCGCTCGATGCTTGCAATGTGCTTGCTTCCGGTTACAATGTGATTGTGGCCCATCATACTACAGGACTATCGCTTCTGCGCACCGTGTTGTGTGGTAACCGGTAAACGATACAGGACAATCGAGCCATGAACAAGTCAATCATCGTTGCCATCACCGGCGCTTCCGGCTCCATCTACGGCATCCGGGCGCTGGAGATCATGCATACACTCAGATGCCGGTCACATCTGGTGGTCAGCGCTGCCGCGCGGACAATCATCGAGCAGGAGACAGGGCGTGTCATCGATGAAGTCAGCGAGTTGGCTTCTTTTGTCTACGATCCTGCCGATATCGGCGCACCGATTGCTTCAGGTTCCTTTCCTACCGGTGGTATGTTGGTAGCCCCCTGCTCGATCAAGACGCTCTCTGCCATTGCCAACTCCTATACGGTCGATCTGATTGCCCGCGCGGCCGATGTGTGTTTGAAGGAGGGTCGCCCGCTGGCACTGATGGTACGCGAATCGCCGTTGCATGTGGGGCACCTGCGGCTGATGACTCGGGCCGCCGAGGCCGGCGCCGTCATCTGCCCGCCTATCCCGACTTTCTATGGGCACCCGCAGACGATCGATGATGTCATCGATGCCTCGGTGGGGCGGGCGCTGGCGCGGCTGGGAATCGAGAATGATGCGTATCCGAAATGGGGGTTGGGGGTTGGGGGGTAGGGGATGGGGAAAAGCAAAAACCTGCATGGTGCGCGTTGACGGCAAAAAACCCGGTTTTTGGCATCAGCGATAGCGTATGGTGCTTAAGTTAACGCTTCTGGGGGTTAGGGGTTGGGGAAAAGCAAAGACTTGCATGGTGCACGTTGGCACATTTTACGCTTGCACTCGTCACACATCACTCATCACTCGTCACACATCACTCATCACCCGTCACTGTTAGGAGCCGTCCATGTCCCTGCGTAACTACATCCAATCACTGAGCCGCAGTGGTGAGCTGATCACCATCCGTGAGCCGATCTCCAAGACCTACGAGATCGCCGGGGTGCTCAAGAAGTTAGAACCGCGCCCGGTGCTGTTCGAGACTGTTAAAGAGTCACGCTTCCGGGTGATCGGCAACCTGTTCTGCGGCAAAGGTCCGTTCGCCGGCTATTTCGGCATTGAGCCTTCGCAGATTATTGCCACGCTCTCCAATGCCATCGCCGCGGCCTCACGGCCTGCCATGTGGACAGGCGGTACGGCTCCTTGCCAGGAGGTGGTCGATACCAACCCCGATCTCGACACACTGCCAATCCTCTTTCACTGCGAGGGCGACGGCGGCAATTACATCAGCTCGGGCGTCTTCCTGGCGCGTCACCCGGAGCACGGCCAGAACGCCGATTTCCACCGGGCGATGCAGTTTTCGAAGACCGAGATGGCCATCCGGGTGGTGAAAGGCCGCCACTTCGACGCCTTCTTGCAGGATCGCAAGGCGCTCGACGTGGCGGTGTGTGTCGGCCTGCCGCCTAACATTCTGGCGGCCGGGGCTACTTCGGTGGCGATGGGCGTCGACGAGCTGACCATCGCTAATGCGCTGGAGCCGTTCGCCGTCGTTCCCGCCAGGACAGTCGATGTGCTGGTGCCGGCCGAGGCTGAATTCGTGCTGGAGGGCACCGTCTATGCTGATCGGCGTCATGACGAAGGACCATTTGTCGACCTGACCGAGACACAGGATGTCATCCGGAATGAGCCGGTTCTGGTCGTCAAGGCGATCACCCATCGGCACGATGCCATCTGGAACGCCCTACTCCCGGGCGCGCTCGAACACAAATTGTTGATGGGCATGCCGCGTGAGCCTACCATCTTCCGGTCGGTGAATCGGGTGGCGCACTGCATCGATGTCAACATCAACCCCGGCGGCTGCTCGTGGCTGCACGCCATCGTCCAGATAGACAAGCAGAATGAGGATGACGGCAAGAAGGCCATCGAAGCGGCTTTTGCCGGGCATCGCTCATGCAAGCACGTTTTTGTGGTCGATGCCGACATCGACATCTATGATCCATCGGCGGTTGAGTGGGCCATGGCGACCCGCTTTCAGGGGGATCGCGACCTGGTAGTCAAGCCGCGCGAGCCCGGCTCATCGCTCGATCCCTCCAGCGAGCCGGGCACCTACGATACCTGCCGGGTGGGTTTCGATCTGACCCGGCCGCTGGAAACTCAGGGCAAGAAGTTCGAGAAAGCGCCGTTCCCGGAGGTGGATGTGGCGCGGTTTGGGGAGACGTAAATTTTGATTAGCTTACGCACCTTTTCAATTGAGTGGGTTTTGCTGGCCGCGGCCATTTTGTTGCTGTTAAGTATTCTGGCCAGCAAGGCATCCAGTCGTCTGGGTGTGCCGGCACTGCTGCTGTTCTTGTTGTTGGGAATGTTGGCGGGCTCGGAAGGGCCGGGTGGGATTTACTTCGACGATCCGTGGCTGGCACAGTTCTTGGGCTCGATTGCGTTGGCTTATATTTTGTATGCCGGCGGCTTGCAAACGCGGTGGCATGGTGTTCGTCCAATCGTGGCGCCGGCGATAGTGTTGGCGACGGTCGGTGTTGTGTTGACGGCGTTGCTTTCCGCGGTATTGGCGCGCGTGGTCTTCCAACTGGGTTGGTTGGAAAGCTTCTTGTTGGGATCTATCATCTCATCGACTGACGCGGCCGCGGTTTTTTCCATTCTTCGCTCAAAAAGCACCCATTTGCAAGGACATCTGGAACCGTTACTGGAGATGGAATCGGGCAGTAATGATCCGATGGCCATCTTCTTGACCGTAGCGATGACGCATCTGATCAGCCGGCCCGACACATCCCTCATCCGGATTCTGCCGCTGTTTGTGTTTCAATTCGGACTGGGTGGATTGTTGGGATATGGGCTGGGGAAGTTGAGCGTATGGTTTATCAACAGGTTGAACCTTCATGATGATGGTCTGTACCCGGTGTTGACAACCGCTATCGCCTTGTTCATTTTTGCCGTTACGGCTACGCTTCAGGGCAGTGGATTTCTGGCAGTGTATGTAGCCGGGATTGTGATGGGGAACAGCAGTTTCTTGCACAAGAAAAGTCTGCTTCGTTTCCATGATGGGCTGGCCTGGCTGATGCAAATTACCATGTTCCTGGCGTTGGGGCTGTTTGTATTCCCCTCTCGATTGCTTCCTGTGGCCGGTAGCGGTCTTCTGGTGGCGATCTTCTTGATGCTGGTTGCGCGTCCGGTTAGCGTGTTGGTGTGTATGCTGCCGTTTCGATATCAACCTCGCGAGATCGGCATGGTAGCCTGGGTTGGCTTACGTGGGGCGGCCCCGATTGTATTGGCGACCTTCCCATTGCTGACCGGCATCGTTGAAGCAAGTTGGCTTTTCAATATCGTGTTCTTCGTCGTGCTGGTGTCTGTCGCGCTGCAAGGCAGCTTCATCCCCGGGCTGGCGCGTTGGTTGAAAGTAGAGGAGACCGAGCCGGTTATCAGGCAAAATCTCCTCTTTGACCAATTTATCGATCATTACGAGGGAGAGCTGTCGGAAATCGAGCTGCCGCCGGATGCCTGCGCTGTCGGTCGGCGAATTGTCGATTTGGATCTACCGCAAGCCGCCCTGGTGGTGGTGATCGAGCGCGCCAACCGGTTTGTCATCCCGCGGGGCGATATTGTATTGGAGGCCGGCGACCGCATTCTGATCGCTGCCGAGACTGAAGCGATGGGACAAACCCGCGCCATCCTGACCAGATGTTCCTGATGTATCTTTTCAATAATTTGGAAAACCTGTCTCGGAAAACCGATCCCCCATAGCTGTCTTTGCGGTACTTCCCCTGGATTATTAGGAAGATTATGGCGAAACTCCAGTTCTCAAGAAGACGGTCGGATTGGGACTACAGAAAAGGGGGATGTGATACCTATCGATATCCATCCCCCTTCTGTTTTGTTGTATAGTGGCACGGACGGCATTGCCAATAGTGTCAGGCTGTCTTACTGCTTCGATACAAACTGGAGCAGGCCAAGTTTCGATGTGTTTTGGTATGACTGACCGGTTGGGTCGTGCCACATCGCGACGCTGTCGCGCACGCCATCATTATCCTCATCATTGTTGACCTGGAAATCGAAGCCGATTCGCAAGCCTTCTGCCGGCGTGATCGCGTCCAATCTGATCGACAGCTCAACGATGTATCCGCCATCGATGATCTTCGTCGCGCTCTTGATCTTCTCGGCTGTTGCGCCGCCATTGAAGCTCTGTTCGTTGTCAAAATTGACGCGATACTGGCCATCGTCTGGTTGGTAGGTATCGGTCTTGGCATTGTTCTGATCCACAAATACCTCGATCGAGTCTTGCTCCCAGACATTGGCGCTGACCTTGGTGAGCAGGCTGTCGGTTACGACAGCGTAAACATACAGATATTGGCTGTCCCAGAGCGTCTTGACTTTGGCCGTTGAACCGCTGTCGCCCATGACCCAGACGTCTGTGGTTATCTCGTTGGCGGTGGTCCACACAGGATCCTCTTCGGCATCGATGACAGGCGTACCGGGCAGTGCGAACGTAATGGCAACTGCCTCCACAAAGGTCAGCGTCCCAAATCCGGCTGTGCTGGTCTCCTGGCTATGACTCGTGTCGTTCCATGAGATGATACCATCGGGCTGGGCACTGTCGGTGACGCGGATGTCAAACCCGATCTGCCTGCCAAGCTCGGGTGCTGCCGCCGGCTTGAACGCCGCTTCCAACTGATACCCACCGGCAGTTGTCTTCATAGAGAACTCGATATCGTCAGATGGCGCACACGCGCCGTCCTGGCAGGTAATCTGCAAGTCATCATCGCCATAGGTGTCGGTTTTGCCGTTATCCTGGTCGATGAAGATATCGATCTTGTCGGCCGGATCCGGCGTGGCATCCTTGATATCCACAAACAGGTATAGATTGTCTTTATCCCAGAGTGTCTGGAAGGTACCGGTAAGTGTTTCAGTCCCCTGCAACGTCGACCAGGCTTGCGTATTCCAAAGATCCTCGATTTCCCCATCGATGGCCGGTGTCCCCTCAGGGGCTTCCAACTGCTGGATCAGCACCGGCAATCTGGAAGGATCGACGATGCCCCAGTAGGCGGGCTTGGCCTGGAGTTGCTCGTCAAAGAGCAGGGGCAGGTTGGTCCGGGCGATGGGGAATGTCTTGAGCCAGGTGTGATCGTCGGCCATTCCCCAGAAGGTCACCGAGTCGATGTTGTCGGCCTGGCGTTTGAGGACCTCGAAGATTTCTTTGTATCGATAACCCTGCTTGACCAGAACATCCTCCGGCACCTTATCGTATGTATCGGTGTCGTTAGGATAGACGCTCATATCCAGCTCGGTGATATGCTGCTCAACATCTAGATCGGCGAACATCAGGATCGTCTCTTCGATGGCAGCCGCAGTTGGCGTATCGATGTTGACGTGCATCTGGTGACCGACGCCATCGACCGGCACGCCTTGCGCCTTCAGGTCTTTGACCACGTTATACAAACATTGCCGCTTGAGCTGATCGGTTGTGCTGTAGTCGTTGATGATCAGTACGGCATCCGGCGCGACCTCGTCTGCAATCCGGAAAGCCGCCGCAATGTAGTCTGTGCCGGTGAGTTCATACCACTTGCTGCGGCGCATACAATCGTCCTCAGCCGGATCGATGACCTCATTGACCACGTCCCAGACGTTGACATCATCCTTGTAGCGACCAACAACTGCCCGGATGTGTTCTTCCATGCGCTTGAGGACCAGCTCCTTGTTCTCAGGCGTCGCTTCCAGAGGATTGCCGTCGGCGTCTTCAAACATCCACTCGGCAGCCTGTGAGTGCCACACCAGGGTATGCCCGTGGACAGCGATGTTGTTTTCTCCAGCAAATGCGACCAACTTGTCAGGGCCGGTCCAATTGAACTCGCCTTCTTCGGGCTGGATTGGGCCGGGTTTCATCTCGTTTTCAGCGGTGACGCTGTTAAAGTGATGGGTGAGCAGCGTGACATGATCCTCGCTGTCGAGCTGCTCCGAGGGAAGTGCCGCGCCAACCAGGAAGTCATCGGTGAACATCTCATATAGCGACAGGATGTCTGTCTGAACAGGCGGCTTTGACAGACCTGAAATGGTGATATCGTCGATGTAGAAGTCGACCAGCTCTTCATCAGGACTCTCGACGTACAGCATCAGCTCGGTGACCTCACCGCTGTAAGTGTACTGTCCCTTCAGCTCGACCCACTCGGCATCCGTCACGCCGTCCTCCGCGCTGGGGGCGATCCATTCGTACTGGGTGTCGCCGTCGGTAGGGGTGCGCTGCATGGTGATGATCACCCGGCTGTTGGGTTCCCCATCGGCCAGCTTCACGAACCCACTGATATCATAAGTGATATCCGGCTGAAGCATGGTCATCACATCGATGGTCGGGCCGTTCCAATCGGCTTTGCGATCGGACACGAGAAGGCTGTTGGATCCGGAATGGGCTACATCAGTTGCAACGCTGAGCTTTGCATCGCCACGTGGCTTCCAGCCTTGCTCTGTGCCATCTTCGAAGTCATAGACGTTCGCGCCTGCTGTAGCTGTTCCTATCATCGTAATAGTGACATCATCGACGTAGAAATCGACCAACTCTTCATCAGGGCTCTCAACGTACAGCATCAGCTCAGCAACCTCGCCGGCGTATGAGTATTTTCCTTTCAGCTCGACCCAATCGGCGTCTGTTACGCCATCCTCTGCGCTGGGGGCAATCCATTCGTACTTGGAGTCCCCATCGGTGGGTGTGCGTTGCATCGTAAGCACCAGGCGGCTGGCGGGTGCTCCGTCAGCCAGCTTCACAAACGCACTGAACTCGTAGGTGGTGTCCGGTTTCAACAGGTTCATCACATCGACGGTCGCGCCATTCCAGTTCTCTTCGCGCTTCGTCGTGAGCAGGCTGTTGGAGCCTGAGTGAGCCACGTCGGTCGCGACATCGACAGACACGGTAGAGCCCTCATCGGCACGTGGCTTCCAACCTTGTGTCGTGCCATCCTCAAAGTCGTACACAATGGACGCTGTCTCAGATGCAGGCTCGGTGGTTTTTTCTACTGGTGGTGCTGTTGCTTCTGTCGTAGGCTCCAGTGATACGGTGCCTTTGGCAGGGCCACAGGATACCAGCATCAACCCGGTAATGAACGCCAAGAACAACATACTGAACAGACTGTTGGCGCTTCTTTTGAACGATCCCTTCAATGACATTCTGACCTCCTTTTATGATTTGGCAGAGACTGACAAGTTGTGTGACGGATATGGTAAATTGGCTTAAGAGGGAGAGCAGATCGACGCAATCTGGATTGGCAACCGCGATCATTGGATGCGTAATTATTTTTCTATCCCCGTTTATATGCTTCCCCAAGTTTGGTTTTGTTTGAACTGGTGACTTGAGACGTACTGCCGCAGAACAAAACACACACCGAAGACCCACATTACATCAGGTTTTTCCGGCTGTCAAGTGTTTGTTGCAAACGTTTGCGAAAACGGCAGAAGATCAAGCCTATAATCGATACGGCTATTTCTGGCCGATTGTAATGTGTTGGAATGCTTTCATCCGGTCATATGCATTGTCCCCCATGGATATTTTATTGTATACTGGAGTCATATTTGACAAAGTTAGATAGACCTGCAATTTGTTAGTGCCTCAATAGCAAAACTCCATTCTGGTGACTTGGGCTGTTTCCTCTCCCAAAAACACCTGCATCCCGGACGTTTTGTGTTTTATTGGAAATCTAAAATCTGCTTTGGAGGTGGCAGCACTGGCGCTTTGCGGTCTCTGTTAGCAGCCCTTATTTGTTTTGTATGCAGAAGCATCCATGACGAATGGGCCGACGAAAGGAGCCAAACAATGCAGCCTTATACATATCGACCAATCACTCGACATAACATCCACAAGTATCCTCAATATACTCAGCTCAACGCCGATCAAAAAGAAACCATCCAGACAGTCTCTGCTGTCTTCCCATTCCGTGCAAACCGGTATGTGATAGATCATCTGATCAACTGGGAGAACATACCCGGCGATCCAATATTCCAACTCACTTTTCCTCAGCGTGGAATGTTGAGAGATGAAGAGCGTGAGCAGGTTCGGCGTGCACTTGATTCTGGTGACAACAGTCAGCAGATGGAAGTCATCCACAAGATACGAATGCAGCACAACCCCCACCCTGCCGGACAACAAAAACACAATGTTCCAAAGCTTGGAGGGGAACGGATCCCTGGCGTCCAACACAAGTATCCCGAGACCGTTCTCTACTTTCCTGTCCAGGGCCAGACCTGTCATGCTTACTGCTCATATTGTTTTCGATGGGCACAGTTCATTGGAGATCAGGATCTCAAGTTTGCTGCTCGTTCTCCGGAACAATTAGTAACGTATCTTCATGGCAATCATCAGGTAACGGATGTGCTCTTCACCGGAGGAGATCCGGCAACTATGAAGACGAAGTTGCTGCGTCAACATATTGAGCCACTGTTAGATCCATCTCTTGAACATATCCAGACGATCCGGATTGGCACCAAAGCTTTGGCTTATTGGCCTTATCGCTTTGTTACCGATCCGGATGCAGATGATCTTATTCGATTGTTTGAGGAGATCGTTGCATCTGGTCGCCATCTGGCCATCATGGCACACTTCAGCCACTATCGTGAGATGGAACCTGCCATAGTACAAGAGGCCATCAGGCGCTTGAGGGATATCGGCGCCGAAATTCGAATGCAGGCGCCTTTGATCCGCCAGGTTAACGACACGCCTGATGTCTGGGTGACCATGTGGCGGACAGGCGTGAAACTGGGCATGATTCCCTATTACATGTTCGTCAGCCGCGATACCGGCCCTCAGGATTATTTTGAGGTTTCGCTGGCGCGGGCCTGGCAAATCTTTCGGAGTGCTTATAGCCAGGTGTCCGGTTTAGGCCGAACAGTTCGAGGCCCGGTGATGTCCGCCTCTCCCGGTAAGGTTGTTGTTAATGGCATCGCAACGATCCGCGAGCAGAGGGTATTTGTTCTTCAGTTCCTTCAAGGACGCGATCCCAATTGGGTAGGCAGACCCTTCATGGCCCACTTCGATCCGGCAGCAACCTGGCTAACCGATCTCAAGTCGGCTTTTGCAGAGGAGTTTCCCCATCAGCAGCAATTTGGGTCTGTTGGCGAGGAATCGACTGCGTAGACAAACACAGTCCATCAACACCTGGATGTGGAGGTCTGGCTTATTTGCGCATACTCGGCACATACTCGGACTTTCGAAGCTGGTAAAGATCGGAAGTCTGTTTTTTGCCCAGTTTGATCAGGACATTAGCGCGAGCGGCGTGCGGAGATAGAGCAATTGTAGTTGCCCAGATAAGTCTTTGCGTTGCGCGATCGAGGGACAAGTAAACGGATAAGGTGATACAGTACGTGATTCGCACATACCCATCTACCTTTTATGAATGGGTGACAACTGTTTCCTGAAATGTATACAAACGTATGCATCTCGCCCCAACGATTTCCCCTGACCCCGATTGGGTCAGGATTGCGTTGGG
>JAFGLD010000047.1 GCA_016928235.1 Anaerolineae bacterium | reverse complement strand
TCTATTCATCCATCTGAACCCTACTCTAGCCCGCCTTAGTTGGCGAAGGTATTGGCGTTAGAAACCGGATTGTTTGTGAACGTGCTGTCTGGCGAGCGAGGTAGGGACATTCCAGATTAAGGAGCAGTGTTGTCGCCAATCACAGCTTCACAACGGTGAAGCATTGGTCTGTGATCTCATCTTGGGCGTGGAATGTACCCCGAAGTCAGCAGTTGTTTGACTTTGCTTCTCAGAGAGTTTACAATTACTATTTGCGACGAAGCAAAAAATTTCAGTTGATCAAGGTTAAAGTAACAGACATATTGTTAAGGGGTCAAGTAAGGCGCTGGAGAGAGAAACACTCCATGCGCTATTTCTACTTGCTTGGCCAAAGAGCGGTGGCTTAGAACCCAATTAGCGATTCGAAGCCGGCTGATGACGAGGAGGATGATTCTCTGTGGTACATAGCCGAATACAGGAAAACACACTAGAGGCGAAGGATTTCCGGGCATTGCGCGTGAGTCTTGCCTCGCCGGAGCAGATCAAGTCATGGTCGTATGGTGAGGTAACCAAGCCGGAGACGATCAACTATCGACGGCTTCGGCCTGAGAAGGACGGGTTGTTTTGTGAGGCCATTTTTGGGCCTACCAGAGATTGGCAGTGTTATTGTGGTAAGTACAAGAATGTCCGTTACAAAGGCTTGACTTGCGATAAGTGTGGGGTCGAGATCACCAAGGCATCTGTACGTCGTGAGCGTATGGGACATATCGAACTGGCCGCTCCGGTGGCGCACGTTTGGTATACTCGACGGGTTCCCAGCTATCTTGGCTTGTTGCTTGACATTTCCCGGCGCAACCTCGATCGGGTTCTCTATTTTGCCCAATATGTTGTGACATATGTAGACGAAGATGCACGCCAGAAAGCTTTGAAACGTCTCGAAGAGGAGATGCAGGCTGAAGAGGCGGGGTTTCGGTCTGAGGCCGATGAGCAGATCCAGGAGATCGAGCAGACGCGTGACGAGTCTTTGGGTGATGTTAAACGTCACCTGGAAGCCATCAATGCCAAATTCGACGAAGAGATTGTGTCTCGTACTGATACGCTCATGCGCGCGGCACAGAGCTTTCAGGGGCAGCTTGAGAGCAAGATGGGGGCGCTGGTCCGCAAGGCATTGGTGTTCGAACCGGGTGAGACAGTGGTGGTGGATGAAGGGGAAATTGTTGTTCCAGAGCATATCAAGAAGGTGCAAGATATCGCTGGGGCATTGTTGACGGAGCTTCAATCGGATGTTGAGGAGCGCCGCCGGGCAGCGCTGCTGCAAGATACAGGCGAATCGATGGGAGTTTCGTCTGATGCCGCCGAGCGAATTTTGGAGATCGAAGATACGCTAAGCCAGCGTCGCCGCGAGTTGCATCAGCGCTATGTTGAGCTTCGAAACGAATTAACCTCATTAAAGCAAATGCAATTCCTGGGTGAGGCGCGTTATCGGGAGCTTAAACAGCGGTATGGACAGGTCTTCAAAGCCGGCATGGGGGCCGGAGCATTTTTTGAGATTCTCAAAACGATGGAACTCGACAAGTTGAGCGTCGAGCTTTGGTCAGAGATTCGAACCACGCGATCCAAGCAGCGCAAGAAGAAGGCCACAAAGCGACTGCGCGTGGTCGAGGCATTGCGCAAAAGCTCCAACCGTCCTGAGTGGATGATCCTGACCATCCTACCTGTTATTCCTCCCGATCTAAGACCTATGGTGCAGTTGGACGGAGGCCGTTTTGCAACCTCTGATCTCAACGATCTCTATCGCAGGGTTATCAATCGCAATAATCGTTTGAAACGACTCCTTGAGTTAGGCGCTCCCGATGTGATCGTCCGCAACGAGAAGCGTATGCTTCAAGAAGCGGTGGATAGTTTGATCGATAACAGCCAGCGGGGTAGGGCGCTTAGCCGCCGAGGCCGCCGAGAGTTGAAATCTCTCAGCGATATGCTTAAAGGCAAGAAGGGACGTTTCCGTCGCAATCTTTTGGGTAAGCGTGTGGATTATTCAGGCCGGTCGGTGATTGTTATTGGGCCGAAGTTGAAACTGCATCAGTGTGGTTTACCCAAGACAATGGCCCTGGAGTTGTATCGACCCTTTGTCATCAGTCGTCTGGTTAGATACAACTACGCCTCGAATGTCAAGAGCGCGAAGCGGATCATTGAGCGAGAGAAGCCTGAAGTCTGGGAAGTTTTGGAAGAGGTCATTCAGGAGCGTCCGGTTTTGCTTAACCGTGCCCCGACGCTGCATCGTTTGGGCATTCAAGCTTTTGAGCCGCAATTGGTAGAAGGCAAGGCTATCCAGATTCACCCGCTGGTATGTACAGCGTTTAACGCAGACTTCGATGGTGACCAGATGGCAGTTCATGTACCACTGTCGCAGAAAGCGGTTGAGGAAGCCCGCGAGCTGATGTTGAGCACCAGGAACTTGCTCAAGCCGGCCGATGGTGCTCCTGTAGTTGGACCTAGCAAGGATATGGTTCTGGGTGTGTTCTACCTGACAATGGAGAAACCGGGCCAGGATCTCCGAACTATCGATCCGGCCACTGTGCCTGTTTTCTACGATCTGGACGAAGTCGAGATGGCTTATGCTTTGGGCCAGGTTGACTTACATACCCCTATCCGTATTGTCCGTATATACGATGATGGAGAGCCGCTTAGTGAGCCGATTCTGACGACAGTGGGGCGTAGTATCTTCAATCGCATTCTTCCGGATGGTATTCGCTGGGTGAATACGACTCTAGACAAAAAGGAAGTTAATATCCTTGTCGGACGTGTTTATACCCGCTTTGGCCCAGACGTAACGACGGAAGTGGTAGACCAGATCAAGAGTCTTGGGTTCCGTTATGCGACTCAGTCCGGCGCTACGATAGCCATCAGCGACCTCGTTGTACCGGAGAAGCGTGCTGAAATCATCGATGCATCGACCCGTGTGGTCAACGATATCGAGCGGCAGTATCGACGTGGTCTGTTGACCGAGGAAGAGCGTTACCAACGAACAATCGAGGAATGGGCTCATGCCAAAACCGTTGTCTCGAAAGCAGTCGAGGATTCACTGGATCCATACACCAGTATTGCCGTGATGGCGAAGTCAGGCTCGGTTAAGGGCGGCATGGGGCCAATTACCCAGCTGGCTGGTATGCGTGGCTTGATGGCCGATCCCTCCGGACGAATCATCGACCTGCCCATTCGAAGCAACTTCCGCGAGGGACTGACGGCACTTGAATACTTTATCAGCACGCATGGTGCTCGCAAGGGTTTGGCCGACACGGCGCTTCGTACGGCTGATGCTGGTTATCTGACTCGTCGTTTGGTGGATGTTGCCCAGGACATGATCATCAATGGGCACGATTGCGGAACGGAATCCGGGGTTTGGGTTAGCCGTTCGCAACGTGTGTCCGATCAGAAGATGTTTGAGCGTCTGGTTGGGCGAACTGCAGGCGCGCCGGTAGCCAATCCGGAGACTGGCGAGATCATCGTTGATCGAAATGAGATTATCGATGAAGTTGCTGCTGACCTTATCCAGAACCTGAACATCGAAGATGTGTTTGTGCGTTCGCCCTTAACCTGTGAAATGACCTATGGCCTGTGCGCATTGTGCTATGGTCGTGATTTAGGCCGGGGCAAGCTGGTCGAAATTGGCTCGGCAGTCGGGATTGTGGCCGCTCAGTCGATTGGTGAGCCTGGCACACAGTTGACGCTTCGCACATTCCACACTGGCGGTACCGCGGAAGAGCGTGGTGATATTACTCATGGCTTGCCTCGCGTGGAGGAATTGTTTGAAGCGCGGAAGAAGCCAAAAGGCGAAGCTGTCATTACGGATATCGATGGCTCTGTGCAAATCTACCAGCGGGAAGGCATTCGGTATGTCAAGGTGGTAGACAGTGAAGTTTTCCATGAGGATTACGATATTTCCGGGTGGGAGATACTGGTTAAAGATGGCGATGAAGTCACCCTGGGACAACAACTCGGCGTTCGAGGTGAAGATGTCTTTGCAGCGGAGCAAAACGGCCGCATATCGCTTGAAAAGAACAAGCTCTCGTTGATTTACGAGCAGCGGGATGAGCGAGAATATGAGATTCCAAGTGCTGCTCGCCTGGTTGAGGTTGATGGACCGGACGGAAAACATCGCTTGCAGGAAGGCGATCACGTAAAGGCGGGCGATCAGTTGACCGAAGGTGCTAAAAATCCTCATCGCATCTTGCGTATCTTGGGTACCGAGGCTACGCAATATTATCTCTTAGGCGAGGTTCAGCAAGTTTATCGCTCGCAAGGCGTCCCGATTAATGACAAGCACTTTGATGTTATCATCCGCAAGATGCTCTCGAGGGTTCAGATCACGAAAAGTGGTGATACCGAGTTACTGCCGGGCGAATTGATCGATCGTCTTGTTTTGCGTGAGATCAATGAGCAGATAATTGCTCAGGGGGGAACTCCTGCCAGTGCTCAAAATGTCCTGTTAGGTGTAACCAAGGCGGCTTTGAATACAGACAGCTTCCTGTCGGCTTCTTCGTTCCAGCATACTATCAAGGTCCTGGCTGGTGCGGCGATCGAAGGTAAGGAAGATCCGCTAATCGGGCTAAAAGAAAATGTCATCATTGGTAAGCTGATACCCGCAGGCACCGGCTTTTTCCATTATCAAGAGCGTGAGCCGGAACTGGTTGTTGACAATGCGGGCGACGCAGGAGATGTGAACGTGATATCGGATACGCTTGTTGATTGACGATCTGAGCAATTGCAAGTATCTCGACTGCAGCGCATTAGGGTAATCCGAAATTAAAAGTTAGAGATCATCGATCAGGATTTGAAAATCTGTTGGCATTGAGATGGGGCCCGGCGGCTACAGCGCCGGGCCCCGTTGTGCGGTTAGTCTGTTTTGGGAGCGTCGTGGAGCAGAATGTATGCTGGTCGCGGATTGTCCAGATCTAGAAATAGGCTGTAGTTGGCAGCTTCAGGGGGCACACTTGGTATTGTGTGCATATTCAAATTCCAAAGAAACATGGGCCCCATGTAGTCCCACTGCTGTGCCATGAGATAGGCCTGCCAGATGTATTCGGCCTGGAGGTTCTGTGTTGTGTTTGCGTGATATGGCGCGTCAGATGGAGCTGCGATGCCAGTGCCTTCTGCGCTGCCCCATCCAAACTCCGTGACCCACAGTTTCTTCGTATCACCATATTCTGCCTGGATGGCTCGATAATCCTCGATTGTGTTGAGGAAAAAGAAGCTGGGATGCTCATCATAGCCAGGCGATGTATTAGGATCTCCGCAGCAGCGTGTGGAAGGTGGATTGGCCCACCCGTAGGGATGAACGCCAATTGCGTCTGTAACTCTAGATAGCTCTGCGTCATACATTTGGCGCAAATAAACGCGGTCGTCAATGGAGGTAACCCCATCATTGATGCCTGTTGGGGCCAGGCCGGCACTAATGACCGTGTAACGTTGATCTTCTTCCTTGATGCCTATATAAGCCCCTGCCAAGAGGCTGACGTAATCCTGGGCCGATAGAGGTTGCCCGGTCCATTCTCTCAGTGTATTTGGCTCATTCCAGATCTCAAACGCAATCTGCATGGAATCTAGCCGGGTTTTGTACCGGGATGCAAGATATTTTACAAAGATGGTGAATGTCTTGTAATGATCGGGTGGCCCATATCCTTCAGTGGTGCTGCGTGCCCAGTCTGGTGCCTTCACAACGCTCAATAGAACATTCAGATGTCGATTCTGGGCATTTTCCATAAAGCTATCGAGAACCGAGAGGATAGGAAATGATCCGGCCGGATTCTCGGTAAGCCTCCAATCCACCTGATATTTTACCCAGGTGAAGCCTGCATCAGTTGTCTTGTTCAACCAGTGATCCATCAGTTCGGGTATTGCAAAATAGCCCTGGATTCCTAGTCTGGATCGAACGAGAGGTGGGCCAGGTATAGGTGTCCGCTCGATAGAGGGTCGCGGAGTAGGGGAAGGTGGCTGCGTTGGTGTCGGTTGGGCTAGAACAACTTGACCAATACTTTCACGCTTGTCCGGGACATATAGGCCAATTCCGGATGCTTCGGACGGACTCTCTAAGCCATTGATGCTGAGGACGACGCTGAGTGTGTTTCCGCTCCGGAGTGCTGCTTGCCAGGGAGAAATGGTCGAAGACTCAAATGTAAGTATGGCTTGCTGAGTAGATGTGCTGGGGATAAGAAGTCTTTGACCGGCAGCCAGTCTATTGGGATTAACCACTCCATTGGCACTCCATAGTGTTTTCACTGGGACACTGTAACGAGCGGCGATGCCGGCCCATGTATCACCGATTTGTACGATGTAAAAATCTACACGCTGGGGTAGGACGGTATCAGTTGAGGCGCTTACCAATAAGGATAGCATGATACTCGCGATGACGATCCGGTAGCCTGCGCTGCGCCGACTCTTCGAAATTGTATTCATTATTGATGACCTCTTGGGAAGAGATTGTACCGGCTTCAGCGATCACGTCAACCTTTGCTTGCATTGAATGGGTGATGCGATCTACAATCTGCCCACAGAACAAATGAGCAATCCCGGTTGAGCATTGACAGGTTGCGCTTTTGCTCTTATCATCCGAAAAAAAGATCTTTTTGTGTTGGGTGCTATCCCTTATTCTACTTTCAAGAGGTTACATTATGGACTTGGGGACTGTTCAGCAAATTGATATCGATCGAGAGATGCGTGCTGCATACCTCGATTATGCAATGAGTGTTATTGTAAGCCGCGCATTGCCTGATGCGCGCGATGGTCTGAAACCTGTGCATCGTCGTATTCTGTATGCTATGTACGACATGGGGCTCCGGCCGGATAGTCCATACCGCAAGAGTGCTCGTATTGTGGGAGAGGTATTGGGAAAGTACCATCCTCATGGCGATATGGCTGTCTACGAGGCTATGGTCAGGATGGCGCAAGATTTCGCTATGCGTTATCCGCTTGTTGATGGGCAGGGGAATTTTGGCTCAATTGATGGGGATGCTGCTGCTGCAATGCGCTATACCGAGGCGCGTATTCTGCCGGTTGGCATGGATCTTCTTGTTGATATTGATAAGCAGACCGTAGATGTAACCGAGAACTTCGATGGTAGTCTATGGGAGCCCTCGGTTCTTCCTGCCAGCATCCCAAATTTGCTGGTGAACGGCTCTTCCGGTATTGCCGTCGGTATGAGTACAAGTATCCCGCCGCACAACTTGGGTGAGGTGTGTGATGCCTTAGCTTTTATGCTTGATCGCTGGACCAATTTGGATGATGTGGGACTTCCCGAACTGATGCAGTTTGTGAAGGGGCCGGATTTTCCCACTGGAGGCTTAGTGTTTCGGTATGCGGATAACGGTGAGACCGACAGCCTGGCCCAGGCATATGGTACTGGACGGGGAAAACTGGTTGTTCAGGCGAAAGTTCACGTGGAAGAACTGGACAGGAATCGGAATCGAATCATTGTTACCGAGCTACCTTATCAGGTCAACAAAACGAGTATGATCGAGCGGATTGCCGAGCTTGTCAGAGATAGACGAATTGAAGGCATTACCGATCTGCGTGACGAGAGCGATCGACAGGGTCTTCGAGTCGTTATCGATCTGACCCGTACCGTCGATCCTTATGCGATTCTCGATCAATTGTATAAGTTGACACCAATGCGTACTACATTCAGCATCATCATGCTGGCCCTTGTCGATAGTGAACCGCGCATGCTTTCTCTCAAACATGCATTGCGTGTCTATCTTGAGCATCGTTTCGAGGTTGTTCGTCGTCGTAGTGAGTATGTTCTGGAGCGTGCTCGGGAGCGTGCCCATATCTTGGAAGGCTACCTGGTTGCTCTGGACAACCTTGATGAAGTTATCGACCTTATTCGACGATCCCGTACCGTGGAGACAGCGAGAGATAACCTTCGCAAGAGATTCAAGCTGAGTGAAATCCAGGCACAAGCCATTCTTGATATGCCGCTCAGACGTTTAGCTGCCCTTGAGCGCAAGAAAATCGAGGATGAATACAAGGAAAAGCGGAATTTGATCTGTTATCTTGAAGAACTGTTGAAAGATCCTCAGATGATGCGAGATGTCATCAAACAAGAACTGGCGGCCCTCAAGGAGCTTTACGTTGATCGGCGTCGTACAACGATTGTCGAAGGATCTCTTGGAAACGCGGCAGCCGTGACTGCATTGCTTCCTGCGGAAACGACTTGGGTTGTGCTAACCGAAAGCGGCTTGCTTTCTCGTTCTATCGATGACCAGCAGCCCAAAGTCACGCAAGGAGTGAAAGAACCACCCAGGCTGGTGTTTGCAGCCAAGGCAAGCGACATTCTTTATCTTTTTACGGCTGATGGGATGGCGGCTAGTTTGCCGGTTCATCAACTGGGACAGGTTCAAGATTTCCAGAGCGGATTACCGTTTGCCAGTGTGACATCACTTGAATCAGGCCAGGAGATCGTTGCTGCTCTTACACTGTCTTCTGGTGTTCGGGAGGGTTACCTGTTTCTGACATCAATCGGCGGAATGGTCAAGCGGATCGATGTCAATGATTTGCCTGGCGTATCGGCTCATGCTTTTCAAGTTATGATCATGGGGGACGATCCGCTAGGCTGGGCGAACTGGACCCGTGGCAATGACGAAGTGATTCTGGTTAGTGCTGGAGGACAGGCTATTCGTTTTTCAGAAGATGATGTCAGGCCCATGGGCTTGCGAGCAGGAGGCGTCAAGGGAATTAAGTTGGGTAGCCATTCTGATCGGGTTGTAGGGATGGCAGTCGTTGAGCCGCAAGCCAATCTTTGGGTAATTACGGGCTTCGGTTTTGCCAAATCCAGCCCGTTGGCCGACTATCCAACTCAAGGTCGACATGGTCAAGGAGTCGTCACGGTCAAGTTCAAAGATAAGCGCGATCTGTTGGTAGGGGCAGCTGTGGGGATGTTGGATGATAATTTGATTGTTGTGACGAACAAGGCCAAGCCAAAATATATGCGTTTTGGGCTGGCTCCCAAATCTGGCCGGAACACTTGCGGCGAGTCGATCATAGCCTTGGAGGATAACGAGTGTGTAACTCGTGTCGTAGTGCCTCGACCGATCAAGGAGTCACTCTCTACAGAGTAGGCGTTAACGATTGCTCTGACGGCGCCGGGGGTGGATGTAATCTCTCTGGCGCTTTTTGTCTCTCTTCTCTATGTTTGGAGGAGGGGGGTACAGGTGTGGTAGAATGCACGTATCATCCGCGTTTTTGAGATGAGGGAATCAGTGTCTGAGTTCCAGATTGATGTAAATGTTGTTGGGGGCGGCCTAGCAGGAACCGAGGCAGCCTGGCAGATTGCTTCGCGGGGGTTAAAGGTGGCCTTATGGGAAATGCGTCCTCTCAAAATGCCGCCGGCTCATGTTAGCGATAAATTGGCAGAACTGGTTTGTAGTAACTCACTGGGCTCCGATTTACCCGATCGGGCGAGCGGATTGCTCAAAGCTGAACTCAGGCTTCTCGATTCGGTGCTTCTGGCGTGTGCTGACGAAACTCGTGTCCCTGCCGGTGGCGCGTTGGCTGTAGGCAGAGAACAATTTTCCGAGATGGTAACCTGTCGGGTTGAGAATCATCCGTACATCACGGTATGTAGGCAAGAAGTAATAGAAATACCCGAAGGTGTAACGGTCATTGCTACCGGACCGTTAACTTCACCTACATTTTCTGATGCGATTGCGGTCATGGTAGGCGCTCAATATCTGTACTTTTATGATGCGCTGGCACCAATCGTGACGCGCGAGTCGATCGATATGGATGTTGCTTTTGAGGGTGCCCGTTTCGCTCATCGGGAGGGTCAGAGTGCCGATTACATCAACTGCCCTCTCAATGAAGCCCAATATAAACGGCTGGTCGATGCTTTGGTTGGGGCAGAGCGTATGGAGCTGCGGGATTTTGAGCGAGAGGATCCTCACTTCTTCGAAGGGTGTCTACCCGTCGAAGTCCTGGCTGCGCGTGGGCGTGATGCGCTAGCTTATGGCCCGCTGCGTCCAATTGGTATCATCGATCCTCGCACAGGAAGACGTCCTTATGCGGTTGTTCAGTTGCGCCAGGACGATGCGGCAGGTACGCTGTACAATTTGGTGGGTTTTCAGACTAATCTTCGATGGCCGGAACAGAGGCGCGTGTTGAGCATGATTCCAGGCCTGGAATCGGCAGAATTTGTTCGGTTTGGCCAGATGCATCGTAACACATTTTTGAATGCGCCTGAGTTGATCGATTCAACCATGCAGTATCAAAGTCGTGGCGAACTATTTTTTGCAGGCCAATTGACTGGTGTGGAGGGTTATGTCGGCAATATTGCTACGGGGATGCTGGCGGGCATCAATGCCGCTAGGCTGGTCAAGGGGGAATCTCTGTGGAAGCTTCCCACGGAAACGATGATGGGCGCGTTGGCCCATTATGTTAGCCATGCTGACGTTCAGCGCTTTCAGCCTATGAAAGCCAATTTTGGTTTGCTGTCACCCCTGACGCAGCCTGCGCGGGGGAAGCGTGAACGTTATCACCTGTATGCAGAACGGGCATTGGCATCGTTGTCACAGTATATTGAGCAGTATCGTGATGGTCAGGAGGAGAAGTGATGCAAAGGCACAACTCTGCTTTACTGGCGAGTGCTATCGTTGTATTGCTGGCTATCGGGGTAGGCGTTTATTGGGAGCGTTCGTCTGCGTCACTGCTGTTCGATGGTGATCGGGCATTACTTCATGTTGAGAGACAGATGTCATTTGGGCCTCGTCCGACGGGCTCAGAGGCTTCTCGGATGACAGGTGACTATATTGTTGAGACATTGTCCGCCTCCGGATGGTCGGTCGACAGACAGTATTTTGATTATCGAGGTGTTGAAGCTCAGAATTTGATTGGACGGTCAGAGGCCGTTGAAAAACCGATCTTCTTGATCGGCGCACATTACGACACTCGCCGTAAGGCTGATCGAGATCGAGTATCGCCCGATTCGCCGGTTCCAGGCGCCAATGATGGAGCCAGTGGTGTGGCTGTACTTCTGGAATTGGCGCGTGTGTTAGATGTATCAAAGGTGAATGGCAATGTCTGGTTGGTATTCTTCGATGCGGAAGATAATGGTCAGTTGGATGATTGGGATTGGATCGTTGGGTCTCGTTATTTTGCTGAACATTTGGAGGAACCCATTGTTTACACCATCATTGTTGACATGATCGGTGATAGTGATCAGAACATCTATTACGAGTTGAATTCTGACGCGGCACTCAGGGAGGCTCTCTGGTCGGTAGCACGAGATTTGGGTTTTGAGGATTACTTTATTCCAGAAGTGCGTTACTCTATCCTGGACGATCATACACCTTTTCTGGAAAAAGGATTTCCATCGGTCGATATCATTGATTTTGATTACCCCTTTTGGCATACAGTTGATGATACGATTGACAAGGTTAGCTCAGATAGCCTGAGACGAGTAGGACGTGTTTTAGAAGTGTTTCTCGAATCAGGAGGGGATTATCTTCCGGGTGATATGGACAGGTGAGATACATATGAGCCTTTTTGTGTTTTTTACGCCGGCTGTTTCGTGTAGCGATAAGGTTGGCTTGCCAGGAAGAGAATTTGATGTATGACAACCGATGAAATCAAGGATCAAATGCAGGGCTTCCTGGTCGGGCTTGACATTATTGGGCACCCGCATATGCTGGATATTGAATCTTCTCTGGAAGAGCTTGGCATGCTTGCAGACACAGCGGGGATTCAAGTGGTTGGCCAGACTTATCAGCGATTAAGACATCCTGATCCTGCGACCTTTGTCAAACGGGGCAAAGTGGAGGAAATTCGTCAATGGGTGGAAGAGTTAGGTGTTGATATTGTCATCTTTGATGACGAACTTTTGCCCAGGCATCAACGCGAGCTGGAAAATATTTTTGGAGATGAAGTTCGTGTTATTGATCGTACTGCTCTGATCCTTGATATCTTTGCTCAGCACGCGCATACCAAAGAGGGCGCCCTGCAAGTTTCTCTGGCCCAGTACGAGTATCGACTACCACGTCTAACGAGGCAATGGACACATCTGGTAAGACAGGCTGGAGGTGCTACGGCTCGTGGTGGGGTAGGGGGAGTAGGCCTACGGGGTCCTGGCGAGACGCAGCTTGAGACAGATCGCCGGGATATTCGCCAGCGCATCGCACGGCTGTGCCGGGACATCGAATCACTAAGATCTCATCGTGAGAGACATCGCATTCAACGCCATCGACACGGAATACCTACGATCGCCCTTGTTGGTTATACCAACGCTGGAAAGTCGACGCTATTAAATCGGTTAAGCGGCGCATCTGTCCATGTTGCAGATCAACTTTTTGCAACACTTGACCCGACGGTCAGGAGAGTGGAATTGCCTAATGGACAGATGGTGCTTTTTGCTGATACAGTTGGCTTTATTCAAAAATTGCCGCATACTTTAGTAGCGGCTTTCCGGGCTACACTGGAGGAAATATCTGAGGCTGATTTACTTCTACACATTGTGGATGCATCCCACCCCAATGTTGTGCAACAAGTAGAGATAGTTGAGAGAACGTTAACGGTAGATCTGGGTGTCGAAAATGTGCCATCTGTGACAGCCATCAATAAAATGGATCTTGTCGATGATGTTGAAAACCGCGAAATTGTTGAGGTTTTACAGAAACGATATTCCGATGCCGTCCCCATTTCCGCCAAAAGTGGTTTGGGTATACACCAATTGCTTCAGGTGCTCAGTGGCATGCTCGATCGGAAACTGGTGCGATTAGTTGTCCGTATACCTTACACTGAAGGCGCTCTTATTGCGCATTTCTATGAGGTTGCTATGGTTGAGGCAGAGACCCATGAGGAAGATTGCGTGCAGTTGATTGGCCGATTAACCTCTGGTTCCGTAGCAGATTATCAAGATTACGTTGTTTTAAGGTAGGGAAATGTGTTTGGAGAACCTGCAACCTGGCAAGAGCAAATTGAGCGTATCATTATTGAGCGAAGATCCGGATCGAGCGAGATCTCTAGGAGGTGCGCCAAAGCGCTTATTGCGTATACTGATCACGAGAATCCTGGAGGAGTAGAGCAGGTTATTTACACTGTCTCCGAAGTTGCGAGTAAGATTTTGCGCTATCATTCTTCCATGGCTTCGGTTGTCAGGATACTTAATGATGCTGTGCTAGCCGTAGCTTCTGCGGAGACTGTGCGTTCGGCTCTCGATCAATTACGGCGGGTCTGCAATGAATACCTGGCATGGGCAGAGCAGGCTGGTATTTTGGTTACCGAGAGCTTTTTGCAGGTTTTGCCTACTGAGGCAACTGTCCTTACCTTGAGTTACAGTGGATCTGTGTCTAGATGCCTGGTAGATGCCAAACGCAGAGGTTATAACCTGACAGTGATTTGTCTTGAGTCCCGTCCTATGTATGAGGGGCGTAAATTAGCGACGTATCTTGGCCAAAACGGAGTGCGCGTTGTTGTGACAATTGATGCAGCCGCGTACAACAACTTGCAAGAATCCAACATGTTTGTTGTTGGAGCAGATAGTATGATGGAAACTGGTATTCTAAACAAAATCGGCACGGCGTTGATTGCTGACGCAGCGTTACTTTTTTCGGTCCCGACCTATGTGATTTGTGATACAAGCAAGGTGTGGCCTTCGAGGCTTGAAGGGCCAATAGTGAAGGAACATGGAGTAGGGGAGGTTTGGACAAAGCCGCCAGACGGTATTAAGGTTAAAAATAGTTATTTTGATTTAGTGACTTGGGATAGAGTTGCAGGTGTCATTACGGAGCGAGGAATTATTAACCAGGAAGAGGTTATTCGAATTGGAGATAGCGTGGAAATTGCTCGGAGAATCAGAGATATTATGATGGGATTGCCTCGAAGATAAATGTGGGGATGGTACGTGGGGCTGTGATATGGAAAGAGAATATTTGTGGTACCTTCTCAAAAAAGCGGGTAAAACTCTCGGCAAGAGAACCCGGGTTTTTCCTTCCGCAAGAACGGCACAGAGTTAATGCCGCTTTCGCAGTCAGGATGGCCTGCTCAACAACAAAAAACCGGTTTCCGGATTGGTGTCCCCCTAGATACTATACTCAATGAACCATCCCTAAATGCAATACCCGTGAATGAAATAGTTGCTTCTCCGGGAACTGTCGTGATTCTCCCTCTACAATAACAGAGTCAGCATGTTCCAAGTGCGGCTCTGCACAACATTAGGCATGTTTTACGGCAATTCCGACGGAAGATGTTGCAGTCTGACAATTCATTCATGGGTATTGTCCGGTTATTGAATCTCTTCGAGGAATCTTCGTGTAGCGAACAAGCGAGGAAGATAAGATATACCTCTTAACGCTTTTTACGCATTAAAAATGTCGCCACAGCAAATCCCGGTTTGACACAGTGCCCAAAGAATGTTCTCTGAAGATGCAGAGATGTTCAATGCTTGCGCTGTTGAGGCAAGAGGCATCTTTACAATTTTGGCTACACTTGGGGAATGAGGGGAAACCACAAAAGAACGCTT
>JAFGLD010000046.1 GCA_016928235.1 Anaerolineae bacterium | reverse complement strand
ATCGATTACGTATTCACATATTTACCTGTTTACATATTTACTCACCCCATATGATTGTCAGTCGAAAACTTTCCTGGAGATCTATATGGTGAACTGCAATTGCTGGTTGGACTAACAATTCGATCAGCAAGTTGAAGAGGAACAACCAGTATGATACGACTCAGCAAATACCTGAAACCTTACATCTTGCCGATCGTGCTGACGATCGTTCTGTTGTTTGTCCAGGCCAATGCCGACCTGGCGCTGCCGGACTACCTGTCGAAGATTGTCAACAACGGCATCCAGCAAGGCGGGGTGGAACATGCCGTGCCGCAGGCCATCCGGCAGAGCCGGATGGATAGGCTTACCCTCTTCATGAGCCCAGCGGATGAAGAATGGGTGCTCGGCAATTACGCCCTGGTGGATCAGGGCTCTCCTGACTATGATGTGTACGTCGAGCAGTACCCTGCGCTGGCCGATGAGCCGGTCTACGTGATCAAGACTGTCGGGCAGGCTGAGATCGATAGGCTGAAGCCGATGATCGGCAAGGCACTGATCGTTGTGTCCGGCATCGAGCAGGCCATCGCCGACCCATCGCAGGTATCTGGGGTAGGGGAGGGCTTTGACCTGTCGAAGATTCCTCCCGGCACCGACATCTTCGCGATGCTGGAAAAGCTGCCACCGGCGCAGCTGGCGCAGATGACCGCGGCGATCGACCAGAAATTTGTCGCGCTGGGCGACAGCATGATCGATCAGATGGCCGTTAGCGCGGTGAAAGCCGAATACGAATCGCTGGGCATGGATACTGCCAGGCTCCAATCGGATTACATCTTGTGCATCGGCGGTATCATGCTGCTCCTCTCGCTGTTGGCCGGGGCCTGTATGGTGACTACCGGGTATCTGGCTGCCCGAACGGCTGCCGGCGCGGCGCGCGATATCCGCAAGGACGTCTTTAAGAAAGTTGAGAGTTTCTCGGCTACCGAGTTCGATAAGTTCTCCACTGCTTCGCTGATCACCCGCTCGACCAATGATGTGACGCAGGTGCAGATGGTGATCTTCATGACTCTGCGCCTGGTCTTCTTCGCGCCTGTTATGGGCATCGGCGGCATTATTCGGGCTATCGATAAGAGCCCGTCGATGTGGTGGATCATCGCTGTGGCAGTGGTGGCACTGCTGGGCCTGATCGTCCTGATCTTCTCGATTGCGCTGCCCAAGTTCAAGATCATGCAGAGCCTGGTCGATAAGCTCAACCTGGTTACCCGCGAGCACC
Organism: Anaerolineae bacterium; assembly: GCA_016928235.1. GTDB lineage: Bacteria > Chloroflexota > Anaerolineae > Aggregatilineales > UBA3940 > JAFGMS01. The sequence continues at coordinate 4,092 of JAFGLD010000046.1, read as the reverse complement.
TGTCCGGCATGATGGTCATCCGGGCCTTCAACAAGCAGGAGGATGAAACGGCGCGCTTTGACAAGGCCAACCGTGATTTGACCGATACCAGCCTATTCATCGCCCGGGTGATGGTAACGATGATGCCGGTGATGATGCTGATCATGAGCGGTCTGTCGCTGCTGATTGTCTGGGTCGGCGCTCACCAGGTGGCCGCATCGACCATCCAGGTAGGCGATATGATGGCCTTCCTACAGTACGCCATGCAGATCGTCTTCTCCTTCATGATGATGTCGATGATGTTCATCTTCCTGCCCAGGGCGGCGGTGTCAGGCGACCGCATCGCCGACGTGCTGGAAACGGCTGCCACCATCGAGGATCCCAAGGAGCCCCAGCCATTCCAACTGCCATTCACGGGCAGCGTCGAGTTTCGCCATGTGTCGTTTCGCTATCCCGGCGCGCAGGATGACGTGCTGCACGATATCACCTTTACGGCCGAGCCGGGCCGGACGACGGCTATCATCGGCTCGACCGGCTGCGGCAAGTCGACCGTCATCAACCTGATCCCGCGCTTCTACGACGTGACCGAGGGCGCTGTTTATGTGAGCGGGGTCGATGTTCGCCGGGTGCGTCAGGGCGACCTGCGCGACAAGATCGGCTACATTCCGCAGAAGGGCCTGTTATTCTCCGGGACCGTCGAAAGCAACCTGCGCTATGCCGACAAAAATGCTGATGAAGAAACATTAAGAGAGGCCGTCGAGATCGCCCAGGCCGACGAGTTCGTCTTTGATAAGGAGGAGGGGATGGCGGCGGAGATCTCCCAGGGTGGGGCCAACGTATCAGGCGGACAGAAGCAGCGATTGGCGATAGCACGCGCGCTGGTCAAGAAGCCTCCCATCTACATCTTCGACGACAGCTTCTCGGCGCTGGACTTCAAGACCGACTCGGCGCTACGCAAGGCATTGAGAGAAAAGACCAGCGACAGCACGGTGCTGATCGTGACACAGCGCGTGGCGACTATCAAGAACGCCGACCAGATCATTGTACTCGATGTAGGGCGAGTGGTTGGTAAAGGCAGCCATCACGAGCTGCTGGAGAGCTGCGAGACCTATCGCGAAATCGCGCTCTCGCAGCTGAGCAAGGAGGAACTGGTATGATGCACGGAACAGGCACACCAGATCGTAGGCCGGTAGATCGTGGCCCTATGGGACGCGGCGGGCCTCCCGGCCCTATGGGACGCGGCGGGCCTATGACCATGATGAAAGGTGAGAAAGCACGTGATTTCAAAGGCACGATGCGCAAGCTGATTGCCTATCTCGGCTCCTACAAGGGCACCATCATCATCGTGACGTTGTTTGCCGTTGCTTCTACCATTTTCAACATCGCCGGGCCTAAGATACTGGGCCAGGCCACTACCAAGTTGTTCGAAGGCGTGATGGCGCAGATTGCCGGTACCGGAGCGGGCATCGACTTTACCGCTATCGGCAACATCCTGTTGGTTACACTTGGTCTATACCTGGCCTCATCCCTGTTTGCCTATGTTCAGGGCTGGGTGATGTCTAACGTGGCGATGGACATCACCTATCGCTTCCGCAGAGACATCGCTGCCAAAATCAACCGGATGCCGCTCAAATATTTCGACGGTACCAGCCACGGCGAGGTGCTCTCGCGCGTTACCAACGATGTCGACACGGTCAGCCAGACGCTCAATCAGAGCCTGTCGCAGATTGTCACCTCGGTAACGACGGTGATCGGCGTGCTGATCATGATGTTGACCATCAGCTGGCAAATGACGCTGGTGGCGCTGCTGATCGTTCCGCTCTCGATGATGGTTGTCATGGTGGTGGTCGGCCAATCGCAGAAGTACTTCAAGCAGCAGCAAGATTACCTGGGCCACATCAACGGGCACGTCGAAGAGATGTACGGTGGGCACATCGTCATGAAAGCCTTCAATGGCGAAGCTGACAGCGTCGAGCAATTCGACGGGCTCAACAACACGCTGTTCAGCTCGGCCTGGAAATCGCAGTTCCTGACCGGTCTGATGATGCCGATCATGGGCTTCATCGGCAACCTGGGTTACGTGGCGATCTGCATCCTGGGCGGCTACCTGGCCATCCGCAACGCCATCACCGTCGGCGACATCCAGGCGTTTATCCAGTATGTACGATCGTTCACTCACCCCATCACCCAGATCGCCAATATCTCCAACATTTTCCAGCAGACAGCCGCCGCAGCCGAGCGCGTCTTTGAGTTCCTGGATGAGGCCGAAGAAGAGCCCGACACGGCTACACCTGTGTATCCTGCCGAGATCACGGGCCGCGTCGATTTCAGAGGTGTCCACTTTGGCTATGACCCGGACAAAATCATCATCAACGATTTCACCTTCTATGCCGAGCCCGGCCAGAAGATCGCCATTGTCGGGCCGACCGGTGCCGGAAAGACCACCATGGTCAAACTGCTGATGCGCTTCTACGATGTCGACAGCGGTGAGATACTGGTGGACGGCCATAATGTCAAGGACTTCACTCGCGGCGATCTGCGCTGCATGTTTGGTATGGTTTTGCAGGATACCTGGCTTTATAACGATACCATCATGGAGAACATTCGCTACGGCCGGCCGGGTGCCTCAGACCGGGAGGTCATCGAAGCAGCCAAAGCCGCCCACGTCGATCACTTCGTGCGAACCTTGCCGGAGGGCTACAACCTGGTGCTCAACGAGGAAGCCTCCAACGTGTCGCAGGGCCAGAAGCAGCTGCTGACCATCGCTCGCGCCATCCTGGTCGATCCCACCATTCTGATCCTGGACGAGGCCACCAGCTCCGTCGACACGCGCACCGAGGTCTTGATCCAGAAGGCCATGGCCGAGTTGATGAAAGATCGCACCAGCTTCATCATCGCCCACCGCCTGTCCACCATCCGCGATGCCGATTGGATCCTGGTGATGCAGAACGGCGATATCGTCGAACAGGGTAAGCATGAAAAGCTGTTGGCCAAGAAGGGCTTTTACGCCGAGTTGTACAACAGCCAGTTCGAAGGGAAAGCGATTTGAGTGATGGGTTGAAAAGCCAAAGGCCAGAGGGATGAGTTGGCGCGTGGACTGTGAGGCATGATCCTGGCATATGAAGGACGGCGAGATCGCGGTTGAAGTTGCCTGCCAGGTCAAGTGCTGCTATCTTGTAATAGTCTGTCTCAACCCAGCATTCTCTTTACCCTGCTTGCATACAAAACTGGAGGCTACCCGATGGTTATCTCCCCTGAAGATCTTCTCAAGCTTGGTTTGGCCATTCTGGTCGGTGGGCTAATCGGCGCGGAACGCGAATATCACGACAAGTCGGCGGGTTTTCGCACCATCATCTTCATCTGCACCGGCGCGACACTTTTCACCATCTTCTCGATCAGGCTGGCCGGTGACAGCGACCCCACCCGCATCGCCGCCAATATCGTGAGCGGTGTCGGCTTCCTGGGCGCAGGCACCATTCTGCGCGACGCCGGGCGGGTGATGGGGCTGACGACCGCAGCGACCATCTGGCTGGCCGCCGCGCTGGGGATGGGCATCGGTGGTGGGCATTATGCCTTCGTCGGCACTGCGACTGTGGCCATCATGATCGTTTTGTGGTTTTTCCCCAGCCTGGAGCGCGTGATCGATAACATCCGCGACCACCGTGCTTACGAGGTCGTCTGTCCACTCGCGCCGGAGAAGTTTGAGGAAATCGAGGCGCTCTTCAAATCTTGTGGGTTGAAAGTTTTGAGCCGCAAGCGGCTCAAGAGCGGCGACGCTATGCAATGCACCTGGGAGGTTGCAGGGGCACCGAAAAACCATACGGCTGTTGCCGAGAAGCTATTTGCTCATCCGGATATCCGGGAGTTCCGGGTGTAATCTTCTTGGTCTGAGACGCTTGGTAGCACGCGACAATAGTGTGGTTGATGATTTGGGTCTGTCATATCCCCATAGGTGGTAACTTAAGCATGATAGTGAGCTGTTGGCGGTTAGCTATTAGCTTTTCAGAAAAAAAAGATTTGGGCATAGTTCAATGCTTGCGCTGTTGAGGCAAGAGGCATCTTTACAATTTTGGCTACACTTGGGGAATGAGGGGAAACCACAAAAGAACGCTT
>JAFGLD010000045.1 GCA_016928235.1 Anaerolineae bacterium | reverse complement strand
GGCGGCGAGGGGCAGCGCATCCGGCTGGCCACCCAGATCGGCTCGCGGCTGATGGGTGTGCTCTATGTCCTCGATGAGCCCAGCATCGGCCTGCACCAACGCGACAATCTGCGGCTGATCCACACGCTGGAGGGGATGCGCGACCTGGGCAACACGCTGCTGGTCGTTGAGCATGACGACGAGACCATCCGCCATGCCGATTGGGTGATCGACCTGGGGCCGGGGGCCGGAGAGCACGGCGGCGAGGTAGTGGCCGAGGGTACTGTTGAGGCGATTATGCGCAACCCGGCCTCGCTGACGGGCGCTTACCTGTCAGGCCGTAGCGCGATCCCTGTTCCGGCCATGCGTCGCGCCCGCAATGGAAAACAGATCACGATCCGGGGCGCGTGTGAGAATAACCTGAAGAATGTGACGGTCAGCATTCCGTTGGGGATGCTGGTCTGTATCACCGGTGTGTCGGGCAGCGGCAAGAGCTCGCTCCTCATCGAAGTACTCTACAAGCGGCTGTCGCAGGTGTTGCACGGCAGCCGGACGCGCCCCGGCGAGCATGAGGCCGTCGATGGGCTTGAGGTTATCGATAGCGTCATCAACATTGACCAGTCGCCGATTGGCCGTACGCCGCGCAGCAACCCGGCTACCTATACCAAGATGTTCGATCCCATCCGCAGCCTGTTTGCCGCGCTGCCGGAGAGCAGTGTGCGTGGCTACAAGCCGGGCCGCTTCAGCTTCAACGTCAAGGGTGGTCGATGCGAAGCCTGCCAGGGTCAGGGTGTTTTGCAGGTCGAGATGCAGTTCCTGCCCGATATCTACATCCCCTGCGATGTCTGCCAGGGCACCCGTTACAACCGGGAGACACTCCAGGTGCACTTCAAGGGTCTCAGCATCGCCGATGTGCTCAATCTGACCGTCAGCGAGGCGCTGGAGATCTTCCCGGCCGTCCCGACCGTCACCGGCAAGCTGAAAACGCTCGATGCAGTTGGGCTCGGCTACGTGCGTCTCGGCCAGCCGGCCACGACGCTTTCAGGCGGCGAGGCGCAGCGCGTCAAGCTCAGCCGCGAGCTGTCGAAACGCTCGACCGGGCGGACGCTCTACGTGCTCGACGAGCCGTCGGTAGGGCTGCACGCTGCCGATGTGGCGCGCCTGATCGAGGTGATACAGAAGCTGGTCGATCAGGGCAATACGGTCGTGATCATCGAGCACCATCCCGATATTATTAAGGTAGCCGATCATATCATCGACCTGGGGCCTGAAGGGGGCGAAGCGGGGGGTGAGGTCATCGCCGAGGGCACGCCGGAAGAAGTTGCTCAGGTGACACGCAGCTATACCGGTCAGTTCCTGCGTGAAATGCTGCTTGTTGATGCCTGATACGCGATACGCGCACTGCCATTCCCGCAAAAGAGAGAAACCATAATCGTGGCAGTGGATTCCCGCTTTCGCGGGAATGGCAAGATAGGCGAAAGTATTGCTTTTACCTTTTACCCATTTGCATCGAGACCCACCCAGACCCAGGCTAAATACTGACTCTTTGGAGTAATGCATGAGCACCAATGAACGCCGCATGTTAGTTGTGATGGCCCATCCGGATGACGAAACCTTTGGGATGGCCGGTACGATCGCCCGGTATGTTGATGAGGGTGTGAAGGTCTACCTGATCTGCGCGACGAATGGCGAAGCCGGTATGGCGGAACCGGAGTTCATGCAGGGGCATACGTCGGTCGCCGAGATGCGCCTGGCCGAGCTGTACTGTGCTGCCGAGACTCTGGGACTATCGCGTGTCTACACGTTCGATTACCGCGATTCGGGCATGGCGGGCTCGCCGGAGAACAACCATCCTGATTGCCTGTTTGCGGCAGATGTCGACGCGGTGGCCGGGCGGATCGTCGAAGTCATCCGCGAGGTTCGGCCACAGGTGGTGGTCACCTTCGACCCGTATGGTGGCTACGGCCACCCCGATCACATCGCGACGCATCAGGCCACGGTCAGGGCGTTCGATTCCGCCGGCGATCCGGGCGCGTATCCGGAGCACATCGAGGCGGATAGACAGGTCTACCGGCCTCAGAAGCTCTACTTCATGACCTTCGATAAGCGTTGGCTGCGCTTTACGGTCTGGCTATTCGCGCTGATGGGGCAGGACCCGGAGCGGATGGGGCGCAACAAAGATGTCAACATGCGGTATATTGCCGGCCTGGAGACGCCTATTCACGCTCGCGTCAAAACGGGGTCCTATCAGGAGATCGTCCGGCGGGCTCGCGAATGCCATGCCAGCCAGTTGGGCGGCCTGAGCCCTCGACGCCTGGCCAACATTCTCAGCAGCCTGTTCATGGGCACAGAGGATCACTACACGCGGGCCTACCCGATATCAAACGATCGCTGCCGGGAACGGGACCTGTTCGAAGGGGTCAAAAGCGATGCGTAACCGGTGTTGCCCTCTCATGCTGTCTGTCGTAGAATGAAGCCATGAAGCTCTTCACGATTGGACACAGCGCCCACTCACCTGAGAAATTCGTCCGCTTGCTGCAAGACAACGGCATCATGACGGTGGTCGATGTTCGGACCGCGCCGGTGAGCCGATTTCATTCCCAGTTCAACAAGGATAACCTCGAATATCTCTTGCCTCAGCACGGCATTCGATACGTATTTGCGGGCAAGCACCTGGGCGGTCGTCCTGCCGATCCGACCTGTTACAAGCGGCGTGACTTGCCGCCGGAGGATGCCGACTACCTGCACGAGGTGGATTATCCGGAGGTGATGAAGCGCCAATGGTTCATCGACGGTGTCAAACGCCTGTTGGAGCTGGCGGGCGAGCACATCACCGCCGTCATGTGCAGCGAGGAAGACCCGGCTACCTGCCATCGGCACCACCTGATCGCCAAATATGTCATGCAGACATATCCGGAGGTGACTGTCCGGCATATCCGGGGCGACGGCGTTGTTTTTAGCGCGGCCTCGCTGCTGGCCTCGGTCGATACAACACCATCGGAACAGTTGACCCTGTTTTAGGAAATCCCCCGGTATACCCATCGATGCGACTGTTCACGATTGGCTTCACCCGGAAAAGTGCCCGGCAGTTCTTCGGCCTGCTGCGCGATCACGGCGTCAGGCAGGTGATCGATATCCGCCTGAACCCTCATGGGCAGCTCGCCGGCTTCGCGAAGCAGGAAGACCTGCCGTATTTTCTCGATCAGTTGGCCGATCATTGCCGGTACCTCCACCTTCCGGAGCTGGCCCCAACCAAAGAAATCCTGAAGGATTACCGCGCGGATGGCGATTGGTGTCGCTATGTTGCTCGCTTTGAGGCTCTCCTCGATGAGAGAGATATTCCCTCCGCTCTGGATCGCTCGATGTTCGAATCTGCCGCCGGTTGCTTGCTGTGCAGCGAGCACCTGCCCGATCAATGCCATCGCCGTCTGGTGGCCGAGCGGCTGGCCGGGCATTGGCCCGGCCTGGAGATTGTTCATCTGTAGTGTTTGGCGATCTGCCAGCGTTCTCGGCTTGTGACCTGTTATTTGCTGTGGACTGCTCATGAAAACGCAACTGGCCATCACAGACCTGACGCGGATGCAGCGAGGGTGCGTTTGCATCGCCGGCTACGATAAGGAAGGGCGCTGCATCCGGCCTGTATTGCCGCCACCCGGCATCACCGAGGCGAGCCTGTATGCAGATGAGCGCCCGATCGTCTTTCCCTTTGCCGTCGTTGAGTGCGATCTGTTATTCCCAATATCACAGCCTCCACACACCGAGGATCACATTTATGTCCCAAGCTCTCTGGCATTTGTCCGATGGGTGAAAGATGACAAGCGTGAGCGACTGCTGGGAATGGCGCTTTTTGAGAGCGTCGAGGCGATTTTTGAGCAGGAGATTCACGACGACTGGGGCTTCTACGTCATGGATGGCACCGGCCCTCGCTCCATCGGCGCTGTCATCCCGGAGCGAATCGTCGGGGTGAAGTACGAGATGGACACGAGTGGCAAGTGGGATTATCGCCTTCAGTTTGTAGATGGCCGTGGCCGGAGCTATCGCCTCAAAATCACCGATCTGACCTGGCACTACTATTGCAACAGCCTCCGAGACGGCAATCACAAACCGGCACAAATCGCCGCCGGACTGACCGGTATGCTCCGCTCTTGCAAAGTCTATGTCCGGATTGGATTGGCGCGCGGCTGGGCCGAACACCCGGAGCGATGTCACTTACAGGTCAATGCCATCCACACTTTCCCTGACTACCTTGACGGTAAGACCTTTGCCGATCTGCGAACCCTTTCAAGACCCAATTCCGCGCTTTGTCAAGCGTGACAGGCGCCGTTTTCTGAAAAGCGATCTATCATGGCTCGTATGCTACGAAGTTGTCGAAGGTGACCTCAATAGGTGCGCTGGTTTTGGTGTCCACCACCACCCCCATGCTTCCGCGCAGGTAGGATAGCGCCGGGCTGTGTACGGCTGCGAGTTTTTGTTGGTCGAAGAACAGGGTGATGTCATTCCCATCGGCATGAACGGTGATCTGGTGTGGCACCTCCTCGATCAGCATTGAGGGCAGCGGGGTAGGGGGGATCGGGGTGGAGAGCGCCCCGCCATTTTCGACAATCAGTGTGTAAGTCCCGTCGACGCCAATGCGGAAGTAGTAGTAATGGTCGAAGTTAAACTGGCGGAATATCAGCCCATATCCACCATCGTCTTGCCCATTGATTAGTGTGGCTTCAACGCTGATCACGGCGTCTCGGGCGGCCAGGTTCCGCGGCTGTGCTACCCATAGGCCATAAGTCTTATATAGCCCGAAGTACATCTGACCATCACCATTGATATAGCGTGATGCCTGACTGTTGTTAGGCGCCGGCTCCCATTTGTTGTTAGCACTGATGAAATCATCTTGAAACAGGATCTGTTTTGTGAATGCCAGATCGGGGGGGAGGGTGATGTCGGGCAGCAGGGTAGAGGGGGGCTCAGACGGAAGGGTCTCCGGGGAGACATTGCGAGTGGACATTGTGCCGGCCTGCCGGTCGATTTTGCCGGAGATACCCGTCGAGCCTTCTTGTGGGCCGATCGCGGCTGCCTTGTTCTGCCACGCGAACAAGGTGGCCAGTGACAGGATTGCCACGCCTGCTACGACCCAGATCGCCAGAGCTGTTGGCCAGGTCATTCGGAGTGACAGCTTTGGCTTTTTGGGAGGCAGCAGCTTGATGCGTGGCCCGGTGTCGGGTTGCTTTGTCGCTGTCTGATGAGCCGGCTCGACGCCTAAGACGCGCAGCGCTGTGTATCTGACCCGCGGATCGGGATCTTGCCGGGCAACCTCCTCGATGCGCTCCATGGCGAGTTGGTCATAGTCAGATGTCGCATCGCCGGCTATGGCGGTTAGCTCGTTGACGGCCATCAGACGTGATGGCGCCGTGCCTTGACGCAGTGATACTTCTAATGGAAGTGGCAGGCTTTTACCGCGTGGAAACTGGAATACGAAATCGCCATCGCCATTGAGCCAGCCGTACTGTGGGGTTTGTCGGACTTTGGGGGTGCGGGTGACATGGCGGTAGACATAGTGCATGACATCGCCGGCAGTCATCAGCCCGGAAGCGGTGGCCGCGTCTCCGGAAAGTGCCTGGAGCAGGTGCCCGGTGAAGATGGAGTTATCATTCTCCAGGTCGCCGCCGTCGGCTACCGGCTCGGTACCTTTGCCTGATGTCATCATCTGGATGGCGCGGCGGGTTAAGAAGTGCTCGACGACCGGATCGACCGGTGCCTGGCGCAAAAACGAGAGCCCGCTGTAGCAGGTGTCCATGACAAACAGGATGTGCTTGGCTGCCAGGAATGTAGCCTGATCGATCAGATCACTCATCCGGAGCAGCGTACGCCAGGCTCCAGGTTTGGCGTCGAACGGCGCGATATAGCCGACTTTTCCCCCGTCGCTGGTCTCGCGGGTGATGCCGTGCCCGGCGAAGAAGATCATCAGCCGGTCATCGTCGGCAATGTTCCAGCGATTGAAGATGGTGTCGAATGCTGCCAGGATGTTTTCTTGTGTGGCCAATTCATCTTGCAGCAGGATGACCTGTTGGCGCGGAAAGTTGAACCGATCGATCAGACATTCAGCGACATCCTGGGCGTCCTTCGAGGCACAGACGAGCGGCGGCATGTGATGGTAGGCATTGATGCCAATGGACAATGCCCAACTGCTACGATATTGAGGTGTGTAGCGACGCGGCTGAGATACCATTGTAAAGTAATTAAAGTATGATTCCGGTTAGCGTTATGTTAAATGATCTGCTTATATCCTACAATAACCTGTATCCTAACGGCATCACTCACTGTTTCATTGTAACAATCTGTAAGGTAGCGACGGACAACGAGTGCCGATCGGTGAGCGATGTTGGTTTAACATACTATCGTCAAAGGCTCAGTCCGACAGACTCAACATATGCCGCTGCACAACTTGCTGACCTGTGTCGCCGAGAATCCAGTCCAGGAAGCTTCGGAGCGACTCTTCCGGCTCCCGGATGCTGACAAAGACAACGGCGCTCGTGAGCGCGTAGTGCCGGTTACGAGCTTCCTTGAGTGTGGGTAAGACACCATCAATTGCCGGCGTAGTGAGATTGTCCGGAAGATTGCACTCGATGCTATACCCGATCCCGCCTGCTGTTGTGCCGGCCAGTGCCACGATCCCCTCGCTGCTCGCGGCGATGCGGGCGGCTGATGTGATCGGTTCATCGCCCATCACCAGTTTTTCAAAAACCGGCCGCTCAGAGAAGCCCTGGGCGGCGGTGATGGGCTGAATAGGGATGTCAGGCCCGCCAAGCTCCTGCCATGAGACGATTCGCCCGGCGAAAATCGCCCTCAACTCACTGCGGGTAATGTCGCGAACCTGAATGTCGGTGGGGATGACAATATACAGCAGTGTGTAACCGAGGGGCGTATCGAATAGCTCTTGCTCGTCCAATGGGCCGAAGAGAATCGCGGCATCGATCTCCTCAGATGCCAAGGCCTGCAATAGGGTTTCTCTGCTGCCGATATCAAGCGTCAGGAGGCTGCTTGCCATCTGGCTCTCATAGGCGCTCAACAGGTCGCCGGCCAGCGGCGCGGAAGCCGAGTCAGCCCCGATGCGTATCGAAGGTGTTACCTGGGCCAGTAGCGATGACTGCCGGCATGATGCAGTCAGGATCACGGCGATCAGCATTGCAACCATGCCGATCTTCCCCCACCCGTCGATGCTCTCTGGCCGGATCACCGCTACACGCCCCGCGCGAACAGCACAATCAGGCAAACCGTTCCTGCCAGGACACAATAAATCGAAAAAATAGCTGTTGAGCGCGAGCGCAGGAAGTTCAACAGCCAGCGAATGACGAGATAGCCGCTGACAAAGGCGCTGATGAAGCCTATCAGCAACGCGCCGGTCTCGGAGGCATTGATGCCGGTCTCGAACAGGTCGAAGATGTGGATGATGCCGGTGCCCAGGATAATCGGCGTGGCCAGCAGGAAGCTAAAGCGCGCGGCAGTCTCCCGTTTCAGGCCGCGCAGCCTGCCGGCCGAGATGGTGGCGCCTGACCGGCTGATGCCGGGGAAGATGGCGATTGCTTGCGCCAGCCCGATGAGGAGACTGTCCAGCCAGGTCATCGATTCCGGATCGCGATCCTGTTTGCCGATGCGCTCGCCGATGAACAGCAACCCGGCTGTTACAAAGAGCATCAGCGACGCGACCAACGGGTACTCAAAGACCTGCTCGAAGAAATCGTTAAAGAGCCCTCCAATCACCGCTGCCGGAATGGTTCCCAGGATCAATAGCCCCAGCAATTTGAGGTTGGGATCGCTGTTGTCGCGCTTGATCGCCCAGCGCAGGACACTCTGAGCCATCGCCAGCCAGTCTCTCCAAAAGTAGATCAGTACGGCCATCACGGTGCCCAGGTGCAAGATGATGTCGAACCCCAGGCTGGGAGTTTCCTCCCATTGCAATAGCCACGGAATGAGCAGCAGGTGAGCCGAACTCGATATGGGGATGAACTCGGTCGCTCCCTGGATAATTCCTAAGATGATGACTTGTATGATGGTCAAAATACCCTCTTTCTACTGGTTTGTTTCGATCTGTGCCAGCCGCTCGGCAGCATAATCAGCAAAACGATGTTCAATGATGGCGGAGCGCATTTCCGTCGCCAGGCGGATCAGCACGAACAGATTGTGTAGGCTGAGCAGGATGGCACCCAGGATTTCTTTACTCTTGAACAGGTGGCGCAGGTAAGCCCGGCTGAAGTGTTGGCAGGTGTAACACTCACAGCCGGCATCGATGGGCCTATTGTCGCGCGTGTGCACGGCGTTGTTCAGATTGAGCCGGCCTTGCCAGGTCATGGCTGCTCCGTGGCGCGCCAACCGGGTCGGAAGTACACAGTCGAACATGTCGATTCCGCGTGAGACTCCCTGGATGATGTCATCGATGGCGCCAACTCCCATCAGGTAGCGTGGCCGGTCAGTTGGGAGTAGGGGGGTGACGGTCTCGATGATCCGGTACATATCCGGTTTGCTCTCGCCGACCGACAGCCCACCGATAGCATAGCCGGGGAAGTCCAGGTCGACCAGCCCGCGGGCAGACTGTTGTCGTAGATCATCGAAGATGCCACCCTGAACGATCCCGAAAAGCGCCTGCCGATCCCGGTTGCTCCAGGCCTCCCGACATCGCTCGGCCCATCGATGTGTCCGTTCGAGCGCCTTTTGGTTGTAGTCGCGATCCAGAGGGGATGCGCATTCGTCGAAGCACATGATGATATCCGCGCCCAGGTTCTGCTGGATGCCGATGGCTCGCTCTGGGGTTAGCCGGTGCAACGACCCATCGATATGGGATCGGAAGGTGACGCCGTCATCGTCGATCTTGTTGATCGCGCTCAGGCTCCAGACCTGGAAACCGCCGCTGTCGGTCAGGATTGGTCCGTCCCAGCCCATGAAGTGGTGCAGTCCGCCCATCTCCCGGACGATATCATCGCCGGGACGCAAATACAGGTGATAGGTGTTGGCCAGGATCAGGCTCGCGCCCAGGTCGGTCAGGTCGCGCGGGGTGACCGCTTTGACGGTGGCCTGGGTGCCGACCGGGGCAAAGATTGGCATGGGGATGGGGCCATGTGGCGTGTGGAATATCCCTGCGCGTGCCGCGCCGTCAGTGGCTTCCGGTTGGTAGCTGAAGGGCAATGAAGACATGGCGCAGCATTATACCATCGGATGGGTAATCTACGTAACTCATGATGGTTTAGGGTGGTGGTGGCATAGGTGTTCATTGAGGGGATCGGGTTTTTGTGTGCCCAATGATTGGCTAACACTCGATGATTAAGTTTTTGTGCTATGGGCAAGGTGGCCGGCAAAACATAAAGCGTCAATATGTAAAAACGCAGTACCACAAAGCCGGCTATGTTCCTATTTACGCAGCTATTCAGCCAGAATAACTACTCAGTTTGTCTCAGCCTAAGACACACGATGAGTTTTGAGTGCATGGATGACAACAAATCGGACGACTAAACAACAAGTCGGATGATTAGTCGTTTGGGTAATGGGGCTACGGCAAAAACTGATCCCCAAAGATGGAGAATAGCAGTCAACCACCTCTCTCAGCCTAGCCCGTAAACTGCGAACGACTCGTCACTCGTCACCCAAAACTGTCAAGCAGACAGCACCCATAAGCTGAATAGTGACCCAACAACTTATCTTCTCATGGCTCTATCGGCAACCGATCGGGTTGTACTGCGCCCCAAAATCTGGACACAGAAATCAGGGTGAGATAAGAAGATTCACGCAGCTGTGATAAGCCGCCTCGAATTCAGATGGAGTGAGGTAGTCGAGAGAGGAGTGAATGCGCTCGGTAGTATATTCGACCTCAATCAGTGCTCAATCTGGCAATAGGCGTCATCAAAATCAGCGTATTCGGTATAGTCGAAATGTTCCTCCTTGAAAGTACGCAACAACCAGGATCATACAGGATTTTGTGTGGGTTCCACGGTTTTTGGGAGATCTGTATGCCAGCCTTTCTGCTCTATCTTGACTTCGAGGATACCTCTCCGGGCCAGTCTCTGTCCATTGTTTTCAACTCATCGCCTTGGTGCGCTAATAAAAAATCTATGGCTTGCAAGCTAATATGTGCTAAACTCATCAAAAGCCTATGAACACTGTACAATCGCCAGTTGATATTGGCAAAGTAATTCAAAACGCAATTGTTTTCGACTTCAAGAATTGGTCTGTGAGGCCAATGAATATTGATTCCCTACCCCAAACCGTTAATCAGTCTCAAGCACAGAAAAACTGATTACGTTCTCGTAGGCGGAGTAGCTTTACTTGTTTATGTTGAGGGGCGAAACACACAAGATATCGATCTGAGCATGGCCGTTTCTTCGTTGGATAAACTTCCAGAGTATCTGCACACCGGGGTCGAGCATTTTTAGGGAGGTGTCTTATGCGGGGACAAAATCGCATTGTTAATCTGTCGCCTACTAACTGGGTTATTCTTGTTGCGGCATTGGTGAAATTCCTGATTCATCTATACTCTGCACCCGGATATGGTTTCTTTGGCGACGAACTCTATACAATTGCAATGAGTCGGCATCTGGCGTTCGGGTATGTGGACTTGCCGCCACTTGTTCCTGCGTTGGTGGCACTCAGCCGTGCCTTACTCGGAGACTCACTGCTCGCTATGAAGATCTTTCCGGCGCTTGCCGGTTCGGCTACGCTGATATTCATCTGCCTGATCGCAAAGGAATTTGGTGGCAAGTCGTTCGCCGTTGCGCTGAGTGCCCTGTGGTATCTTGCTGTACCGATCTGGCTGGGGGTTAGTTCGATATTCGCCTATGACAGCATCGACCAGCTAGTCCTCTCGGCCTTTCTGTATGCACTTGTCCGATTTCTACGAACCAGCAATCGGAAAACCTGGATATTGTTGGGACTGATCGCCGGTATCGCCTGTATGACCAAAATGACCATCCCTTTTCTGGGGCCTGGCTTTCTGATTGCGCTTCTGGCATCAAAATACCGGAGAGACCTGCTAACTCCCTGGCCATGGCTGGGAGCGTTGACCTGCCTGATCATCATTGCGCCTTACCTGATCTGGCAGTACACCAATAATTGGCCCACGCTTGAATACTGGACTGCCTATGGCACGGCGCGTGTCTATCAGGCTTCCGTGAGGCAGTATTCCATAAACATCTTGATGTACATGAATCCGTTGCTTTTGCCCCTGTGGCTGGCCGGACTGTATCGAATCTTTCGCCCCCTGGACGGTACGAACTATTTCTTTCTGGGATTGCTATTCATCGTAACACTGGTGCTGATGTTTGTGCTGCACACATCTGCCCGGATGCTCGCGGCGCTTTTTATGCCGATTCTTGCGGCTGGCTCAGTATCGGTGGAAGAACTGCTGGGCAAAACACACTGGAAGAAAGCGCTGAAAGCTACAACGGTTGCTTATCTGCTGGTCGGGATTGCTTATGCCGCTCCATCCGTTCTGCCCATTGTTCCGATGCATCTGCTGCCTGCCTATGTTGAAATGTTCAGCTCTTCGACTTTCACCATCAAGGAGTTCGTTGGTGTTACTTCATATTATCCGCCGCTTCTCTCTGGTCGGCTTCACTGGGAGGAGCTAGTGCAGGATGTAGCCGGAGTGTATGACGAGCTTCCTCCGAAAGATCGCGCTGTAGCAGGCATCTATGCCGACTGGTATATGTCTGCCGCTGCGATTGACCAGTTTGGTTCTGAATATGGGCTTCCACATGCGGTCAGCGGGTCGCTGACTTACTATCTCTGGGGGCCAGGATATTCGTGGGACGTGATGCTTATTGTCACCGATATGACGAATGAAATGGATATCTTTTTTGAAGAGTGCGAACTTGCAGCTCAGACCCGGTATGAATATGACAGGCCAGTTGGACAGCCCAATATCTATGTATGCAGAAGACCGAGGGTTTCTGCAGATGTAATCTGGGGCGCTGCCAAAGCTTACCGCTGAATCGAGACCGCAAATGTTTTGTTCATACACGTCTTTTCCCAAACTGAATCCGTTGGGCAATGCAATTCGGGCGGCTAACAAGCGCGTCTGCGATCCGTTCACACGAAACTGCCCACTACGACTATATCGCCCAACGTACAGAGGATGGGTAAGTAAGGTTCGCAGTTAATGTGGACTATACGCCTGTGTTTTCAAGAGTGATCTGCTACAAGCGGCACTTGCGGGAGGGTAGAATCGACAACCAACAGGTTCATCAACCCGATCGAACTTTGCGCGTTGAGGGTGTGTATCATTTATAGCGCCGGAACAACAATAGGTAGTTATGGGCACAGGGAGTTCCTTATCAAAAACCCGCAGGGTTTTATTGTTACTCCTCGCCCATTTGGGGAAGTAGCTCAATGGCAGAGCGCCGGGCTGTTTACTCTCCGCCAAAGGCACAGAGGGTTCCTTAGAATAAGGGGCCCCGGAGGCTGCAGGTTCAAATCCTGCCTTCCCCATTACAGGGGGGCACAAGAGGTTCCTGACACATTCCAAGATTACCTCTCGCCCCCCTTTATTCTCAAAAGGGTATGATTATGAATTCTGCAACGCTGCGGTTATTCAATGCTGTTCAGGTTGATGACAAGCAAAATAACCTTGCTTCTCAGGCTGTTCTCGAGCGAACAATCCGAAACGGCTATATTCTCGACCCTGCCGTTCGGCCAGACCCGGAATTACTGGATGTAATCGAAAGTGTTGTTGGTATTTCCGGTGAAAAGGCGAACGCGGCTTTCCATAAATCCTGGTCGATCATTCAGGACGCCTCGGTTGAGTCGCTGGTTATCCAACAGATCATCCATTACTTCACAACATATGGATTTGAATCCCTCGGTGTCTACCGGGAAGATGCCGTCTATATTCCACGTGAGATTTTAGAGCTGCCAGCTCTTCGTGATGACATTCCGTTGGTCGTTATCAAAGCGATGACGGCTCAAGAAATTCTCGACAGGCTTGTCAATCTGGGGTCAGGCATTGCCTTGGCGCAAGACACACTGGATGATATGATGACCATTGTCAAAGCCAATCGTTATGACAGTGGCTTTGTTCAAGCAATAGGTAACCGGGAATTGAAGGCGCTGCTTTATGATTTTTACAACCTGGTGCCTTCTGATCCGGAAGAGTTTTTGCGCCACCTGGTCAGCAAGCTCACAGACGAATCACTGCTGATCAAGAATGATTATCTGATCGAAAAAATCAAAAGCTCAAACGGAAAATTCCTGGATGTCTTGCTTCAGGATGCGCCGGACAACCTGGCCTCTATCTTCTATCGCTATAAACCATTATTTCTGGCCATGAAGTCAATCTCGCGCCATAAGACGTTTTTCAATCAGTTACGGAAAAACGCACCCAAATTACATACGCCGATATCCGAAGATTACTTGAACAGTGTCACATCCCAAATCAAGCACCGCAAGTTAGATATGGATGCTTTAAGGCAGCGGCTAGATAAAGCAAGCATCTTTCGTAAAATCCGTCTGGCTTATGCTCTCAACTATCGCCTTCATGCCGGCAACGAGATTGTTTATCGGGTCAGAAATGGACGCGGATGGGTAACAGAATTTGAGTGGCCAAACCAGGTAGGGAAAATTACCCGGCTGGCATTGGATATTGTTCTTCTGTCTATTACCGAAGATATTCGGAAAAATGTGGAAGGTAAAACCATCTACATTCCATCCCATGTCAGTTATGCTTTACCGGCAACGGAAAAGCAATTCACCGGTCACCTGCCTACCGGGAGCTATGTTTCGATACCCCAAGATTTAGTTGTAGGTATCCATTGGGTTAATGATGAAAATCGGGTAGATCTGGATCTGTCCGTGATCGGCGAATCCGGCAAAATAGGGTGGGATGCATCCTATCGCTCAAAGGACAGAGAGGTTTTGTTTTCCGGAGATATGACCGATGCCCCAGCACCACATGGCGCGTCTGAGCTTTTCTATCTCAAACAGGGCGAGCAGGAAGCGAGAATACTGGTGGTTAATTATTACAATTTTCGGAGAGGCGACGAAGTAGCCTGTCGAGTGATGGCCGCCCACGAAAACCCGACAAGCTTTGGCAGAAATTACATGATCGATGTCAACAACATTGTTGCCGCTGCCAACATCACCATCACTCAAAGACAGACTGTCCTGGGCTTGATCGTGAATGTCGATGGTGAAAATCGGGTGTATTTTGCCAAAGTGAGCACGGGAAATTCCATCACTTCTTGCCATGGCGACCAGTCGACCCAAACGAGAAGATACCTGGTAAACAGCCTGATCAATTCTCTGGATTTTGGGGAGATTTTGACCATGGCCGGCGCCAATATCGTCGACGCAGTGCCGGACGGTCAACATATCAATCTTTCTCCGGAGGCGCTAGATAAGTCAACGATCATCGACTTGCTCAAACCACGGCATGAAACAATCTCAGCTTAGAAACTCTTTGGGGTGAAATCCGGACATAAATCAGATTTGAGCGTAGATCAAGAGCCAACTGCCCTGGACTGGTGGACTATTTTCTATGCGTAACTCGCGGTTCCAATCTCCATCGATGCACACCATCAAGCATGTTGCCTGGTTCTCAGAGCGACTTTGTTGCCAAAGCGGGAAAACGTGATGCACAGATCCGTTTGATCTCGATACTCTTGGTTATGACTCATGTCATTCCCGCAGAAGCGGGAATGACCCTTGTCCCAAACGATAAATGCTCGCTCCCCTGCCAGAACAATCCATCCTTGTGAACCTTCATGTTATGCCTTCAGCTACTTTCCCAATACTGCCTGGCAGATCTTGGATGCACCCAATGAATGCACTCGTTTGACACAGCCTGGGTTGGCAACTATAATGCCAGCAGAAGGTACGCGCATTTATACATACTGGAAAGCAGGGCTATCTATGGGAGCCAACGTACAAGAACTGTTCCAGATCAAGAACCGGATACTGGGTGTGTTGATTCAGGAAGCGCGCCAGGCGTCGGGGCACACACCATTAGAGTGCGCCAAACTGTTAGGGATCACACCCGAACAGTACGCTTCCTACGAGACAGGTCGCCAATCTCCGTCTCTTCCCCAGCTCGAGATACTGTCTTACGCCTTCAACGTCCCCATCAAGCACTTCTGGGGCACCGAGTCTCTTTCGGCGACACGGCGTGGCCACGATCTCGAGGACCGGGCACCCGAGTTACTCATGCTCCGGCAGAAGATCATTGGCATCAGATTGCGGCAGCAGCGGGAAGAATCGGAAATGACCATCGAGCAGGCTGCCGAGAAGTCGGGCTTGAGGGTGAGTCGCATTCAAGGCATCGAACAGGGTGATGTCGATCTGCCGGTGAGCGAGCTGGAACTGCTGGTCCGCGCCTTGCGGTGTGGCATGGAAGACCTGCTCGACGAGCATGGGCCAATCGGGAATTGGCTGCAAGCACAAGATGAATTCGATGCTTTCCAGGAGCTTCCACCGAAGCTGCGCGCATTTATGCTGCGCCCCATCAACCGCAGCTACCTGGATCTGGCCATGCGTCTCAGCGATATGAAGGTCGAAGAGCTGCGAACCATTGCTGAGAGTATCCTGGAGATCACCTTCTAGGCCGTCACGGCCAGGAATGGAGATTGGTGTTCAATGCAGCCTCCGATATTGCCTTGTTCAATACCGCAATTATAACCGACAGTCGGCAGCCTGGTATGGGAACATGGGAATACCAGAGAAGTCGAGAGCAGATCATTACAATTGAATGGACAAGAGGGACATGACAAACGAAGCAAACAAATTAAAGGAAGAGGGGCTGCGCCTGTTTGAAGACGGCGCTTATCAAGAAGCGATCGAGCAATTCGAATTGGCCCGGCAGGGCTTCGAAAAAGAGGGGCAAAAGTTGGCGATGGCCGAGATGCTCAACAACATCGGCGTCATCCATCGCGTCGAAGGACGGTTACCGGAAGCTGCCCGGATGCTCGAAGAGGCCATGGCGATCTTCGTCGAGCTTGGTGACCGTGACCGGGAGGCCCAGGCACTCGGAAATCTGGCGCCGATCTACAAGAAGCAGGGCGATTTAGAAAAGACACTGGAAGCATACAAAAAATCGGCCGATATCTTTGGCGAAATCGGTGATCTGGAGAAGCAGGGCGAGATCCTGATGACCCTGGGAATCGCGCAGTTCGATGCCGGAAAACGCATCGATGGCGTAACGTCGTACGAGGCGGGTCTGAGAATAATACCAAAACCATCTATCCGGCAAAAATGGCTTAGGACACTACTGAAGCTGCGCATGAAAGCACTAGGGATGTAGCCTCAAATCCTTTTTTCTTACGAAGACATAAAACCAACCGGGCCACTCGATTGTAGAGTGGCCCGGTTTTATAGTACAAAACCCGAAACCGGCTATTCTTCGGCTTCTTTCTCTTTCTTCCGACTGGCAATAATCTGGTCGGCAATATGGGAAGGAACCTGCTGGTAGTGCGAAAGCTCCAGCGTATAGACGCCACGCCCCTGGGTAAAGGATCGTAGATCGTTGCTGTAACGCTGGATCTCGGCCAGCGGCGCCTGAGCAGTGATCACTGCTCGTCCGCTGATTGTCTCAGTCCCCTGAACCTGGGCACGGCGGGTGGTCAGATCGCCAATCGCCGATCCCATATCGCCCTCCGGCACGGTCACCCGCAGCTTCATAACCGGCTCCAGCAAGACAGGCCCGGCACCATTAAATGCCAGCTTGAAGCCCTCACGGCCGGCGATCTGGAAGGCAATATCCTTCGAGTCAACCGGGTGCATCTTACCGTCGTAAACAACGGCTTTTACATCGACAACGGGGTAGCCCGCCATGACCCCATTTTCTAAGACACTCTTGATCCCTTTTTCTATCGACGGCATAAAAGATTGCGAGATAGCGCCGCCAAAAACCTCATTGGCGAACTCAAACCCGGTATCGCGCTCCTTGGGCTCGACACGCAGGTGAACCTCTGCAAACTGACCGGCGCCGCCGGTCTGCTTCTTGTGCCGGTATTGATCTGAGTTTGACTTGGTGATCGTTTCCCGATAGGGAACATCAGGCACGGATGTTTCCAGCCCGACACCCAGATGCGCTGCCCGCTTGATGGCAACATCTACATGGACATCGCCCATCCCCTCCAGGATGCTCTCGCGCGTGGCTGCTTCCTGGTGCCACTGTAGCGTCGCATCCTCTTCACACAGCCTGGTCAAAATGGGACCCATCTTGGCCGAATCAGCCTGGGTGGCCGGCGTGACAGCCACTGCGTAGACCGGCTTCGGATAATCGGGCTGGACGATCGTAATGGGAGTCCCCTTGTCGCCAATGGTATCACCTGTCGTAGCATGACCCAGTTTAGCCACCGAGCCAATATCGCCGGCATGCATGGTATCGACAGGCAGTTGTTCTTTTCCGCGGGCTGAGCTGAGCCCACCAAAACGCTCTTCCTGGCCTTTGGAGTGATCGTAATAACGGTTATCAGCTTTGAGCAGGCCCGAAAAAACTCGGAAATAGGTTAATTTGCCTACAAACGGGTCTGCCATGGTTTTGAAGATATAGGTCACCAGAGGGCCATTGTCATCAGCAACAAGAGTCTGTTCGCCGCTGGCGGCATGTTGAGCCTTTACCGGCTCGCGGTCGGTCGGCGCAGGCGCAATACGCACCAGTAGATCGGTGAGAACTCTGACTCCCACATTAGCCGTGGCAGAGGCAAAGACAACAGGCACGAACGTCCGTTTGAGCAAGCCGGCCTTGACTCCCTGCCAGACTTCCTCATCCGTCAGTTCGCCCACATCAAAGTATTTCTCCAACAAAGCATCGTCAGACTCGGCAGCTGCCTCTATGAGCGCCATCCGAGCCTCGTCGGCCGCGTCCTTTAGATCTGCCGGAATCTCTGCTTCGGCGCCATCAGCTCCCATGCGAGCCTTCATCGCCAGCAGATCGATCACGCCGGGGAATGTTCCCCCTTCGCCTATTGGAAGCTGCAATGCAACAAACCGACCTCCCAGGACGCTCTGCATCTCATCCAATAGAACCTGGGGGCGGCGAACGGTATCCCGATCCATCTTATTGACGACAACCATACGGGGCAAGTTAAACTCGTCAGCAAATCCCCAATACACCTCAGTTCCAACCTCGACACCGGCGTTGCCATCCACTGCTATGAGCGCCAGATCAACCACGTGCAAGGCACTCTTTACCTCGCCCTGAAAATCGGTATAGCCAGGTGTATCGAGAATGTTCAGCTTGAGATTGTTTGTTTCGAGCGCAATCAGCGCAGTGCTGAGGGAAAGCCCACGCTTGATCTCTTCTTCATCATGGTCAGATACAGTCGTGCCCTGCTCGACGGTGCCTATGCGTGTTGTCGCGCCTTCATTGAAGAGCATCGCTTCAACCATTGAGGTCTTGCCCGCTCCTTGATGAGAGACCAGCGCAATATTGCGCAGCAGATCGGTTGAATAAACTTTCATGATGGGATCGCCTCCAAAGATTGTCAGTTTGACAGGCCGGGTTGGGTTATCGCGCCGATAGAGAATAATAGGTTTGTGCTTAATACCTGGAATGCATGGGGGATTTTAAGATGCTTTAGGCTGGTTGTCAATGGCTTTGTCTTCGTGATGCGGCCGTGTAATATCGTGGCCTGTTGGAAGTAGGGTAGCATCCAGAAATAACTGAGTTACAGATAAAACAAACCGGATTTTACGCATAGCACGCCTATTGCCGATAAAGTCTGTTGAAGAAAGTGCCACGCGAAGCATACTCCGTGATCATCACGGCTTTCTATGATTCTATTGGAAACCGATCAGGCCCTTCATCTAAAATGATGCTGCCTGCCAAACCATCGATATAGATGATGAGGTTCCTTGCGCCCTTCAATGCTGAGGATGGGACTAGCAGACCTGCATATTCCTGCAAGCGAAAGTAATCGGCAAGGGCACGACACTGATCGAGATCTTCAGGGGAATCGCCAATCAAAAAAGGGGATGACGGCGGAATGGGCGACACTGCCTCATCGGTAACATCACACACAGGAGAGATGTCTACCGTAATGGAAACGACTTCTCTTGGCCTGACACTGCCGGAGGCAATCCCAGCCTGTTTTAAATACTTTCGATATTCAGCAATAGCTCCCTGCTGCGACAAAGATGTATATAAACAGCCATACAAGCCGCACCGATTCCACCGGCCTGCTGATCGGAGAATGTAGCCGATGTGCAGTGGCTGCCCGCCTGCCGGGATATGCCGCCAAACCTTACCCTGAAATCTCAAGACGATGCACCGGTTTGGACACCTGCCAGGACTGAAAGAACCTCATCTAACTCGCCCTGGCGGATTAAATCGATAGGGCGATGGCCTTTGAGCAATGGAACAGGAGAATAGAGCCATTCCAGCTGGACTTCGTGGTTTGCAAAAACGGCATTCAACAGATGGGCGATCTCTCTGATTTTTCCCAACCGGGCTCGGACATCCGGCGATGGAACACTACTATTTGCCCGATATCGAAAAATGGTCCGGCGATCGACACCAAGCGCCGAGGCAACTTCTACATAGTCTAACCCAAATATCTCACGGGCCTGGTCGATAGTATCCTTGGCTGCTCTTTTTTCCAGTGCAGCGATAGACATTGTTGTCATCGTAATCTCTTTTTACTCATCTACATTGCGAGCATTTAGACTGATTGTATGTCACTTTAATTGTCTCGTCAAGTGTCACTTGAGTCACGGGATGAGGGTTGTAGGACTTCCTCCTGCAAAAACTCTTGGCCTGAATTTTGCGCTTTGTGACAGCGTCTTTGGTGCCCGGTTCTCAGTTCTAAAGGCAAAGATTGCCAAATCTCAAGCTGTTCGGGTCGTATCTTCTCAATAATCAGGGGGACACCAATCCGGAAACCGGGAGTTTTCCCCGCTGTTTTGAGAGGATACTTCGGGTTTGCGACATTCGCCATGCCCGTTACCATAGCTTGTCCCAAACTCGTTTGCAGGATATTACAACTGCTGTCGCTCTCAACCTGCTTCGCTCTACGGGCTGGCTTCTGGAAAAGCTTTTTGCCAAAACCCGCGTCTTGCGCTTTGCCGACCTGTCTCATTGATTTTGAATTCGCCGACAGCATCCTGTCAATCTCCCCCATCGAAAATGTGGTCGGCCAGACGCAACTCAAGCAGCGAAAGCAAGAATGCCAGCGTCGATTCCGCTCCCTGGTTCTGGTTGACCCGGCTAGAATGGAGGCCATCGTGGCATCCGCCTGTGGCCGGATCTCCCACGGGAAGGCCAAGGTCGTTGTAACCCAGGAACCAGTCAAAGGCCCAACGCGCGTTCCTGACCCAACGATCCTCACCCGTCTCGCGGTAAGCTTTGACGCAGGCAGAGATAGTGGAATGTGCTTCGATGGGCTGCTGATCGAAACACGCACGCTCCCCGCCTCTAGGATAGAAACCGTTGGAGCCAATGGGAATAAAGTAGCCCTGCTCGGCACGCTGGATCGAAATCAGCCATTCGAGTGTCTTCAGACCGGTCTCAATCATATCATCCCGCTCAAGCCATGGGCCGGCCATCAGTAAGGCGTGAGGCAGTTTCGCGTTGTCGTAAGTCAGGCTGTTCTCGAACCACAGCCAGTCAGGTGAGCTGCACGCACGATATAAATCCATGAGCCGCTCAGCCAGGACTTCCCCGGTGTGATGAGCATCCCGTACGCCAAAGAATCGCTTCATGTATCCATGAAGACCCACCAGCGTAAACGCCCAAGCGCGTGGGCTGGTGAATTCAAGCACAGCCGGTAGCGCCCGCTCGAACAACTGCCCGGCCAGGTTCAACAACCCATCGTCACGTGACCGCGCCAGAACCACGCCCAGGGCCCACAGTGCTCGTGCGTGACCATCCTCTGTATCCTGGTCTTTTAGCCAGCGGCGATCGTAGGTCAGAAAGTTGTGGAATCGTCCGGTCTCGGCATCGAAAGCATGCCATAGGTAAGCCATATAGCGCGAAGCCAGCAGCCGGACGTCACCATGTTCATGATCGCCGAATCCTTCCAGTATTACTGGTACGATCAGCGCGCGGGCATTGTCATCGGTGGTGTAGCCCTCGGTGTAGTTCGGGACATTGAAGATGGCATGTTGCAATATCCCCGTGTCATCGGTCATGCGGCGCAGATGATCGAGGCTGATATCCGGTAGAAATCCCACTGGACGCTGCCCAAGCGTTCTTGCCACGAAGGGTTCCGGCCGTTGGCGCTGTTCTTCGAAGGCCTGCTCGAAAGTCTCCATGTAGCGGCCAGCAACCTGTGACCAGATCATATCCCGCCCGTACATGTAGGCGCGCTTGCGTGTGGCATGGCGCTCTTTGTCATGTTCCAGCAGCCATATGACCTTCTGCGCAATAGCAGCAGAGTCTTTGAAGGGAACCAGCAATCCGCGTTTCTCCCCCAACAGCTCTTCAGCATACCAATAGGGAGTCGAGATCACTGCTTTACCGGCCCCCACTGTATACGCCAGTGTACCGGAGGTAATCTGTGCGGGGTCGAGATAAGGCGTAATATAGATGTCGGCCACGCCTATGAACTCGACCAGCTCCTCCAACGTGACGAAGCGATCGTGGAAGATGACGTTGCCTTCGACACCGCGCTCGCGTGCCAGTCGCTCCAGAGATAAACGATAAGTCTCGCCATGCTCACGCTTGACGTGTGGGTGCGTTGCCCCCAACACGATGTACATTACGTCGGGGTTGTGGGCAACGATGGTGGGCAGGGCCTCAATGACGTTTTCGATTCCCTTGTTTGGGGAAAGTAGCCCAAAGGTCAGCAAAACGTGCTTACTCTCGACGCCAAACTGCTCTTTGTAGAAGTTGGGATCCACAAATGACACATTGGGGATACCGTGGGGGATCAGTTTGATTTTCTCTTCAGGTACCTGAAAGACCTCTTGCAAAATCTCTGTACCAGCCCGGCTCATAACGATCAGGTAGTGCGAGAGATCTGCCAGCTCTCGAATGACCTCACGCTGATTAGGGTCAGGCTCTCGGAGAATTGTGTGCAGAGTCGTGATGACCGGCATACGAAGATCACGCAGCAGCGCCAAAATGTGGCTGCCCGCTACGCCGCCATAAATCCCATATTCGTGTTGAAGACAGATCACATCCACATCATTGAAATTTAGGAACTCGGCAGCACGACGGTAAGAAGCTACATCGTTTTCATCAAGCGCAAACCGGACACGCGGAGGATAGGCATAACCGGCAGCAGTATCATTCACTGCGATAGTAAAGCAAGCAGTCTCCTGGTAGGCGCCGGCTATCGCCTCACAAAGATCGGTCGTAAAGGTGGCAATCCCACACAGGCGCGGCTGATAGTTACCTATGAAGGCAAGATTTCTCAGATGGGAGATGCTCTGTTGTGTCATGATTTGGGGCCTTTGCTTGGCAGGACGCACTTATTTGAGTATACCTTTATTTCACGGCAGGGACGAAGCTGCGCAGCGTTTCAAGAAACGGGGAGCTAATGAATGAGAATCGATTAACTTACACAGCTACAGTCTTGATGGCAGGTTCAAATTGGGAAAGTCAGGAATGGTGTGTTGAGTTGTGACAAAAGACGAGATATTTGTGGTCTACGCCAATACAAAAGAATACTCTTCTCTATGGCAGCATCCGGAATGCTTTGAGGGAATGCTCTGTGTACTGGTGGATTCCCGCCTGCGCGGGAATGACATTTCATTCCTCAACATGTTCACAACATATCACAGCCCCGTGTACCATTCCTGGGCCATTTAGTGGTGGCTTAACTTCCTGTGACGGGTGCTACTTGCGAATTCTCATTCAGGGCATCAGGCGGGAATACCCCGTACCTGGATGGCCTGCTTGAGGGTGGCATCCAGACGTTGGGGTGCCGATCTGGTATCTGTGCTGGGTTGTGCGGCAAGCAAGCTGCTCAAAAACTTTCGGGCTTTATACCGCAGTTTGGTGTCTCCGTCGGATAGCTTTACAGCATTTCCCCGCCAGGTCAGATCGCGCAATACTTCTGCAATTCGTAGCGGATCACCGCTCCCCATCTTCTGATCTATCTCCGTCTTTCGCAAGCGAAAATCGTCGGCGAGTGACTGAGGCGCATCGGACAGCACATTGATAATGGCCTCGGAGTGTACTATCGCAGACAGCCCCAGTCGCTTGGCCTCTTTGGTAGGGATTAGCAGCTTCTCGCCATCGGCAAGACTGATGATGTAGTAGACTCGTTCGTCAGCAGTGACCCGCATCCTTCGAATATTGACCACTGTTCCTAACCCATAATAGCGATGTAAAACGAGGTCGCCCTTCTTGAACATTGATGATCCTTTGTCTGTATTATTAGAATCAGATCGTGGTGGAACAGTATTAGGTGGGGACTGAATTTGGTTGGTGCGTGAGGTTTACTATCTTGAGTATACCGCACAATTGACTGCGGCGCCTCTCTCCGCAGTGTTGCTGACACTCGACGATTGAGTTTTAACATTGACAGGTGCTCAGTGCACTCAGCTTTTTCAGTAGTTCAGTGGCTCAACATTCGCGGTGCAGATGGAGCAGCATATCGCCAAGCTGCGCAGTGGGTGGCAGCTGCCGGGGGTTGGTCTCTCCACCGATTGGTGCTCAACCCGTCCGGCGTGCATCGTATCGAGCAGGGTCAGCCACTCGATGCGCGCCAGAGCCTTTGGAGAGGCGCGTGCTTCGTGCTACAATTGCGCGCCGAGGGGCTCAACAGGTAATCGTTGATCCTGGGTGCCATCGATGCGTTTATCCCAGAGCGTTGAGTTTTGTTGCTCTATGCTGTTGGGCCAATTACCAAAATAACTGTCTTTGAGGGAGTGACTACCAGCGTGATCCGAATTCCACTCGATTTAGCTCAGCGGCTCGAACAGGCCGTCCGCGATGCTCAGCAGGCCGGCGATCTGCCGCTGTTCGATATACCCCCACTGAAGGTGACCCATGCTCCCAAGCCTGAACATGGCGATTACGCCACCCCGGCTGCCATGCAGTTGGCGAAGCCGGCTCGCCTGAAGCCGGAAGAGATTGTCAAGGCCCTGATCTCACACTTCCCGTCTACCGATTATGTCGAGAGCGTCGAGGGGGTAGGGGGGTTCGTCAACTTTCGCCTGTCGGATGCCTGGCTTCAGCGGCAGGTCGATGCGATCATCGCGGCGGGTGATGATTTTGGCCGGATGGACGATTTCGCCGGGCAGCGCGCCCAGGTTGAGTGTGTCAGCGCCAACCCGACCGGCCCGATATCGGTTCACCGTATCCGGGGCGGTGTGATTGGCGATACGCTGGCTCGTTTGCTGCGGTCGATGGGGTACACCGTCGACATGGAGTATTACTACAACGATGCCGGTCGTCAGATGGATATCCTGGGGCAGAGCCTGCGGGCCCGTTATCTGGAGCGGCTGGGTTTACCTGTCGAGTTTCCTGCCGAAGGGTATCAGGGCCATTACATCTACGACCTGGCCGATGAGCTGATCGCCGCGCAGGGCAACGCTTTGATCGAAGAAGAGGATATCAAGCCCTTCAAAGACTTTGCCTGCGCGCGGATTTCAGAGATGCAGAAGGCGTCGCTGGCGCGAGTTGGCATTCTTTTTGACAACTATTTCAGCGAGCAGTCGGTCTATGCCAATGGCGCAGTGTGGCAAGTGCTCGATCAGTTGCGTGAGAAGGGGCTGGTCTACGAGGCACTCCATCCTGAGAAGGATGAGGATGCCGATGAGCGTCCCGATGCTGAAGACTTGGAAGCGGTGGCCAGCGGCTCGGCAACCTGGCTGCGTTCGCGGCAGTTGCGGGGGGCCCAAAAGGATTGTGCGCTTGTTAAGTCAAGTGGTGAGCCAACCTACCGTCTGCCTGATATTGCCTATCATGTCAGCAAACTGGATCGCGGTTACGACCCTGCCGTGAATATTCTAGGTGCCGATCACATCGAGCAGTTCAAAGATGTGAAGGCAGCTGCCGGGGCGCTTGGCTATGATGCAGAGCGTATTCAAGTGGTTATCCACCAGTTTGTCACACTGGTCAACTCAGAAGGAGAGCGCGAGAGCGGTAGCACAAAGAAGGGAGTCTTTGTGGCATTGGACGATCTCGTCGACGATGTGGGCATGGATGCAGTGCGTTACTTCATGCTGGCCCGTAGTGCAGACAGCCGCATCGATTTCGACATCGACCTGGCCCGCAAGAAGTCTAACGAGAACCCGGTCTACTATATCCAGAATGCCCATGTGCGTTGTGCCAGCATCGCCCGCGTGGCAGCCGAGCGGGGTGTCTCGATGGAAGATGCCGATGTCCACCTGCTGACCGACCCGCGCGAGCTGGCGCTGATCCGCAAGCTGATCGAGCTGCCTGAGATCGTCGAGCAGGCCGTGCGCGATCTGGCGCCGCACAAACTGGCTTTTTGGGCGCACGAGGAACTGGCGCGTTTGTTTCACCCCACCTACGAGGATATCCGGGCGCTGCACTCCGATGTCCCTGTCGAGCTGGCCGGATCGCGGCTCAAGCTGTACGCGGCGGCGAAGATCGTGTTGGCGCGCACGTTGAGCCTGATGGGGATGAGCGCGCCGGAGCAGATGTAAAGGCACAAATATTGTAATCAGGCTCTGTAATTAGAGATAGAACGTGAACGGGGCTCGATGCGCAGCAATAAAGCTTTTAACTCGTCACCCGTCACCCATCACTCGTCACTCATCACTTTTCAGGGAGAACAATCATTTCATGGGGCTTAAAGCAGATAACTGGATCAGGAAGATGTCGCTGGAACACGGCATGATCGAGCCGTTTGTGGACGAGCAGAAACGGGAAGGCGTTATCTCGTTTGGCGTGTCGTCATACGGATATGATATCCGGGTGGCCGACGAGTTCAAAATTTTCACCAACGTTCACTCCAGCATTGTCGATGCCAAGAACTTCGACCCACATGCTTATGTGGATTTCAAGGGCGATGTCTGCCTGATCCCACCGAACTCGTTCGTCCTGGCTCACTCCGTCGAGATGATCCGGATGCCTGCCAATGTGACCGGGGTTGTGCTCTGCAAGTCGACCTACATCCGGTCCGGCGTGCTCATTCCCACAACAGTGTTGGAGGCAGGCTGGGAAGGCATCATCACACTGGAGATCAGCAACGTCACGCCTCTGCCGGCCAGGATCTACGCCAATGAGGGTATCGCGCAGGTGCTGTTCTTTGTTGGCGATGAGCCGTGTGATGTCAGCTATGCGGATCGGTCGGGGAAGTATCAAAATCAGAAGGGGGTCGTGTTGCCCCGTGTGTAGCAACCGTAGTTGACAGCATCCTTTCACTCCGGCTATAATGTCGGAGCGTTGGGCGGTTAGCTCAGTTGGTTAGAGCGCTTCTCTTACACAGAAGAGGTCACAAGTTCGAGTCTTGTACCGCCCACTTCCCTCTGTTTTTTATGTGATAGACCTTCTCCCAACATAGTAGGCAATTGAACTGTCTGTCCACACTTCGTGAGAAAAGTCACCTCCAGCAGCCGATAGGACAAACGAGAACAGACCGCCCAGGTTCGACGGGAGCTTCCTGGCTTCTGTGTAAAACTGGACGTATTCGCGCCCTTTGATATCCTTCCCGATGTTGGCTCCACCATTGTTAAATTCGGTTACAAAGACGAGCTTACCGTAGTATTTGTTGCAAAAGTCCCGTATCTCCCGGATGGAATCGAGATAGTTGGCGCTGCCTATTCCCCAGTAGGTATGCATGCAGATAAAGTCGGCGCTGTTCTTGATGGCATCATCAGCTTCGTCCAGGAATCGCTCTGATCCGACGCGGACTTTGGGGATGTCAAACCCTGAAGACAAGCCGGGAAATCCAAAGTAAGCACGCGGCAAATCTCGTCTCAAAAGCTCGACGACCCTCTCAAAGAACACACCGAACTCCCTGCCGTTTTGCCAGGCAACCCACATGCCTTCCGGGCTGCGCGCTGTGTGCAGGTTGGGCTCGTTGTGAACCTCGAAATACTCGACACCCCTTTCGTATAGGCATCGAGCGGCCGGTAAAACAGCCTTGACAAAATCTTCCGGGCTTCTCGGTCCGGAGAAGTTAAACAGCAGGCGCGCCATGATGAATCGTACGCCTAAGCCGCGCAGCCGGTTGACAATGTTGGTGACGGCTTCCGGTCCCTTGGCCAACAGTTCCCCTGCCGCCAGCATCTTCACGGCCTCTATTCGTCCCTGCTGAACGATCTGATAGGCGGGCTCGTTCCATCTGTCCCACCAGGGTTCGGCAGGGCCATGCAAACCGACCAGGGCATGTCCTAACGGCCAGGAAAGCGGCTCGACAAACGCTTCGAGATACCAGGCAGCCGACCACCCTGTGATGCCCTGTGGCGTCTTGATCTGGATCCACTCCCCATACTTGCCCAGACTGGCTTTTGCCTGGTCCGGGCTATCCACCGTCTCCAGCCGTTGATGCCATCTGACCGAGGTCAAGGCCTTGAACTGTGTGCCAGGCCCGGAGCGCACATACAGGCCATCCTGTGCTGTCGTCCGCAGATAGAGCGGCTGTGTCGGCGTGTCGGGAGTTGGTGTGCCACCGGCTATACGTTGAACAAACCGCGAGAACACCCAGCCGTCCTGTCCTTGTGGTGTACGGATCTTGAGCCACGGGCCGCGCTGGCCGATCTTACTAAGAGCCTGGGCCTCTTCCTCCAAAACTTCGAGTATATCGCCGATAAAAGCCTCGGCGATGTGTTTGTACTGGTTACCTGGTCCATCACGCACAATGATCCCGTATTTATTGGTCGGGGTTACGTAAAGCTTGTTGTTTGAGGTAGCAGGTTGCGTGATCGACATGGGATACCCTTTGCAAGTTTACGATTCGCAGACAGCGACTATCAGCCATATGCCAGTTGTAGCACATCCTGCCGATAAAGTACAAAGCGACCCACAACCTAATCAGGATTGGCGATGGGGCGACAGCATAGGGATAACTGCCTGGCAGCACGTACCTCATCCAATCGACCTACCGGCGTGCTATGGGGGGCATCGCGCAGCAGCTCCGGCTGCTCGCGGGCCTCCCGCGCGATGCTCACCATGGCATTGCAGAAAGCATCCAGCGACTCTTTGCTCTCGGTCTCGGTTGGCTCGATCATCAGCGCCTCATGCACGATCAACGGGAAGTAATTGGTGGGTGGGTGCATCCCATAGTCCATCAGCCGTTTGGAGATATCGAGCGCGTGAATGCCTGGGGCATCGGCAAATCGCCCTTCTATGACAAACTCGTGCATGTTGACGCGGTCGTAAGGGACATGATAGGTGTTGCGCAGTCGGGCTCGAAGGTAGTTGGCATTGAGCACGGCCATTTCGCTGACCCGGCGCAGCCCGTCGCTGCCGTTGACCATCATGTAGGTGTAGGCGCGTACAATGACACCAAAGTTTCCGTAGAAGGCTTTCATCCGGCCGATGCTCCTGGCTGGCATCACGAGCTGATACCGAGGCATCTCACCTTCGGATTCAGCTCCCTCGACGATATCGACGAGGGGGCCCGGCAGATAAGGCGCCAGGTGCTCGGCGACGCCAACCGGGCCCGATCCGGGGCCGCCGCCGCCGTGTGGCGTGCTGAATGTTTTATGCAGGTTATAGTGCATAACATCGAAGCCCAGGTCGCCGGGACGGACGATGCCCATCAAGGCATTGAGGTTGGCGCCATCTCCGTAGACCAGCCCACCGCAGTTGTGTACCAGCTCGATGATCGGGACGATTTGGTCTTCGAAAAGGCCAAGCGTGTTTGGGTTGGTAATCATCAACCCCACTACCGTATCGTCACAGTGAGCCCGGAGCGATTCCAGGTCGACGTTGCCGCGCGCGTCGGACGGTATCTCGATGACCTCCAGCCCGCTCATCGTTGTGCTGGCCGGGTTAGTGCCGTGTGCCGAGTCCGGGATGAGGATTCTGGTTCTCCGGGTGTCCCCTCGATCCCGGTGATAGGCCCGCATGATCAAGATGCCGGTGAATTCGCCCTGCGCTCCCGCGGAGGGTTGCAAAGAAACGCCCGCAAACCCACCGATTTCCTTGAGCCATTCCTGTGTCTCGTACATTAGCTCCAGCGCGCCCTGCGCTGTTTCCGGATCCTGGTAAGGGTGGACGGCTGCCAGACCGGGCAGACGCGCCATATCCTCGTTGAGCCTGGGGTTATACTTCATGGTGCAGGAGCCCAGCGGGTAGAAACCCTTATCGATACTGTGATTGAGGATCGAGAGGCGTGTGTAGTGGCGTACCACATCGACCTCACTGACTTCCGGCAGGTCAAGATCATCGCGGGCGAGATCGGCGGGCAGATCTGCCAACGGTACATCCGGATCGGGCATTTTGATACCGGCGCGGCCGGGCGAGCCGAGATCGTAAATCAGGGGTTCGGTCATTGTTCCACCTCATTAAGCGCCTGTGCCAACAAATCGATCTCCTCTCGCGTGTTCATCTCGGTGACCGCGATCAGCATCTGGTTCTTGCGGTCGGGGTAGGGGGATTCGAGATCGTAGCCGCCGATGATGCCATAGGTCTCCAGCAGGTACCGGTTGATCTCGGCTACCGGTCTGGGACATTGGACGACGAATTCCTTGAAAAAGGGTTTGTGGCGGTCGATGTTGTATCCGTCGAGCCTGTCGATGACATCGGCGGCGTAGTGAGACTTGTGATAACACAGCTCGGCGACTTTGCGCAGGCCGTGTTTGCCCATCACGCTCAAGTAGACGGCAGCAGCTAACGCCATCAAACCCTGGTTGGTGCAAATGTTGCTGGTGGCTTTCTCCCGGCGGATGTGCTGCTCGCGCGTGGAGAGGGTCAGCACATAGCCGGTCTGTCCCTGAGCATCGGTTGTCTCACCGACCAATCTGCCGGCCATCTTGCGCACATATTTCTGCCGCGTTGCGAAGAAGCCCAGGTATGGCCCCCCGAAGCTCATCGGGATGCCCAGTCCTTGCCCCTCTCCGACGACAATATCTGCTCCCATCGCTCCCGGCGGCTTGAGCAGCCCCAGCGCGATGGGGTCGGCGACGATGCAGGCCAGTGCCCCGTGTGCGTGGGCTGCCTGGATGAACCGGGCGATGTCATCGATCTGCCCAAAGAAATTGGGATATTGTATGGCTGCCAGGGCAGTCTGATCGTCAATCGCGTCGATGAAGGTGTTCAGGTCGGCAGATGCCGGCTCATCCCCTTCGATGGTCAGCCCCATGCCCTGTGTGTAAGTGCGTACCACTTCACGGTATTCGGGGTGGATGACGCCGCTCAGGACGACTTTCTTGCGGTCGTCGCGGGCAGCATTGAGGGCCAGGATGACGGCTTCAGCCAGAGCGGTGGCCCCGTCGTAGTGGCTGGCGTTGGCAACTTCCATAGCCGTCAACGCGCAGATCATGCTCTGGTATTCGAAGATGGCCTGGAGTGTCCCCTGACTGATCTCGGGTTGATAGGGTGTGTAGGCGGTCAGGAATTCACCCCGCAGGAGGACTTGATTGACAACCGCGGGGCTGTAGTGATTATAGGCCCCGGCTCCCAGAAACGTGATCATTTTCCCTGCCGGAAGGTTGGCTTCACTCAGGTACTCGATGGCCTGGGATGTCTCCATCTGGGATAGGCCTTCCGGCAGGTCGAGAGTTGGGAATCTGAAAGCTTCGGGGATGGCTGTGAACAGCTCTTCTACATCTGCAAGGCCGATAGTTTCGAGCATAGCCTGAATATCATCGGCGGTATGGGGGATGTAACTCATTGAGTATGCTTTCTGATGATGGATAAGATGTTGACTGGTGTCAGTTTGTTGGTTCTGTTTGGGTGGGATCCGGACACCGGTTATCCGCGCTCGTCGCAGTAGGCTGTATAGGCTGACGCATCCATCAGACTATCCACTTCTGATGGGTCAGCCAGCTTGACGCGGACGATCCATCCTCCCTCGTAAGGATCCTGATTAAGAATCTCCGGGGTATCTGCGAGATCGTTATTGGTAGCCACTATTTCCCCGCTTGCGGGCAGGTGAATGTCGGCCGCTGCCTTCACCGATTCGACGACGCCCAGTGACTGGTTGGCAGAGTAGGATGTGCCAACTTCAGGTAGTTCAACGAAGACGATGTCAGAGAGTTGGTCTTGGGCGTAGTCGGTGATGCCGATCAAAGCTTCTTGTCCGTCCACCTTGATCCATTCATCGGTCTTGGTATAGTGGAGATCGGTTGGGATATTCCAGTTGCTCATATTGTATGCTCCTTGATGATAATGGTGGTTGTTTGAGTGGCCGATTCGTGTCGTCGATGATCGGCAGTGTGACTCTCTCAGTCTGGGTGAGAGTATAGCTGTCAGGCTGATGGCAGTATCAGTGTAAAGGTGCTTCCAACATTCTCCTGGCTGCTGACATCGATGGTTCCCCCATGCATCTGAGCCAGGCGCATGGCAATGGCAAGCCCCAGCCCGGTGCCTTGCTGCTCTAGCCTGTCCCGGTCGATTTGCTCAAAGCGTTGAAACAACTGTCTTTGTTTATCAGGCGGAATGCCGATGCCCGTATCTTCTATCTTGATGCAGACGTCATCCCGGGCTGTGCCGGTGATCGAGATGTGCCCACCTTCTCGATGAGAAAACTTGATTGCGTTGTCGATAAGCCTTGTGAGTATATCGGTTAAGTACAGAGGAATGCCTTTCACGAGCAATCTGTCCGGCATATCGATGGCGATGGAGATATGGTGTTCCTCTGCCTTGATGACCAGGTTCTGAACGACATTATTGACCAACTGTCCGATATCGACAAACTGGCTGAATCGAGCAATTTCGATCCCTACAGCGCCGCTGTCGATTTGAAACATGAGCATCAGATCCTCAGCCAGCCGGCTCAATCGCCGGGTCCCTCGTTCGACGTGGCTGAGCATTTCCCTGACCTGTTCGTCCGTGAGCTTGTCCAGGTCCTCTTGCAACAGCGTGACATAGCCGTAGATGGCCGTCATGGGTGATCGCAGCTCATGGCTAAAAGTATGGATCAGGTGCTGTTTGATGTGTTCGATGCTTGACGATAGAGTTTCTTGAACCACGCGCGTTCGTTGCAGCCGTGCCTCGATGACAGCCAACAGATCTTCGGGCTCGAAAGGCTTGGTGATATAGTGATCGATTCCCAGACTGTAGCCATAGCGGATATCCTTTTGCTCTCCCCGAGCTGTCAGGAACACGAACGGCAGCAGGTTCCACTGGGGGTTGCTGCGCACTATGCCGTACAGCTCGTATCCATCCATCTCAGGCATGGCTATATCGGCGATGATCAAGTCTGGTGTCTGGTTTTGCAGGATCTCTAGGGCATCCGCACCGTTGATAGCTGTCAGGACTTGATAACCGGATACTCGCAAAAAGTCGGTCACACTCTCCCGGATAGCGAGGTCATCGTCCACAAATAGGATTATGGCCCGCTCACGCTTTGTGTGAGTTTCTTCTGATGCGGAAGGAGTGCTGCTCATTGCTTCTCCAAAGACGGCCAGACTTATGATGACGCTTGGGGTGCTGTCTTTGACTGTTCAGCCTACTTGTCGATCTCTGCTCTAATTGTGCCGCCGAATGCGTTCCATGACAATTGTACATTGTAAATTGTATGTTGTAAGAGGTGGTGATTGACTTTCCAAAGGTAGCTTGCCTGACTATACTGATATTCTGAGAATACAGTTCTGCAGTGAAGTTTTCGGTTAACACTTACACGGAACGTGACTATTAAGTTGTTGGTGCCGGCTGCTTGACAGTTTTGAGTGATGAGTGACGAGTTTTGGTTTACAGCTAACAGATGTCATTCCTGTGTCAGTAGGAGTCTTTGAGATCAGCAGGTGGATTCCCGCGTTCGCAGGAATGACACTGAGCTTTCCGAGGATTCGGGCTTCAAATAGGCCCAATTGCCGTACCAGGATTTCGCAGAACTCCGAAGAATTTCAGCGAATGGACAGCATATCGCAATTCTTTAAATATTTACATATTTGCGTTTTATGGCTTACCTGTCCCCTTGCCCATGGGGCAAAACACTTATCCGGATAACTCATGATATATCTAGACGATCTCCGTAGTGCAACAGGCGGTCAGTTGTTTGGCGAAGGTGGTTCTGATCGCTTCACCGGTTTGTGCCACGATGTACGCCAGGCCAAACCCGGTAGTCTTTTTGTTGCACTGAGAACTGAGACCGACGATGGGCATCGTTGGATTGAGCAGGCATTGGCTGCTGGGGCAACTGGCATTCTGTGTCACGAGCCTCCCAAATGTGATGTGAGCCGGGCAACTGTTATCCTGGTTGGCGACACCTCTGTGGCCTTGGGGCAATGGGCTGCCTACGTTCTGCGCCAATACGGGACGATGATTATTGGTGTTGTTGGCTCATTGGGTAAGAGTTGGGCGTGCGAGGCTATCGCGACGATCCTGGAAACTCGTTATGCCGTTTATCGGTGTCGACAAAGCCTGTCTGGCCAATACAATATGCTGCTTGACCTGGGAGATCTGGCCGAAGATCACCAGATTGCTGTGCTTGAGCTAAAAGGACAGCCGCCAGGTGAGATGTCGCGGCTGTTGACGATAGTCAGGCCCCAAATGATAGTGCTCACAACGACAGACCCGGTTGGTCCTGCGCGGGGATGGGGTAGCCCGGTCGATGTTCAACAAGAGGCTCGGCAGGCACTTGAAGCCCTTCCTGACAATGGAATGGCTGTGCTGAATGTGAATGATAGTCATACCCTTGATCTGCAGCGGTTTAGTCGAATTGCCAGGTTGACCTATGGACAGGCATCAGACAACCGCGCGGCAACGGCCGATCTATCAGCTTGCAACGTTGCTTGCTATCTGGACAGAACAGCTTTCGATCTTCGTTATGCCGACCAGGAGCTGAAGAACTGTCATCTTCCTGTCCTGGCCCGTGCCGGGCTATCTGTCGCTTTGTCTGCCCTTTCTGTTGGCTTGCTCTATGATATCCCTCTCGAAGAGGGGCTTCAAGCACTTTCCAACTTACGCTCTTTGCCTGGCCGGCTGAGTTTGCTTGAGGGTGTTCGAGGTTCATTTCTTGTCGATGATACTGCGTGTGCTAATCCGGCTGCGGCCCTGGCTGCTCTGGAGTGGCTCGCGGGTGTCGATATTGGCGGCAGACGGAAGCTTGTCATTCTTGGAAATCTTGCCGGTCAGGGCGAAGAGGCCATTCATGCACACATGGAGATCGGTCTGAAAGCCGCGCAATCGGCTGACTTCTTAATTGCATGTGGCGAGATGGCGTGCGTGGCCGGGCGGGCAGCATGCCGGGCCGGTATGTTGCGTGAACGCGTATCCCTGCTCTACGACGCTGGTGAGATCGCGGAGACGGCGCTCCGGAATCTATCTTCACCCGGCGATCTCGTATTAGTTTCAGGCGGACAGCGCGAACAGATGGGGCAGGCTGTTCGGCGTCTGCTCAAAGATCCTGCTGCATGGGGAGAGATGCCTCCTCCCAATCACCAGGGCATGCCGGCAGAGCCGCTCTATTTAGATTGGCCGTCATGGATCGAGCTAAACCTCCAGGAGATAGCCCACAATATCCAGGAAATCCGACGTCGACTCGTATCTGGGGTAGGGGTGATGGCTGTTGTGGAGGCCAATGCTTATGGACATGGGGCAGTACAAGTAGCCACTGCGGCTCAGGGCAGTGGTGTGACGATGTTGGGCGTGGCTTCACTTGGGGAAGGCATTGAATTACGTCGTTGCGGGATCGATGCTCCTATTCTAATTCTGGGGCAGATTTTTCCTCATCAGGCGCGCCAGGCTGTTATATCTGATCTAACCGTCAGCATTCACGACACTGATGGGATGAGGGCTCTAGCCCAGGCCGCACGTGGTTTGGGCCGTGTGGCCGGAGTTCATTTATGCATTGATGTTAGTAATGGGGAATGTGGTATAGCCTGGGAGCAGGTTGCGTCATTAGTGCGCGATCTGGTACGCCTGGAGGTTCTGGTGATAGAGGGAATCTATACCTCTCTGCCATCCTCGGGAGACCGGGGCCAGAATCGAGATGTCCGTGAGCAGATGGCAAGATTTACAGTTGTGTATAACAGTCTTCATGCGTCGGGCCTTTCGATTCCTCACGTTCATGTCGACACTACTACTGCCATAACTATGCCGGAGATTTACCTGACGATGGCGCGTATTGGGCCTGCTCTGGTCGGGCTGGAGTCTTCGACAGGCCCGCTTTCATCGATGCCTCTTCATTCTGCTATGAGTTGGAAGACATCTGTCATCAGGGTCAGCGTTTTACCAACCAAAGAGAAGGTGGCAATCATTCCTGTGGGTTATGCCGATGGGCTTAGAACAAAGCCGGATGCCCCGAACAAGGTGCTGCTAAGAGGCCAAAGGGTATCTATTGTCGGCTGCATGGCAGCGAATCGTAGTATGATATATACATCGAGTTTGCCGGATGTCCAAATAGGTGATGAAGTTGTGATGCTCGGACGGCAGGGGAATGACGAGATCAGGGCTTCTGATATGGCGGGATACATGGGTGTTACGAGCCTGGAGGTTATCTGTTCCATTTCGGCGCGAGTCCCGCGAGTGATCGGGTAGGCAATAGGGAGTGTGGTGGAGAGGGTTGTTTGCGCTTGATGATAGATTCAGTGACCATAAGTGTCAACTTAAGCTCAATCGTAGTGTGTGATTGGCTGTTAGCTGTTAGCTTTTGGCTATTAGCTTCTGCCAGGCGGCCGCG